>NZ_AP025245.1:1931250-2253125 GCF_021655615.1 Acidianus sp. HS-5
TATAAACTCATTAATTTGCTTATATTGCGCAATAGCTTGATCTTTAGTTACTACATCTATTTTATTTTGCACTATAACTAAATTCTTTATTCCAACTATACCTAAGGCCACGAAATGTTCTCTGGTTTGCGGTTGAGGAAAAGGCTCATTAGCAGCGACTACCAAAACCGCTCCATCGAGAATCGCAGTTCCAGATAACATTGTAGCCATTAAAATCTCATGTCCTGGCGCGTCCAGAAATGATACTCTCCTTAAAAAATCCGGTTCTTCATCACTTCCGCATTGACTACAGGATTCTTCATTAACATACGCGTCTGGCTTTTTACAGTTTTTACAAATCCCAAAGCTAGCCTCTGCATAACCTAACTTTATCGTCATCCCTCTCTTTAATTCTTCAGAATGCTTAGATGTCCATATTCCAGTTAAAGCTTGAACTAATGTAGTCTTACCATGATCTACATGTCCTACTACACCTATGTTGACTTCTGGTTGCACTTTTGGCCAGGGCAAAAAATCACCTTACTATCACAGTATTTATCTGAACTATTTCATTACTTATTGTATCTCCTCTCAACATTTTCCTCCTTCTTTCTCCGTCTTCACGTGGAACATATCCCGGTGGGCCAGAAACTAGCACTCTCCTCTTAGCGGGGCCGGAGATATCTGGTCTCATCGCGAATCCCGTATTGTCAGATCCTCCGGTGACTTTTAGTGTAAATGGAGTATCACTGATTGTTAAGTTCATTTTATCTCCTATTTTAGTACCAAATAGGCTTAATTTTGATTGATCAACTAAAATTTGAAAGGCCTTAGTCCTATAAGCTAAAGCTTCAAAGTCTTCTGCTCCGAATTTTTCGGCAATAGTTTTACTTATATGCACTTCCTTATCAGGTAAACTATCATCGGTCTGAACTAGGAAATGTACTTTTATTTTTACCTTTTTATCGCCTTCCTGTTTTTCAATTTGCAAACTTAATAACTTGTCCAAATTGAGCTCTTGCTTTAGTTTAGTGTTCAATTTAGCTATAGGTAAGGCTTTTCCGTCTTTTTCTCCGTCCATAGATTTTACATTCTCATCTGCCTTTACTTTTACTTTCATTATCTTTAATTGCTTTGTTTCGGGATCTGAAATTACAACCTTAAAGTCCGGCAATTAAATGTCACCTTTCATTTTGGTATTCTGACACAAGTATATAAACTCGTAGCTCCAGAGAACTTAAAATGATCGGTATAATTTTAGTCCTGCATGGCAGTAGAGTTGAGGAATGGAAAAATATTGCTGATGGTTATAAAAATTTACTATTAGAATACTTCCCTCTCGTAGAATACGGATTTCTTGAATTTAACAAACCGACACTTAGAGAATCATTAGAAATTCTAGTAAATAAAGGAGCTACAGAAATAATTGCAGTGCCATTATTATTCGCTGCAGGTATGCATTTTTATAGGGATATTCCAAAGTTATTAGACTTAAATGAAAAAGGAGAAACTATAGTAAATCAGGAAAAAGTGAAAGTTATCATTGCAGAACCTATAGGAGTAGATAAAAGGGTTGCAGAGGTATTAAAAGAGAGGGTAGAGGAAAAAATTGATAGCAAAAGTTAATTTTGATGGTCTGTGTGAACCTAAAAATCCTGGAGGAATAGCAACTTACGCATATGTAATAAAACTCGATAAACAAATTATACAAGGTTATGGTTTGGCAGAAAAACCTTGGTCTAAAGATGCCACAAATAATGTTGCAGAATACATGGGCATATACTGTGCTATGACAAAGCTAATACAAATTGGAATAAAAAATGCAATATTTTATGGAGATAGCCAATTGGTTATTAGGCAACTATCTGGAGAATATAAAATAAAGTCTCTAAGACTTAAAAAGATATATGATAAAATACAAGAAAATCTAAAAAATTTCGAATATGTAGAATTTAAATGGGTTCCAAGAGAAGAAAATACAGAAGCTGATAGTTTAACAAGAATAGCATATAGTCTGGTACTTCAAAATAAACTAAAAGAAATAGGGTGTAGACTATGATGTGCTAGTTATTAATAACTCGGCAGTTGCTGGATCATATGCCCAATTTTCTGGCAATTTTCCAACATCTTTATAATAATATACTAACCTCCTAATCTTTGATTCAATTTCCTCAAGGCCTTTCTTTGATACTTTATCCTTAGGATATTCTGTAAGATGCCTCCTTACATTAACAGCTTTTCTAATCAAATTGAATAAATCTTCGGGAATTTTAGGAGCTAAGCCTTTCTCTTCAAGAATATCAGTTAGGTTCTTTCCAGTTATTTGCTTTACTAATGGTATACCATATTGATCCCTTAATATTACTCCTATCATACTAGGCCCATATCCTCTTTTAGCTAATTCCTCTACTAGCATTTCAACTTCTTCTCTAGTAAACCTAACCCATTTGGGAGCTCCAGCCCTTACTGGTCTGGTGGAGTGGGATTTACCTCTAGCTCTCTTCTTATTCATAGCTAATCACTAGCTTATTCTAGTACTTATATTCTACTTTTTAAGTTCTTCCCTCACTATCTCTGTTCCCTTTACCATGTTTACTAATTTTTGTAAGGCTATATTCCTAGGAAGAAGCTTTAATCCACAATCAGGATTTATCCATATTTTCTCAGCAGGGAAGTACTTTAATGTGTTCTTAATATCTTTAGCAACCTCTTCTGCAGATTCTATTCTTCTGTTATGTACGTCTATAACTCCTAATCCCAGCTCTTTTTCATACCCGTATTTTTTAAATAAGTCTAAGTATCTGTAATTATATATCTTTAAAGCAAAATTTATTTGATCAACCTTAAATTCGTTCAAATATGGCGCGACTATCCTATAATCACCATAACATATGTGAATTATCAGTTTAGCGTTAATTCCTTTAACAGCTTCATTTACTGCCTCCACTGCCCAGTTAACATCTTTCTTATTCGAATGTATAGCTGGTTCATCGACTTGTATTATTCTTGCTCCAGCATCAACTAAGTTATGTATTTCCTTATTTATTATCTTTGCTAGGTCAAAAGTTAAGTCTCTCATATCTTTGTAATATTCATTATATGACCAATACGCAATTGTATAAGGTCCGGTAATTGTTATCTTAACGTTCGGAGTATATGATACTGATTTAGTATAGTTAAACTCATCAACTAAAAGTGGGGATTTATATTCTATCTTGCTTACTACAGCAGGCTTCCTATAATACGCAGTACCCCAAACCCTTACAGGGCCATAAAACTTGAACCCTCCTAATCTTTCCGCAAAATACTCTACCATTTCATCTCTTTTTACTTCGCCATCTGTAGGGACGTCTATCCCTGCTAAATAATGATCGTGAAGTACAGCTAAAGCAGCATCGTTAAATGCTTCTGTTAGCTCTTCGTCAGAAACTTTTCCTGCCTTATGTAGTCTTATAGCCTCTCTTAGCCATTTTGGTCTAGGATAACTACCTATTACGGTTGTTGGTAAGATTGGTAATTCTTCCATCATTGTATCACCTTCTTTAGAAGCATTAATTTTTTCCTAGCAACCTTCTCCGGTATAAAATCCATTAAACTGGCATTACCTATCATGATCTCTTTAGCTCCCTTTTCTTTGGCCTTCTCTACCATTCTCTTTATAGTGCTTATTCTTTCCATTTTAGTATTTCTGGTATTCAAAACTCCTAAAAATACGTTCTTATCTTTAAAATACTTATAAATATTAGCTAGTTTCTTCTTGTTCTCTATTATATCCACACCGTAGTTCTCTACTGGTAGAGAAAATAGATAAGGAAGCCTTTTGCTTAACACTTCAAAATATGAAATAACCAGCGTAGGTTTTCTGACTCCTTTGAGCATAGCATCATATGCTGAAGAAAGTTTATCTAACGTTTCCTTTTTAATTCCTTTAGAGAAAAGAGAAGGCTCGTGAATTTCTATCATATCAACTTTACTCTCTATTCCTTTTATTACCTCGTTAACAACTGAAGAATACGTGAACATTAATTCTTCTTCATCATGGTAATACTCATCTTGTGATAATTCAACATATGTTAGAGGACCTAATATCACAGAACTTAAACTAGATTTTACCTCAAGTTTCTTTAACATCTCCTTATCAAGCTCAAGAATTTTCTGATATTCCTCTTTAGGAGTTAATTTTGACTTTATTACAGCTTTTCTGTAATAAAAGTTATTATCAAAAAATCTCATTAACTCTCCTTTCTCTTGACCATTAATATAAGAAAAAGTTAAATCAACTATATCATCCCATCTAAATAAGCCGTCGGTAGTAAATGCAGGATTGACTTCCTTTACTATATTAAAGAATTTTTCTTCTTCTTTTAAAAACGCATTATCTAACTTATCTTGAGATAGTTTGCCTGACCTAAATCTAGATATTGTTTTACCTAATGCAAGAGATCTTGGATAACTTCCTATTATATATGCCTTAAATTTTATCACCCCATTTGTGGAGCAAGTAAGTATATTACATTACCGCCAGATTCCATATTAAACTGTATCTGTAATGGTTTCTGATCAGAGAACGAGATTTTCATTAAACCAGAAAGTTTTGTTAAAGCCAATATATCATCCAAATAATCACAAGAGTACGTAGACTCTGCAGGCTTCGAAATCTCTATGTCTTGTAACCCACCTGATTCTTTAGCAAATTCTACTTCTACATCAGTTTCAGACTTACTTCTAAGTGTAATACCATTCTCATCGGCCTTAAATAGTATAGTGTCGCTTACAGATGAAATTTGACCCACTGCTTTGTTAAATCCAGAAGAATTTATGCTAGCTTTAACATCAAACTCCAAGTTAAGCTCAGGAACTTCTGGAGGAGAAACGTCTAAATTCCTTATAATATAATCCCTATTAATACCGCCAGAAATCCTTATTATAACCTGTGAAGGATCCTCTGCCTCTAGCTCCATGGATTCCTTCTTCTTAGGTGCTGACAAAATCTTTAATAGATATTGGGTATTAAAACCGAAATTAAATTCCTCTTGAACGTCGTAATCCTTGAATGCTTCCTTAGGAATTTGAAGTCTTACCAATGAAATATGAGCTCTGTCTATAGCTACTAATTCCACTCCATCTGGGTTTATCTTTAGTGATGCTTCATCGACTAGCTTTGCTAATGCAGTTAATATATTCTTAAAATCTCTTACATCATCATAAGAAAGCTTCATGAGTGAATTTAACATAAATTATACATTTATTTCTTTTTGTCATTAAGTGTAATATGACTCATATACCTAGAATTTTAATTTCATCAGACAGAAGTGATTCTGGAAAAACACTCATTTCCTCAGGTTTAATGAGAGCATTATCTAAAAGAGTTAAGGTAAGACCATTCAAAGCAGGACCAGACTTTATAGACACAGGATATCATAAAATAGCAACAAGAGGTATTCCTTCAATAAATCTTGATTTATTCATTATGGGAAAGGAAAATGTTATCAATAGTATAATAAAATATTCTAATGGATTTGATATTTCTATAATAGAGGGAGTTATGGGACTTTACGATGGAGTAGGATTGGATTACAGTACTTATCAACTGTCAGAAGTAACTAAAACTCCTATAATCCTAATCATAAACTGTGAAAATATAGGTAGTACTGCAGGAGCAATAATAAGAGGACTAAAAGATTACGGAAATGCAAGAATAGCAGGAGTAATATTTAATAAAATTTCTTCAGAAGGCCATTTTAATTACTGCAAGAATTCAGTAAAAGATGTGAAAGTTTTAGGCTATGTACCTTTTTCAAAAGACTTAATAGTGCCTTCAAGGCATTTAGGTCTTTACACTACTGAAGATTATAACCCAGAAAAATCAATCGAAGTTATTGCTGAACTAATAGAGGAACACGTGGATATTGATAAAGTCCTTGAAATAGCTAATTCTGCAGAGGATTTACCTGGTATTAACAATCAAGAAACGATGCAAAATGAGGAAAAAATTGCTGCAATAGCTTACGATGCAGCTTTTAACTTCTACTATCAAGAAAATATAGAAATACTAAAAAGAAAATTTCAGATAAAATTCTTCAGTCCATTAAAAGGTGAAACAGTTGAAAATCCTGACTTAATTTACATAGGCGGAGGATATCCTGAACTTTACCTTAAAGAATTAGAATCCTCTACAACTTCCAGATGGCTAAGAAAAGAATCGTATAAAGGAACAAAAATCTTAGCAGAATGCGGCGGATTAATGTATACTTCTAAGTATATAATAGGAACAGATGATAAAAAATACAATATGAGTAACATTTTCGATATAGGGATTTCAGCAAAAGGAAAGTTGACTATCGGTTATACTGAACTTTTAAGTTTAGAAAACTCGATAATTTCTAGAAAAGGAGAAAAAATAAGGGGTCATGAATTTCATGTTTCTTTTCCAGTAGAAGTAAACGAGAAGAAATTCATATTTAAGAATATAAAGGGTAAGGGAATAAAAGACAATTATGATGGCGTAAAAACGCAAGAAACTTTAGCTACATATTCACATTTTCACTTTTCTAGCCTTCGGAACTCTGCCTTTTAAGCTCCAGTTTTTTAATACGCTCTATATAATCAAGAACTTTATCTATGTCCTGTGAATATAATCTAACCTTATATGGTAATTTCTGTTTTGTCGAATCTATCTCTATATAATGTTTTTCACGGTTTATTGTAATCTCAGAATTAAGTAAATATTTAGCATGTAGGAAGACGGAATATCCTTTACTGCTAACTATTCCCTTTTCAGTTATCTTATAACTAGGCATAGCCATTGGCGCCATATTGCCCATTGATGGAGCTAGAACCTTTCTGCTTACGAAGAAGCCTATTCCAAACAAACCTTCAAAATACGCTAAATACACTATTAATCTATATGTTAAAGTTTGAGAATCTGCAAATTTTATTATATAGCTGTATGCAAAGAACAATACTGCCAAGTAAACAACATAAAATCCTAACATTCTAAAATTTCTCTTTATAGAGTCCATATACTGTTTTTGATATTCTTGATCTGCCATTATTAACTTCGAGACATCTTTTTCCTCATATATTGTCCTAGAGTTAACTATCTCATAAAGCAATTTTCTATCTCTAAAAGTAGGATTAGACTTGTAAGTCATAAAGAAGGTAAATCCAAAAATTACTATCATATATAAAATTATTACCTCAAAATAATACTGTGGATAATAAGTTAAAACTATAGATATTATTACTAACCATACTTGTGTGAATAGTAGGAACTTCCAATTATAAGGATTGTACTGACTAGCAGACATCTCTCATTCCTTTTTATTTTATTCTATCTAATATTTATTAGCATGCTTAAAGCGTTAACATTTTTACTTATAAGTATAGCCCTAGTCTCATCAATTTCTTACTCATACTATTCCAGCGTTTCGTATAAAATTGGAGACTCTCCACCAAATAAAGTAATTTTAGAGATATATTCTAGTGTTAATAATCCAGCTAATATTACATTTAATAACTTTACACAAGAAATTTATATAAAAACACCATATAACTTAACAGGCAACATTTCCCTTATTCATATCAATATTCCAAACTGTCCTATATCTAACCATTGCTATATAATAAACGATGCATATCTAACGGATTATAACTCAATATTTTTAATACAAATAATTAATGGTACTAAAGAAAAATTAGGATGTATAAAGATAATTGTCTGCGGGCCAGAAAATCTGAGCATACATGTTCCTATTAGTTCTAATACACACTTACCTCAAGGAGATAGTAAAGATGATACGCCTAAATATGACTACATAGTTATATTACTAATACCTATTTTATCAATAATTGGTAGTATATTACTTAGGACAATAAAAAGGAATAAGTAAATACTTATATATTATTGTTGAATAGATAGCTTATGATATCAAAACAAGAGATAAGGAAAAACCTGGAAGATGGCCTGCCAATACTGATATACGATTTTGATGGAAGAGAAGAAGAAACAGACATGATGTTTTACGCAGGAGCAATAGACTGGAAAAAAATCTATATACTGAGAAAAGAAGCTGGTGGATTAATTTGTTATGCCACGGGCAAAGAAGAAGGTAAAAAACTAGGCTTAAAGTTTCAAACCGATATGCTACTAAGCTCAGAATACAAGCAATTAGTTAAATTACCTCAATACGGTGATAAGCCAGCATTCGCATTATGGGTAAATCACGTAAACACTAGGACAGGAATTTCAGATAATGATAGAGCATTAACAATTTCTAAGTTGCATGAAATTATATCTGAGTTAAAAGAAGATGAAAAAGACGCAACAAAAAGATTCTATATGGAATTTTATGCTCCAGGTCATGTACCAATTTTATTATCAAGAGGAATAGGAGAAAGACATGGACATACCGAGCTTTCAACAACACTAGCTGAATACGTAGGCCTTGAAAAGAGTGTTGTAATTACAGAAATGCTAGATGAAGGAAAAAGTCTAAATAAAGAGAAAGTTATGCAATATGCAAAAAATATGGGATTCTTACTAGTAGAAGGTAAAGAAATCCTAAAAGAGATGATAGCATGAAATATGGAGTTGCCGACACTACGTTCTCAAGAGTTGATATGGGGTCAATAGCCATTAAAATAATAAAGAAAGAAGATCCTGAAGCAAAAATTACAAGGTATACTGTACCCGGAATAAAAGATCTACCAGTAGCTGCAAGAAGATTAATTGATAATGGTTGTGATGGAGTAATAACGCTGGGTTGGGTAGGGAAAACCATGCTTGATAAATATAGTTACCTAGCAACCAGTATCGGGCTAATAATGGTTCAAGTATTAACCTCGAAACATGTTATAGATGTTACGATTCACGAGGACGAAGCAGATAATGAAGATAAGTTAAAAGAGATAGCTATAGATAGAGCATCAAAGCATGCAAGAAATTTAGTTCTCTTAGTAAAAGAAGGTAATAATGCATTAACTCCTTTTGCAGGCAAAGGTTTAAGGCAGGGATATAAAGATGCCGGACCAATCGATTAAACTAGGATTAGTAGCTGCTGAATTTAATTATGATATTACTTATCTGATGTTACAGAGAGCAATATCTCATGCTGAATTCTTAGGAGCTAAAGTTAGCGTGATATTTAAGGTTCCAGGATCTTTTGAAATACCACTAGCAGTAAAGAAATTAATTAAGTTAGACGTTGACTGCGTTGCAGTTTTGGGAGCAATTATCAAAGGAGAGACTAAACATGATGAAATGATAGCTAACCAAATAGCTAGGCTTATTTCCGACCTTGAGATAGAGTATGAAAAACCTATAGGTTTAGGAATTATAGGTCCTGGAGCTTCACATGAACAAGCAGTAGAAAGAATAGAAGAATATGCAACTAGAGCAGTTGAAGCTGCAATCAAAATGGCTAGAAGATTAAGGAAAGTCCCAGAAAAATTGAATGAAGAAAGAGTGACAATAGAATGAAAATTTTGTTAATGGAATTCATTGGATATAAAGAATGGACGGAAAGTTTAGGTTACGATAGAGAATGGAAAATACAAGATATTCAATCCAATGTGTATAAAACAGTAAATGATGAAATATCAAGAACTGGGGGGTTTTCATTACCAGTAAGATATGATGGTCTAATAATTTTGGCTGACGGAATATCTACTAAAGATTTACTAAAGGTCTATGCTAAAATTAAGGAAATCGCTCCAACTAAAATAGGAGTATGTCTAAGTTACGGTAAATCTCCTAGAGAAGCTGAAGCAAACGCACACAAGTGTATACTAAGTTCCTTATCCGAGACAAGTTTTAATGAACTTCCTGACGAAAACGTTGTTGCATGCCACTTCGATTATAATAATTTTACTTTATTAACTAAAGAATTATCATTTTATACAGCATATATGAAAATAACAAGACTTTACTCTATGTTGTCTGAAAAAATATACGATTTGGGTGGAATTACTCAATACTTAGGCGGAGATAATATGATAGCATTTATCAATGAGGACATTATAGACAAAGTTATCAATATTGTTCAAAATATGGACGAAATTAAAGTAGGTATAGGAATAGGAAAAAATGCGAGATCTGCAATGGCTGGAGCAACAAAAGCTCTAGACGAAATAAGAGTTGAAAGGGAAGAAAGGTGGAAAATTGCGAAATTCTTAATGTAAGAAAAGTCCTTCTGGGAGATAATCTGGAGATTAAGGATAATGCAAATATCGAAATATGTAATGGACAAATTACGCATATTGGCAACGGTTTTGCAAGCAATGGAAAGAATTTTACTACAGGGATAGCAATACCGTCGCTTGTAAACTCTCATGTTCACATATTAGATTACGCATTTCCAGAGATCGGAATAGATAAGGCATTAAAAGATCTTGTAGGAGACCCTAATAGTATAAAATATGAGTTTTTATCGAAATTAAATGAAAAAGAATTAACAAACTTTTCATTAAAATATATTTATAATTCAATAAATTTTGGAATAATAACTATAGTAGATTTTAGGGAGTTAGGAATTTTAGGAAGTAAAATCGCTCTTAGCACAAAAAGAAAAATAGCAGGGATAAATTACATAATTCTAGGTAGACTGGAGAAAAATGAGTTCAGTGAAGAAAATCTGACAAAGTTAGCAGAAATCGATGACGGATTTGGCGTATCGAGCATGTCAAGCTATTCACGACAAGAACTTGAAAAGATAAGCTATGCATTTAAGAATAAAATTAGAGCAGCACATGTATCTGAAACATTAAGGCAGAATTTAAAGAGCGATCTAGAGTACTTTATAAAATATTTGAAGCCTAATCTGGTAATTCATGGGACCTGGCTTTCAGAAAACGAAATGCTGCTTTTAAAAGATAACAACATAAGTCTAGTTTTTTGTCCTAGAAGTAATCTATGGTTTTCAAGCGGAATACCTAAAATCGCCACTGCAATAAGATCTGGTGTAAACATCCTACTGGGTACCGATAACGCTGCGTGGATTTCTCCAAATTTATGGAAAGAAATGGAAACTGCACTGTTAATATCAAGGCTCCAAGATCCTCTAAGTAATTATTCGCGAGAAATCTTGAGAGCTGTAACTATAAATGCCAAATTCCTCGGAGATAATAAAATAGAAGAAGGAATAAAATCAAATTTTATAATAATAGAAGGAGATAAAACAGGCATTTTAAGAGCTCATGATACATATTCTGCAATAATAAAAAGAGGATCTGAAGGAAGTATTACATACGTGGAGCAACCCAGAATATTAGCATAGCTCCTTTATCAGTAGAAGCCTCAACTTTCATAGGTAAATTATTACCAAAGCTTAATTTTAACGTATCAGTAAAACTGCTTTCATTAGCTACTGTCTTTAGAACTTCTAGGCTATATATTGCCTTAGAACTGCTTTCTATACTAACCTCTTTTAAAGGCTGATCTTTCTTAAGTACTGCCCTATAAGTTTTCCCAGACTCTTCAGTAGAGATTATTACTTCATCTCCCTCGGCCGAAAATTCTACTTCTTCCCCTATTTCCGATGCATCACTTATTATAGTCTTTAATATATCTCCTTCAAAAACTATAGAAACAGGTAACTTAACGTTAGGTTCCTTTAATACTTGAGGCTCGCCTTTTTCTGCTTTTAAGTTCATTGTACTTCTTGTCCCAGATTTCTCATCTCTAATGGTAATTTTAATCCCGTAATCTGTCTCGGAGATTTCTATTGAAGCGTTTTTTGATTTAGCTTTGCCTAACACTTTTTTAAGATCTGAAATAGGAATCTTTAATGAAATAGGCTTCTCTATCTCATAATCATCTAAAACATCTTTTGGAATATTTATAACACCCATCAGAACTTTATCGTCAGTTAAATGTTTAGCTACAACGCCTTCTTCTGTTAAATTTAATATTGGAGAATCAACTAATTTTGATATCGCGGTTATTAGCTTATAAAAATCCAATGAACTTGCATATACTACCTTGAACACATCACTCCTCCTCTTCTTCTTTTACATTTGTTTTCTTGGATTTAGTAGTTTTCCTCCTTGGTGCCTTTCTCTTTTGCGAGTTAGCTAAATCTTCGTAATTTTCTTCAAACATTTTTTTAGCTTCTTCAATACTAATCTTACCTGCTATTAATTCATCCCACACTTCAGTATTTTTCATTAATAATTCAATATCTTGCAAAGTCAGAGCAGGTAATTCTTCTTCCTCCTCTTCAGTCTTTTCCTCTCTTTCTCTCTTTGGTTCTTCTTCCTCCTTATTCTCGTAATCGTCTGACATAATCTCACCTAATCTGAACGAACCAAAATTATTTCATCCCGCAATATATCTCTTGTTATAATTAAACCCCTTTCTAACTTCGGTAAACTATTATAAATAGCTTTAAATATATCCTGATCTTGTCCACCAATTAACCTACTTATAAAATCTATCTCCGTAGGATCTACAACATTTAGAGCAAAAACGTAAGAAGTATTAGGAATAAGCTTTCTAACATATTCTACAGACTGCGATATTAATATAAAACCAAAACCAAATTTCCTACTCTCAGCAAAAAGTCTCTCCATTAATTCTTCCCCGCTCTCCTTAGATAGTACAAAAGGAGCTTCATCAATTACTATCATTTTCTTAAAATTAGATTGACCAGAAATATACATGTAAGCCAAGATTGATCTTAAGATTGTTTCAATTATAATATATTTTATCTCAGGAATTGTAACTTTGGAAAAATCTAAAACATAATCATCACTTACTATATCATAAATACTTATTGAATTATTCATAAATGTATTTGACGATAGGAAATAAATATACGGTTCTAAAGATTGAATTTTATTAAGTTCTTGCGAAGTAGTAACAAGTTTTTTCTTCTTCTCAAGTAGCATTAACACGTCCCTAAAATTTGGAGGAGGTAAATTCCAAGTTCTTTCATCATCCTCGAATATACCCTTTTCTCCATATGCATCAACAATTATATTTGAAAGGTCTATAGTTTGTAAGCTACCTAGATTAAATATGGATTTTATCATATATGCTACCTCTAATGCCCTCTGCCTTGGAGACTGACCAAATAAAGACAACGGGTTAATAGAAATCTTGGATATATCTATCCTCTTCGCATCTACATCATATTCGCCATGAATATCGAAAATAAGGAAATGTAAGCCTCCTTTTTTCAATATATTCTTAGCTAAGTAAGACTTACCTGATCCACTACCACCTACTATTAGTATATTAAAATTTCTATTTTTTTCAATATTAATGTAAAACTTCGACTTATAAGATACCCATTTATAATTACTGTTTGTAGATATTTTTAAAGAGGAAAACGATGATCTCTTTAATATCCCTACTGTCTCACCTATACAGATACCTTTATCTTCCTTGTTTAAACCTACTTGAGACATGATATAAGGTAAAAAGATCCAGCCTGCCATTATTAGTGGAGAATCTTCCTTTCTTCCTGATAATATCAATAAAAAGAAAGAGATTATGCTTCCTAATAAAAATAACTGATTAAAATAAAGTACTGTGTAGAATATTATAGACAAAGCAACGAATGCTACAGCCAGCGAGACTGCGTAAGTATTAAATGAGATATAAATCTTCCTTAATGAAGATAAGAACTCATCCTCATATCTCCTTCTTATAATTAATCCAAAGAACAGAGCTGTAGCTAATCCCAGACTATAAGGAAATAATATATAAATGTTGAATAAATCAATATAATTCAATATGTCAATTAATGATAATATAGATATGAAATATACTAGAGATATTATAGCTGATCCGAATAAAATGTATGATAATATAGCATCAATAAATAATGACGCAAAAATTCCAAGATTAACGTAAACAGATCCTAATTGATATCCAGCAAAAATAAACTTAGGTAAAATTAAACCTAATATCGCTATCAACAAAAATACTCCATGTCTAACTTCTTGCATACTCTTATTACCTCGTCATAACCAATTATTAACTTGTTAATGCAGGAAGACCTGGTTTTTGTTGAGAATTTAAGAAAGCTCGGCTATGAAAAACTTACCCCAATACAAAAGTTAGCTATTCCTATAATTCTAAAGGGAAATAATACTTTAATAATAGCACCTACTGGCTACGGTAAGACAGAAGCCGCAATAATACCCGTTTTCTATAGAATTTTCGGATCAAGACCACAAGAAATTTCTACATTATATATTACCCCACTTAAAGCATTGAATAGAGACTTAGAATCTAGACTAAGAAACATTGGAGAAGTTTTCGGAATAAAAATTAGAACAAGACATGGAGATACTACTTCTAAAGAAAGAAAAGAGATAATTGAAAAACCTCCAGACGTTCTTATAACTACACCCGAAAGCTTACAATATCTTATATTAAATGAGTTTTATAGAAAATATTTTGAAAATTTAAGATGGATAATAATCGATGAATTGCAAGAAATGTTAGACGAGAAAAGAGGATATGAACTCTCAGTTGTCTTGCAGAGAGTAAAGAAGCTCATAAAAGGAGTTCCACAGATAATAGGAATTTCTGCAACAATAGGAAATATGGAATTAGCTAAAAAATACCTAGATATTAATAGCAATGTCGAAGTCGCAAAAATAGATGCTACAAAGGATATGGAATTAAAACTGCTAATTCCAAAGCTTAGCGACGAAACAAGAAATATAGCATTAAAAGAAGGATTAGATCCTATTTTAACTGCAAGGATTAGTGAAATAAGCGAGATAATTAAAGAGAATAAGCCCGTTTTAATTTTCACAAATACTAGAGAAACTGCAGAATTCTTAGCAAATAAACTCCAGGCTATATTTAGCTTAAACATATCAACCCATCACGGTTCATTATATCGAGACGTAAGATTAAATGTAGAAAAAGACTTTAAAGAAGGAAAATTGGACGCGATAGTTGCAACATCAAGCTTAGAACTAGGAATAGATATAGGACTAATTTCCCTTGTAATTCAATACATGTCTCCTAAGCAAGTAATAAGACTAATACAAAGAGTAGGAAGAAGCGGACATTCGTTACACAAAAAAGCCAAGGGAGTAATTATACCTTCAAACTATCTCTTTGATATCTTGGAATGCGAAACGTTGACTGAGGCAGTAGGAAATTACTTAGAAGAACCTTCATACGAAGAAAACCCTCTAGACGTTTTGGCACACCAAATTGCAGGCATGATTCTTGAAGGGTATAATAAAAATGAAATCCTTCAAATAATTAGGAACTCAGTATATTTTTCCAACTTAAAAGACGAAGATTTAGATAATGTATTATCAGTGTTAGAATCAGAGAAAATAGCTAAAGTTAAGGGCGAAAACTTATCGCCTTCTTACAGAACCTGGAAATATTATTACCAAGTTAACATGATACCCGACTCAATAAGATCTTACGACGTAATAGAAGTCTCAAGCAATACAAGAATAGGAAAACTAGATGAAGATTTTGTGGTTATGCTTGATGAAGATTCTATTTTCATCTTAGGAGGTAAACTCTGGAAAGTAGTTTCTATAGATAATAACAAAGTAATAGTGGAAAGAGCTTCATTAAAGGAAGGAATACTGCCAAGTTGGTTCGGAGAATCAATACCAGTAGAAAAGGAAATAGCTAAGAGAGTCTTTAAAAAATTACAAAAATATATGAAGGAAGGATCTCCATATGAAGAAATTAATGAGAAACTCGAAAAGTATAAAACAAAAGGATACCCAGAAATTAAAAATAATGAAATATTACTTGAAATAATAGGTCAAAATAAAGATCTTATTACTATTTTATCACCTTTTGGAAGTAAGGGAAATAATACTTTAGGAGCTATACTATCATTTATCCTTTCCAGACTTAACGGAATAAAAGTCACTTATAGGAATGACCCTTACCACATAGTTCTAGCGTCAGTAACTCCTATAACTAGAGAAACAATTGAGAAAGCAGTAAAGACTCTCGTGTCTTTGAACAAGAAGGAAATTATTGAAATAGTAAGTAATGCAATAAAAGAAAGCCCACAATTTAAATGGCAATTATTGATAGAGGCTGAAAGATTCGGAGCAATAGACTTAAACTCAGACGTACAAGTGAGCAGTACATTACTTAAAGCTTTTACAGATACAATAATCGGAGAAGAAGCCGTAAAGGAAACGGTAGTAAAATACCACGATTTAAGTATATTTGATGAAATAAATCATTATAAGTGGAATATAATAGAGACGCCAGATCCTTCTCCTCTTTCGCAAGACTTCCTCGATAGACTACTGGCCTTCACTACAGAATCAAACTCTGCAATGCTGGAGATATTTAAAAGAAGACTTTTGTCCAAAGATGTAAAAGTACTGTGTATAATGTGCGGGTGGAATGAAATAGTTAGTATAAGGAATATTCCAGATAAATGTCCAAAGTGCAGTTCAGTTTTCTTAACAGTTACTACTACCGATGATAAGAATAGCCCAGAAATAGTAAGGAAAGCACTTAAGGGCGAGAAGTTGAAAAGGCTTGAAATGAAGAAACTTGAAGAATTGAGAACAATATCCTCCTTATTTTCAAGATATGGAAAATACGCTTTTATTGCTATAGCAGTACCGGGTGTAGGGCCATCAAATGCGGGCAGAGTCCTTAGTAAATTATCTGATGGGGAAGAGAAATTTTATATTGCTTTAGTAGAAGAGGAGAAAAAGTTCCTTAGAAACAGTAAATATTGGAAATAGATGACAAATTAAAGGTAAGTTTTAAATTATAGGCATAAAGTTTCTTTTAGATTACAATGTCCGCAATTGAAGTTGGTAGGATATGCGTAAAAACTAGAGGAAAAGACGCAGGTAAAAAATGCATAATAGTAGATATAATAGATAGTAACTTCGTATTAGTTACCGGACCAAAGAAAATATCTGGAGTAAAAAGGAAAAGATCTAACATTTTACACCTAGAACCTACGGATAAAAAAATAGATATTCAGAAAGGAGCATCAGACGAGGAAGTAGAAAAGAAACTACAAGAAGCCGGATTAACAGACTTCATGAAAGAAAAGGTAAAGATAAAAATACCAGTGGTTTAAATGATTTTTTATGATTTTATATATAAGATAGACACTTTTTGTGGATACAATAACTCGTGGAATATAAAGAAAGAATCTCAAACATCTGAAAAATACGGCTTCTTCCCAGACAAAAGACCTTTAGACGAACTAATAAAAAATTCCATAATAAACATTGACAAGCCTCCTGGACCTACAAGTCATGAAGTAGCATTCTGGATCAAAAAAATGTTCAATCTCAGTAAAGTAGGCCACGGTGGGACCCTGGAGCCCTAAGCGGGCGGGGTAATCCCAAAGTATCTGGAGTGTTACCTATAGGTCTAGAAAATGCTACAAAACTAATAACATATATAACTAAAGCAGAAAAAGAGTACATTTGTGTGATGGAAACTCACGAGAAGGTAAATGTCTCCATAGTTAAAGAAATAGTAGAAGAGTTCAAAGGAAAAATTTACCAAAGACCACCAGTTAGATCCTCAGTAAAGAGGAGATTAAGAACAAGAAAAGTTTTCGACATAGAAATTCTGGAAGAAAAGGATGGTAAACTGTTCTTATTGAAGATCTCGTCAGAGCCAGGTACTTACATGAGAAAAATATGCCATGATATAGGAATTATACTAGGTACTGGAGCACATATGAGAGAATTGAGAAGAACTAAATCTGGAACATTTACAGAAGAAGGTTTAGTTACATTACAAGATGTATCTGAAGCATTATACATGTGGAAGAATTGCAAAGACGAAAGCGATTTAAGAAAAATACTGCTTCCAATGGAAATAGGACTTTGCGGAATACCTAAAATTATATTAGACGATAATGCAGTTGATGCAATAGCTTACGGAGCTACTGCAAATGCCCCAGGAATAGTTGCATACCAAAATTTCAAAAAAGGAGATTTAGTAGGGTTAATAACTATCAAAGGAGAAGGAATAGCAATAGGCAAAGCTTTGGTTGATTCTAATAATATTCAACAAATGAAGAAAGGAGAAGTAGTAAGACCCAATAGAATTTTGATAAAAAGAGATGTTTATCCTAGGGCTTGGAAATGAAAGACCTTTACGTAGTAAATGATGTAATAGACGGAATTCCGTTGTCGTTAGTAAGCCATCCAGGACTCTTCTCAAAGAAAAAACTTGATTTAGGTACTAGAACTTTTCTAGAGAATTTAATAATTCCTGACGAAGGAACAGTAGTAGACTTAGGCTGTGGATATGGAGCCGTAGGAATTTTTATAGCACTAAAAAACGAGAAATTAAAAGTATACATGGTAGACGTCAATCCTTTGGCTGTAGCTACAGCAAAGCTGAATGTAGAAAGATATAATTTACAAAATCGTGTAACGGTAATGAAAAGCGACGTGCTTTCTGCAATACAAGAGAAAGTGGACGCAATCTACTCTAATCCGCCACTCTCAAAAGGAGTGGATTTCTTACAAAAATTTGCAGAACAATCTGCAGAAAAACTCAAAAAAGGCGGGTTCATACAGATGGTGGTCTATAAAGGAGAAAATAACGTCTTGAAGATATTTTCTAATTATTTTTATAATGTAAATGCGATTAAAAGAAGCAAAGGTTACTCAATTATAGTAGTTAATAATTAAAACTCTCCAACATTATTTTATAATTGCCGGGGTGCCCGAGCGGACCAAGGGGCTGGCCTTGAGAGGCTAAGCTTAAGAAAGCCAGTAGGGGAAACCCTGCACGGGTTCAAATCCCGTCCCCGGCGCTCTCTGTTAACCATTAGTTAGTTCTTAATTAGATCGCTTTTAGTATGTTTGCTATTTATAAAGTCTCAATTTTACTATCCTCACATAAACTTTAAATAATTTCACATGTATATTTTTCTTGCCGTAGTAGTCTAGCCCGGTCTAGGATGAGGGCCTGTCGAGCCCTTGACCCGGGTTCAAATCCCGGCTACGGCGCGCGTATATGAGGGCTCGACAAGCGCTGTATTACGGTGATTTCTACTATATTTAAAAGCTATTATATTAGCTTCTATTTGGCCTTCTTGTACGTGTGTTACTTTTACTGTATTGCAGTAAATAAAGAATATAATGGTACTCATAGGAAAGTTGTGGAGAAAATCGTCTTTTAATCAAACAGATTTTTAGATTATGTCTTACTCCATAGTTTTCGTATATTTTAACTTCTAAATTAGAAGTTACTTCGTCATTGAATTCACTTTCCTTACATACTTCAGAAATTATTTTCTCAAAATTCAGAGTGTAGTATTTGTCTCCATACTTCAGTCAATTAAGCACGGGCATTTAATCATATAAAGGAACCTTAGTATTCTACTTGAATTATTAAGATATCCATAGTACATTTATTCAGTACATGAAGAAGTAGTCTAAATAGCGTATGAATGAATTTAGTACATTAGAAGTGAAAATTGGTGATTTGCTATCCCTTTTAAAATTTTTATAATGTAAAATTAGCGTTTCTAAAGAGGAAAACTTTAAGGGAATTTAATCTAAATTTCATAAGCCATCATAATTCTGATAGCTAATTGTGATGTATCTTAATGAATTGTCTAAAACATAGCCGTTCACAGAAACTCAGAAGGATGAATATTTTATTAAAGTTAATTAAGGAAATGAAAATACGCTAGTGTAGAATGAGGTTATGTGCTATAAAGACTTCGAACAGCGCCGGGGACGGGATTTGAACCCGTGCAGGGTTTCCCCCACTGGCTGACCGGTTAATTCTCTCCAGGCCAGCCCCTTGGTCCGCTCGGGCACCCCGGCAATTATAAAATTAGATTAAAAAACTTAAAAGATTTGCAGTCTTACTTAACGAGAAAATAACCTAAATCAATTCTATCTCAATATAAACGTCTTCTGGAACTCTTACTCTCATTAACTGTCTCATTACTCTCTCATCTGCAGCAATATCTATTACTCTCTTGTGTATACTCATTTCCCACTTTTCCCACTTTTTCCTTCCTTCTCCATGCGGTAACCTCATTACTGGAACTTCTAGCCTCTTAGTAGGTAAAGGAACTGGGCCTCTCATGCTAATTCCTGTTTTATCAACTATAGCTTTTATTTGTGTTACAACATAATTCAAATCTTTAACGTTACTACTCCATAATCTTATTCTTGCTTTAGTAGGCATAAAAAACACCGAAATTACTTGATCTCTACCTTTACGGGTTTGATATCTGTTATAACCCCTACTCCTACGGTTTTACCCATATCCCTTATTGCAAACCTACCTAACGCTGGGAATTCTTGGAACTTTTCTACACAGAGTGGCTTAATCGGCTTGAACTTTATTATTGCTGAGTCTCCTTGCTTTAAGAATTGCGGATGATCTTCAACCACTTTGCCTGTTTTTGGATCTAGTTTTTGAACTAATTCTGAGATTTTACAAGCAATACTAGCTGTGTGAACGTGAAGCACTGGAGTGTATCCTACGGCAATAGCAGTGGGATGCCAAACTACGATTACTCTAGCAGTAAATTCATCAGCAACAGTTGGTGGATTATCTAAGTGTCCTGCTACGTCTCCTCTCTTTATATCCTTCTTTTCCACTCCTCTAACGTTAAAACCAATGTTGTCTCCTGGCTCTGCTTTTTCTAACCTTGTATAATGAGTTTCTATAGATCTCACTTCTCCTTTCTTTCCTGCTGGCATGAATACTAATGTATCATTAACTTTTAGTACACCACTTTCTACCTTGCCAACTGGGACTGTTCCTACTCCAGACTTAGAGTAAACGTCTTGTATTGGTATTCTTAAAGGCTTATCTATAGGCTTCTTCGGAACTTCGAACATATCTAATGCTTCTTCTAATGTAGGTCCGTTATACCACGGCATGTTTTCTGACTTATGAGTTATATTTTCTCCAGTGGGAGAAACTACTGGAACGAAATGAACTTTACTGACATCATATCCAAAGGCTCTCATGAATTTTGATGTTATGTCTTTAACTTCATTATACCTCTTTTCACTGTAAGGTGGATCTGTTAAGTCCATTTTAGTTATTGCTACTACTACTTGGTTTATTCCCATAGTTTTAGCTAATATTATATGCTCTCTAGTTTGACCTTCTTCGCTCATTCCAGCTTCAAACTCACCTTTCTTAGCGGAAACTGCAATTATTGCAGCATCTGCTTGGCTTGCTCCAGTTATCATGTTCTTTATGAAGTCCCTATGCCCTGGTGCGTCAATGATTGTAAAGAAGTACTTCTTTGTCTCAAATTTCATAAAGGTTAAGCTTATTGTTACTCCTCTTTCTCTTTCTTCCTTTAATCTATCAAGTAAGAAAGCATACTTTTCTGATTCTTTTCCTAACTTCTTTGCGGCTTCTTCTGCTTCTTTAACTGTCTTTTCGTCTAAAAATCCTCTATCCATCAATAGTCTTCCTACTAAAGTACTCTTACCGTGATCTACGTGCCCTATTACTATTAAATTTAAGTGAGGCTTCTGAGGTGCAGACATTTATTCTTCACTCCTCACGCATTCTATTACATTCTTCATTAAAAAATTAGCTTATCTTGAGCTTAGAGCAATTCTCTCAGTTTCTTCTTTCTTTCTTACAGCATAGCTTTTTGGATCGTTAGATGAAGCGGCAATTATTTCTTCAGCTAAAGCCTCATCCATGGGCTTAGGATTATTAAATGATGCGTTTCTTGCGCCTTCGACTAAATACCTCAGTGCTAGGTCAACTCTCCTTTGTGGAGCCACATCAACTGCGACGTAATAAACAATACCACCGTACATTATCCTAGTTACTTCTTCTCTAGGTGCAGAATTCTCTATTGCCCTAACTAAGATTTGAATAGGATTTTGACCAGTTCTAGCTGCTATTATCTCAAAAGTTGCTCTGACTATATTATATGCTAGGAATTTCTTACCTTTATTCCTTCCAGGTTTCATTAATTGGTTTATTAACCTCTCCACTATAGGAACTCTTGATTTCCCAAATCTTCTGTGCTCATGCCTTCCACCAGTATGCGGTAAATAAACTGGCATTAGTGATATGTATTTCTTTAAGCTTGGATCCCTTATTTCTACTTTTGTATCCCATTTTCCAAATATTCTAACATCCAACTTGCTTAATTCGTAATCGCTCATGCTATGAATGTTATGATAAGAAGAATATATAACTATCTGTTAATGAAGGGTTTAATATGTTGTAAGTCATATTTATTTTTGATAATGAAAGCGGAAGAAGACTATATAAAAGTGAATAGAGTTGACGCATTCGTTTACCCCTTGGATGGATTACCCGTGATGGTTTGTTATCTAGAGGATGGTAGGGAATTTAACTTATTTTATGTCCCAATAGAAATAGTTATAGCAATAAATAAAATAAAGAAACAGTATGAAGAAGATAGTATCTTGAGTGATAAGAGAGAAACAATTTTTGATATATTATCGTTTATACCGGAAGTTACTGAAGAAATAAGTAAGCATGTTAACAAGGTTACAATTGATGATATTTCCGGGTCAGTTTACATAGCAACTATAGAACTGAAGTTTGACGGAGTTATAATCCAAAAAAGGATGATACCTAGCCACGCAATATATTTGGCATTAGTTTCCAACAAACCGATATACGTCAAAAAAAGCTTAGTTGATGAACAAGAAAAAGAGAGGAAGAAAGGCGAAGGCGGAGAAGAGGAAGAGAAGAAATAATAAAATGATTACCTAACTGGCTTTTGTTTCTTTCCTTTATATAATGCGTCCAAAGATACTCCATTAACCATTACAACTTTATATCTTACTCCAGGCAAATCACCCATAGATCTACCTAATGTTCCACCTATTCCAGCTATTACAACCTCATCATGTTCATCAATGAAGTTTACTCCACCGTCTCCTGGAACGAAAGCAGTAACAACTCTACCGTTCTTAACTAATTGGACTCTAACGCATTTTCTTACGGCAGAGTTTGGTTGCCTAGATTCTATACCAACTTTCTCTAATACTATACCTCTGGCCATTGGCGCACCTTCCAGAGGATCAAATCTTTTCTTTAATTGGAGCATCCTTGATTTAAATGACCTTTGACTCCACCTATACTTTAACCTCTTTAGCTTAAGCTTTCTTGACGCATATAAACCTTTAGGTGATTTTCCCGACATTTACAACCCTCAGACAATAACTACTGAGTCTATATCCATGTATCTTTTTAAAATTAATTTCGCTCTAACAACATTCTTTCCGCTTTTTCCTATTGCAAGACCTTTATCTTGTGGATCTACTGTTATGTAGACAGTTTTCTTGCTATCATTATCTATAACTTTCACGCTCCTTACTCTTGCTGGTGACATTAAATTTTTCACCATATCCTCTAAGTTATCACTATATGCAACTATTTCTATATCCCTTCCCAATACTTTCCTTAATCTCTTAACATTCATCCCATTTTTACCTATAGCCAAGCCCATAAAATGAGGATCTATTAAGAAAATTATTCTATTATTTTCATCATCCATTATACAATCCTTAGCTGTAACTTTAGTAATTTCTTGAAATAAAGACATATACCTTATTTCGTCTTGTGTTAACTTGATTTCTGGCACTTTATATTACACCTCATGAAATTGGCTTTGCAAGCTGCAGGATTTTCGATTCACCTTCATGTTCTACGCCTATTGTAGAAACCATAAAAGGCTTTCCAGCTAATGTTCCTAACTCCCATCCGCTCCCTGGATATTCGTAAACTGGTACTCCAGATATTTTAGAATAATATAGAATATCTGCCTTTAAGTCAGTCCTTAAAGTAGATGCTATTATTATTGTCTTGACTTTCCCTAGCTTTAGGTTTTTTATTGTTCTTCTTGCTCCAAATATTACTTTACCCGTTTTTAAAAGAGTTTTTAATTCAGATTCAAATGATATTTGTTGAGACATTTTATCACCTTACTCCAGGCTTCATGAGAAGCTCAACCATTCCCGTTCCAAGTTTAATAGGTTGCCCAATAATAATATTTTCTACTACTCCTCTAAATTCTTCCACATCACCTCTAGCTGCAGCATCCAATAAATGCTTAACTGTTACTTCAAAGGCTGCCTTTGCAAATACGCTAGTCTTTTCTCCTGTTACTCCATGTCTTCCTATTTGCCTAACTTCTCCAGTTCTAGTCATTATATCGGCAACTAGCTCAACGTGTCTCATATCAACGTCTAAACCTTGATCGTCTAATACTTTCTTAATTTCTCTAGTTATTAATTCCCTTGCAGCCTCAATCCCTAATACATTCTCAACTTCATGAAGATTATTAGTATCTATTCTACTTGTATCTACTCCTTTAATTCCTAATACTCCTTCTAAATTTGACCCGTCTGTTATAATTACGTACTCGTCTCCTCTTTTCTGAACTATTGCCCTTTTTATTCCTTTAATGCCTTTAATTTTAGTATTGAGTATCTTTTCTCTAGCTTTGAATAATCCAGTTATGCTATCCATATTTTGAAAAGTTATGTTAATAGTCAGTTCGTCTGGTCTATCAATAGTAAAATCTCCTAACTTTAATTTTCTAATAACTTTCTCAATCTCATCTGATTCGATTCCTTTATCCTTTAACATTTTATCATCTAAATGAATTATAAGGGCCATTGACGCCATGTCTATACTTGTTGAATCAACTACATTCTCAACTTTTGTGTACTCAATTTTCCTAGCTATAGATATTGCCTTCTCTTTATCAGTCCTATACTCGTCGGTAAGATAGATGGTCATCATAGGTGTAGATGGTACTTTCCTGGCATCAACTATTTCTATTAACCTAGGTAGACCTAAAGTTACGTTAAGTTCTCTGACTCCAGCAAAATGGAATGTCCTTAAGGTCATCTGTGTACCTGGCTCCCCGATTGATTGAGCTGCTACAACACCTGCTGCTTCTCCAGGATGTATTAATGAAACATCATAGTCCTTTAATGTTAAATCAATTATTCTATCTATTTCTTCTTTAGTTATATTTACGGGGTATGAAAGCATTGCGTCTCTTAACTTCTGAAGAATATTATCTGGAAGTCTACCGTTCAATGAAGATAGTTTCTCTTCTAAGTATTTTTTATCTTCTTCACTAATCATCTTATATCACCTCTTCCAACCTACAATTCTTTCCAGAATTCTATTTACATCTACGGTTTTACCGTGGGAACTATACATTGGATGCACTCCATCACCGCCATATAATGTTTGTATTATCTCGCCATATAAAGTTCTCACGGTACCGTCATACTCAATTCTTAAATCGGATAACGCATTTACTAATCTTCTCTGCATGTAACCGCTTTGTGAAGTTCTTACTGCGGTATCAACCAGGCCTTCTCTACCTGCTGCGGCATGGAAGAATACTTCTATAGGATTTAGTCCACTCCTAAATGAGGAATATATGAACCCTCTTGCTTCTGCCGATATATCATTACGCTTAAAATGAGGTAATGCCCTTTCATAGTATCCTCTAGATATTCTTTCTCCTCTTACTGACTGCTGGCCTAGCATCGCGGCCATCTGCGTTATATTTAGTACGCTACCTCTAGCACCAGTCCTTG
This sequence comes from Acidianus sp. HS-5, assembly GCF_021655615.1. Lineage (GTDB taxonomy): Archaea > Thermoproteota > Thermoprotei_A > Sulfolobales > Sulfolobaceae > Acidianus. Next base: position 1,956,778 of record NZ_AP025245.1, read on the forward strand.
CCATTATATACACATTATTAAACGGATCTAAATCTGACGCTGCAATTTCACCTGCATCATTCCTCAATTTGTCCAAAGTATCTAATATGTAGCTCTCCAAGCTTTCCTCTAAAGTTCTACCTGGTATTTGTTCTAATTCTCCTTTTTCATATTTAGCAATAAGTTCCTGGACTTGCCTATCAGCTTGCTTAGATTTTTCAGATATCTTACTCATAGCGTCCTGTGAAATTGTTACATCGTCTATACTCATCGTTAACCCATGTATCTCTATATACCTAATGAATATCTTGAATATATTGTCCATTAACCATAGTCCGTAATCCTCTGAATATTCTCTGATTAACCAATGAAGTATACTTTCTGGCTGTTGATTACCTAAGGCTTTCTTATCAAATACTCCTTCCAATAATTTTCCATTCTTAATAACTACATACGAATCGTGTGGACAATCTTCATCAGCACATAATCTAGGACCGCTGGCAATGTTGGCTTGACCGTGATAGTTAAAGTCCTCAGGCAGAAATAGGCTAATTACTTGCTTTCCAGTATATAATTTCTTTGGCGCAAGTATTGCAGGTTCTCCAATATCTTTTGAAATATTAGCTACGCCAAGTATAGTTTGTACTTCATCTTCTGTTAAAAGTGTAGTTTTAACTGTAAGCAAGTAAGCTCCGCTAATATAATCTTGGGCTGAACCCATAATTGGCCCTCCATATCTAGGAGTCAGGATATTCTTGTGCACTGTCATTAGCTCTTTAGCTTCAGCTATTGCCTCTTCTGACTGAGGAACATGTAAGTTCATTTCATCGCCATCAAAGTCTGCGTTATACGGTGGACATACAAGTAAATTCAACCTAAACGTTCTACCGGGCAGTACTCTAACTCTATGAGCCATCATAGAAATTCTGTGCAAAGATGGTTGTCTATTGAATATTACTACATCTCCATCTATTAAATGCCTTTCAATTATAAATCCTGGAGTCAGTGTAGAGGCAAACTCTTTTCTATCCTTCACATAACGTAAGTCTATTCTTCTACCATCTGGCTTTATAACATAATTTGCTCCAGGCCATTTATCCGGTCCATTTAATACATATTCCCTCATCCTTTCAATATTCCACTTGGTCACTCTTTCTGGAACAGTTAGTATTTTTGCAATATCTACGGGAACTCCTACCTCGTCAATACTTATATTAGGATCTGGGGATATTACAGTTCTTGATGAAAAGTCGACTCTTTTTCCAGATAAGTTACCTCTAAATCTACCTTCTTTGCCCTTTAATCTTTGAGCAAGCGTTCTTAACGGTCTACCAGATCTATGCTTTGAGGTAGGTAAGCCTGGAATTTCATTATCGAAATAGGTTGCGACATGATATTGTAATAAATCCCATAAATCTTCTACTATTAATTGTGGAGCACCGGCATCAATACTTTCCTTTAATCTCTCATTAATTCTAACTATATCCACTAATTTATGAGTTAGATCATCTTCAGCTCTAATTCCATTTTCTATCATTATGGAAGGCCTTATTGTGATAGGAGGTACTGGCAATACAGTTAAAATCATCCATTCAGGCCTACTGGTTTTTGGATCATAACCTAGTAATTCAACATCGTCGTCAGGAATTCTTTCAAGCCTGTCTCTTATATCAACTGGAGTTAGCCTAACTACACCTTCTTTTCTCTCCTCATAGAAGTTATAAGGTTTTTCGAGTTTTATCTTTAATTGTTTTTCTCCACAATGAGGACAGACTGGATTTTTCATTGAAGATTTCTTTATGTGTTCTACAAGCCTTTTAGCAGCTGAAGGCCATCTCTTATTTATTGCATGATAGATTCTTCCGTACCTTTCAAGCTCTTGATCCTCTAACTTTATTCTTCCGCATCTCCTACAAGTTGCGCGAAGTAAATCATACACATGCTTAACAAAACCTACATGCATAACAGGTTTTACTAATTCTATATGACCAAAATGTCCCGGACAGTTACCCATCATATTTCCACATGTAGGACAACGTTGACCAGGTTCTATTACGCCTAGCCTTGGATCCATTACACTACCTTCTATTGGAGTGCCGTCTTCGTCATAGACCTCTGAGGTAATTATTGCTGTTACTGACATTTTTCTTATTTCGTCAGGAGATAATATTCCAAATTTTACTCCTTTTATTATTTTTTCACTCATTATTATCACCTTTTAAGGAAACTTTATCACCTAGAATTAATCTAGGTGAAATAACCATACTCATTAATTCCTGTAATAGTAATTTGAACGCATAAGATATGGTAACTGGGTATAGATTTGCTTTATCGCCATGTATTGGGCATACGTATTTGTTCTTATTCTTATCGTACCAACCTATATATCCGCATTGCTCACAAACATAAATTGTAGTTTTATCGGAATTATCAAGTAACCTATCTTTTATAACCATTGCTGCGCCATAGCCTATTAAGCAATCCCTCTCCATTTCGCCAAATCTTAATCCTCCTTCTCTAGCCCTACCTTCTGTAGGTTGTCTAGTTAAAATCTGGATAGGACCTCTGGCTCTACCATGCATTTTATCTGCAACCATGTGATGTAACTTCTGATAATATACGATTCCATATAATATTCTTCCCTTTACCTTTTGTCCTGTTCTACCATCATATACAACTTCGGTACCGTCAGGCAAAAATCCGAAGTCTAAAAGCTTCTTTTGCAATTCTTCTATTGGAGTATTATAGAATGGAGTAGCATCAACGGTTTTACCAGATAATGCGGCATACTTCCCAGCTAATGCTTCCATTACTTGGCCTAATGTCATTCTAGAAGGTAACGAGTGAGGATTCAATATTATATCTGGCACAACTCCTTTAACAGTATATGGCATATCAGCTTGAGGTATTAGCATTCCTACTACTCCTTTCTGCCCGTGTCTTGTTGCAAACTTATCTCCTAATTCCGGAATTCTTAAATCTCTTACTCTAACCTTTACTAACTTGTTACCTTCTGACGTTTCAGTAATTAATACTAAATCTACTATACCTTTTTCTCCATGTCTGGTTATTATTGAGGTATCTCTCTTTGCCTGCTCAGGTGAAAGTTCCTTAAATTCTTGTAAGAACCTTGGTGGGCTGACTTTACCTATTAATACGTCTCCTCCTTTTACTTCAACTTCCGGTGGCACTATTCCGTTCTCATCTAAGGACTTGTAATAATCACTTCCTTTATATCCTCTAACTCCTGGCTCGGGTAATTCTATCTTATCCTCCTGCCCTCCAGGATATTTAATTTCTTCTGCCGAATATAATCTGAAGAAAGTCGATCTAAACATTCCTCTCTCTACTGAAGATTTATTCATGATTATTGCGTCTTCCATATTATATCCTGTAAACGACATTACTGCTAGTATAGCATTCTCTCCGGCCGGTCTACTATTGTATCCAATTATGTCTAATGCCCTACTTTGAACTAATGGTTTTTGTGGATAGTGTAGGAAATGGGCTCTGCTATCAGTTCTTAACTGGTAATTAGAGGCGTAAAGTCCTAAAGCTTGCTTGGCCATTGCAGACTGATAAGTGTTTCTAGGAGACTGATTATGTTCTGGATAAGGAGTTATAGATGCAGTAATTCCAAGAATTGCCGGAGGCCATATTTCTAAATGAGTATGTTCAGGAGTAAGCTTGCTTGGTTCTAAAGCTATATATGTGTTCTCTTCTTCTTCGGCATCTAAGAATTCTATTTTACCTTCTTTCACTAGAGTATCAAAGGTGATCTCTCCTTTCTTTAATTTTTGAATATCATCTTCAGCAACTAATGGCTTACCATCTTTTACTACTATTAAAGGTCTTCTAACTCTTCCGCTGTCTGAATTAATGTAAACTTCATCATAAGTATCTGTAACTAGATGAGCTACATTTATCTCATCACTTATTTCTCCAGATCTTCTCTTTTCCCTTATTTTATTGGCTAATTCTTCACCATTGGGATAATAACCTACTAGTCTTCCATTTAATACTATTTTACTCCAGTTATTATAAGATGAAGGATCCTCTCCCTCATCAATCTTCTTTATTAATTCTTCTAAAGGAACTACTCCTAGCTCATAAAGCGTTTTTTCAACAATTTTATCATTTATCCCAACAGATATTTGAGCTAACAAAGCCAAGTTTTTAACTAGACCACTATTTGGCCCTTCTGGAGTTTCAAATGGGCACATCCTTCCCCATTGTGTACCATGTAAATCTCTAGCTTCAAAATTCGGTTGACCTCTAGCTAGAGACGAAATAACTCTCCTTAAATGGCTTAACATTGATAACCAATTTGTTCTATCTAAAAGTTGGCTTACGCCAGTTCTACCCCCTACCCAATTTCCTGTAGCCATCGCGTGCCTTATTCTTTCTGTTATAATATCTGGCCTAACTAATGCATTAAGAGTTAATCTTCTTCCCCTTACCTTAGATTTTTCTAACTGATAAACAAGATCTTTCACAAATGCCTTGAACGCTACTCTAAATAAACTAGAAAATAGATCACCTGCAAGCTTAAGTCTCTTGTTAGCATAATGATCCTTATCGTCTGGATCTCTTCTACCTAATTGTAATTCAATTAACTTTGAAATAGCGTAACCTAAATAGTAAGCTTTCTTTTTCCTATCTGCAGGAGTAATACCCAAATGAGGTAGGAAATATCTGTCTAGGACTTGCTCTGCTCTTTCTATCCTGCTTTCTCTTTTTTGCCCAATAGCGACTCTGTTTCCAATGAAGTCCAAAGCGTCCTCTTGCGTAGTAATAGAGGAAGCTTGTTCTAAAGATGGTAATAGCTCATTTTGAACTTCTTCATCAAAGGAAACGGCAAAGGTTATATCTCTATCAGTTTCTAAACCTAAAGCTCTCATTAATATTGCGAACGGAATTCTTCCAGGTACTGCAGGAAATGAAACGTGAATAGTAGAGTCTCTTAATCTTTCTATAGTGATTGGAACTCTATATCCTGCAGTGCTAGATATTATTTTGGCGGTATGAGTTACATTAGAACCACTTTTTCCCTCGTCTACTAAAACTCTATTAGTAGCTAAATCCTCTTGTGTTACAATAACTTTCTCTGTTCCGTTTATTATAAAATATCCTCCAGGATCTTTAGGATCCTCACCTATTTCCACAAGTTTTTCTACAGGCAGATCTGTAGCAGGATCTGCTACTGACTTGAGCATTATAGGTAAATCCCCAACATAAACTTCTGTAGGTTCTCCTTCAATGTTATTCTCTACAGGTATCATTGTCAGGTATATAGGCGCAGCATAAGTTAAGTTCCTAAGCCTTGCTTCCATTGGAGTTATTTCTCTATCTCCTCTATCTGCCTCCCTTACTCTTGGTTTACCTACTCTTATTTTACCAAGCTTAATCTTTAACCCAGGGATTTCAGTCTCTATCTCTCCTTGCTCGTCAATTATTTCTTGGAGTTTATTTTTTATGAAATCGTTAAATGAGTCCAAGTGTTGCCTTACTAACCCCCTAGATTTAAAATAGGATTCTACTATTGACCATCTATCGTCTATTGAAAGCATCATTTCACCCACTTATTACATACCTATAAATAATTGTCTCTCCTACTGTTTGACTTTTTCTAGTAATTTTTATAATATCTCCTGGCTTAGCTCCAATAGCTTTCACTACTGGGTCTGATGCCTTAATCCAAGGTAATTGCTCTGGGCTAACTCCTAATGCCTTTAGCATTTTATATGCCTCTTCTATTGAAAGGACTTCATGCTTCGGAACTAAAGAATGAATTCTGGGATCTATTTTCTTATTAGAAGATGAACGCATGAAATACACCTTTGATAGATAAAAAGGCTTTCTGTAATGTAATATATAAGGTTTAAGCTAATGAAGCAAGTAGTTTTCTAGCGTTCTCTATCATTTGTCTTGCATTATTATATATTTCTTCATAACTTAAATTAACTCTAGCTATTCCTTGTTGAATTGCTTTAATTCCTATTGATGCTGCAACTCTTGGATAAACTTCCCATTCAGTCATTTTTGGTATAATATAATCCTCCGAAAGTCCTTTTTCCCTAGCAAACGCTGAAAGCTCTCTAGCTGCCGCTATTACCATATCATCAGTAATAGTCTTTGCTCTGACATCTAAAGCTCCTCTAAAAACTGCTGGAAATATAAGCGAATTATTAATCTGATTTGGAAAATCACTTCTTCCAGTTCCAACGATTCTAGCTCCTGCTTTCTTAGCCTCATCAGGTAATATTTCAGGAACAGGGTTAGCTAAGGCAAATACTATAGAGTCCTTATTCATCTTAGATATTAGCCTGGGATCTATAGTGTGAGGACCAGGTTTTGAAGCTGCTATTAATACATCTGCTCCTTCAAATGCTTGCTCTATAGTAGTAGCATTATCCTTATTTGATTCCTTAAGTAATTCGTACTTCCATGGGTTTGTATTCTTTATTTCTTCCTCATCATCCCTTCCCTTATATAATGGGCCTTTAGTATCTACAAGTATCATATTAGAATAAGGTATTCCATACGACTTCAATAAGCGTGCTGTAGCAATATTTGCTGCTCCAACTCCATAAAATACTATCTTAATCTTAGTAGGAGATTTACCTACTATCTCTAATGCAGAAATAAGTCCTGCTAATGTAGCTCCAGCCGTACCTTGTTGATCATCGTGCCACACTGGAATATGAAGTTCCTCTCTTAACTTATCCAATATGTAAAAACATTTAGGAGATTCTATATCTTCTAGGTTTATTCCTCCAAAAGCTGGCTCCAAAATTTTTACTGTCTCTATGATTTTGTCTGGGTCTTTAGTACCTATAGGTAGTGGTACTGCATCAACACCTCCAAGATATTTAAACAAAAGTGCTTTACCTTCCATGACTGGCATTGCAGCCTCTGGTCCTATGTTTCCTAATCCTAAAACTCTAGTTCCGTCAGTTACTACTGCTATGGAATTCCATCTATAGGTATATTGAAATGATAAGTCAGGATTTTTGTTTATTTCTTTAGAGACTGCGGCAACTCCAGGAGTGTATAAAATTGCAAAATCGTCTAGTGATTTTATAGGAACCTTAGGTAGTACTTGAATTTTGCCTTTATACTTGGACGAAACTTCAATTGCTAACTTGTCATAATCCAAACTTACAACCCATTATATCAAGAGAATGTGAGCTTAAAAATAATAACATAAAATTAAAGTAATCTATGTCACGGTGATCTATTTGCCTAAATTAAGACAACCAATAGTAGTTGTTCTAGGACATGTAGACCATGGAAAGACAACTTTGTTAGATAAAATAAGAGGTACGGCTATGGTTAAAAAAGAGCCTGGAGAAATGACTCAAGAAGTAGGAGCAAGCTTTGTTCCTACTTCTGTGATAGCAAAGACTGCAGAACCGTTAAAGAATGTAATACCTATAAAATTGGAAATTCCGGGCTTGCTTTTTATTGATACTCCAGGGCATGAATTATTCTCTAATCTTAGAAGAAGAGGAGGAAGCGTTGCTGACATAGCCATCTTAGTAGTTGATATCATGGAAGGTTTTCAAAAGCAGACTTATGAATCAATAGAGATTTTAAAAGAAAGGAAAGTTCCATTTTTAGTAGCAGCCAATAAAATAGATCGCATACCTGGATGGAAGCCTTATGAAAACGAACCATTCCTTTTTAGTTTACAGAAACAAAGTCCCACTGTACAGAAAAAGCTAGACGAGCTAGTCTATAACATCGTAATACAATTAGCTACTGAGAACTTTAATGCTGATAGGTTTGACAGAGTTAAGGATTTTACAAAATACGTTGCAATAATACCAGTTTCTGGAAAAACTGGAGAAGGAATACCTGAATTATTAGCAATGTTAGCTGGTTTAACCCAGCGTTATATGCAGGGCAAATTAAAGTTTGTTGAAGGACCAGCAAAAGGTGTAATTTTAGAGGTTAAAGAAGATCCTGGCATAGGGCATACTGTAGATGTGATAATTTATGATGGAATTTTGCATAAGAATGATACCATAGTTCTTGGAGGACTTAACGGAATTATTGTAACTAAAGTAAGAGGAATCTTGCTTCCTGCCCCATTGCAAGACATGAGACTTGCGAAGAGTGGATATAGATCTGTTGATGAAGTATCTGCAGCTGCAGGTGTAAAGATTTCGGCTCCAAATCTTGAGGAAGCTTTAGCTGGATCTCCTTTGTATGTCGCTGAAGATGATAGTAAAATAGGAGATTACAAAAAGATAATTGAGGAAGAACTGTCAAAAATTAGATTCTCTAAAGATGTAAAAGGAATAGTTGTAAAAGCGGATAGCTTAGGGGTATTAGAATCAATTATCACCGCATTGGAGAAAAGAGGTATACCGGTAAGACTTGCAGATATAGGACCTATAACTAAAAGAGATATAGTGGAAGCTGAGTTAGCTGGTAAAGAAGAGGAAGAATATAGAATAATAGCAGCATTTAGAGTTAAGCCTATAGGAAATCTGGATACATCTAAGATTAAAATTATCTATAATGATATAATATATCAGTTAATAGACGAAGTGGAAAAGCAAATTAATGACGTAAGAGAGAGAAAGAAGAGAAGAACTTATGATAGTTTAATACTTCCTGGAAAGATAAAGATTCTACCGGGTTTTGTGTTTAGAAGAAGTGACCCAGTAATTGTTGGAGTAGAAATTGAGGGAGGAATAGTTAAACCTAAATTTCCATTAATTAACGATAGCGGTAAAAAAATTGGGGAAATTCTACAAATACAAGATAATAAAAAAACACTAGATAAAGCTACTAAAGGTATGGAAGTTGCAATTTCGATTAAAGGCAATATAATGGTTGGAAGGCAGATAAATGAAGGAGACATTCTTTATACTGATGTACCTAAAGAAGATTTAGAAATTCTAGTTAACAATTACAAAGATACAATAACAGACGACATGAAAGAAGTAATACAAGAATTAATTAGGATAAAAAGAGTAGAAGATCCTTTATATGGTTTGACTATTAAGCTGTAACTGTATATCCTCGAAAAATAATGACATTTCTTTTTTGGCCTTCTCAGGAGAATCTGAAGCATGTATTACGTTTTCTCCTTTGCTTAATGCATAATCTCCTCTTATAGTTCCTGGTAAAGCTTCTTTAGGATCAGTAGCGCCTATCATTTTCCTTATAACGCCCACTGCTTCATCCCCTTCTATTACCATGCAAACTACTGGACCGGAAGTTATGTAAGATATTAGATCCTCGAAGAACGATTTACCCTTATGTTCTTCATACAATTTTTCTGCGGTTTCTCTGGAAATTCTTAGCATTTTCATTGCTATAATATTTAAACCTCTCTTCTCAAATCTGCTTATTATCTCTCCTATTAGCCTTCTCTTTACACCATCGGGTTTTATCATTACAAACTCTAATTGGCTTACCATTATCTAACCCTCATATACGATGATGTCCATTTTAATTTTCTTGGATCTCTATGATATTTTAACATATATTTTCTGCATTTGCTGGAACAGAACCATAAAATCGTGCCATCATTCATAACATACATTAAACCGGTTCCAGGCCTAATTTCTTTACCACAAAAGCTACACTTGTGAGTTACTGGAGGCATTTTTACCCACTTAAATTTTTGAGTGAAGTATTTAAGTGAATTGCTTAAGTTATTATACTGATCAGATATGAGTGAGAAAAAAGCTGAAACGTCTCCTATAATAGAGGAGTTTGGATTTCCTGCGGAAGTTATACAGATATTGGATAGAACTGGAGTAACTGGAGAAGTTACCCAAGTTAGAGTTAGAGTTTTAGAAGGTAGAGACAAAGGAAGAATATTAACTAGAAACATAAAAGGCCCAGTAAGATTAGGCGACATAGTAATTCTCAGAGAGACTGAAAGAGAAGCAAGAAAGTTAACCACAAAGAGGTAAATTCATGCCTCTATTTTTGTTATCTTCTCCTCTTTCTTTACATATATTAACACAAATCAGGAATAAAGACACTGATCAAGTCAATTTCAGAAAGGGCTTAGTAAGACTAGGAAGATTAATAGGTTACGAAATAGCTAACATCATGGATTACGACATAATAGAAGTTGAAACGCCGTTAGGTGTAAAAACCAAAGGAGTCAGAATTTATGATTTAGAAAACGTAATTATTATAAACATCTTAAGGGCCGCAACACCACTAGTAGAAGGTCTACTTAAAGCTTTTCCTGCAGCTAGACAAGGAGTTGTGACTGCTAGAAGGAAAGAATTTGAAGGAAAGGAACCTCCAAAGGAAATGGAGGTAGAAATTTTTTATGAAAAAATCCCTGAAATTAGAAAAGGTATAGATAACGTAATAATAAGTGATCCAATGGTGGCAACTGCAAGTACAATGCTAAAAGTTCTAGAAAAAGTTGCTAAGGAGGATCCTAAGAGAATTTATATTGCGTCAGTAATAGCCTCGGAGTATGGTGTAAAAAGAATCTTAGAACTGTATCCACAAGTATACTTTTTCACAATATCAATAGATCCAGAGTTAAATAATAAAGGCTATATAGTTCCGGGGTTAGGAGATGCAGGAGACAGATCTTTCGGATGAGAAATTATTGGAAATTGCTAGAAATGCTGCAAGAAACTCTTATGCTCCATATTCAAATATTCACGTAGGCGCAGCGCTACTAACTGAAGATGGCAAAATATTTACCGGAACTAATGTGGAAAACTCGTCCTATGGGCTCTCAATATGTGCTGAAAGAGTCGCAGTTTTTAACGCTGTCAGCAATGGATATAAGAAGTTCAAGAAGATTGCTATAATAACATCTGAAGGAAAAGGTATAATGCCATGTGGAGCATGTAGACAAGTATTGGCAGAATTTTCTAACAATATACATATAATAACTCTTGATAAGGATAGTAACGTGATAAAATTTAAGTTAAATGATTTATTACCGCATGCATTTAGGTTATAGAGTGATAAAAATGCCGAAGATAGGTCTAGAAGTTCACGTTCATTTAAATTCACTAAAAACTAAATTATTCTGCTCTTGCCCTACAGATTATGTTGGAAAAGAACCTAATACTGTAGTTTGTCCAGTTTGCTTAGGTTTGCCTGGTGCAATTCCAGTGCTAAATGAAGAAGCTCTCAAAAAAGCCGTAATGGTTGCAATAGCTCTTAACTGCGAGATAGCCCCCTATTTAATATTTAATAGAAAACATTATTTTTATCCCGATATGGCAAAAAATTATCAGATTTCCCAATATGACGGCCCTGGTAGTATGGCAATAGCTAAAGCCGGATACATTAACTTAGGTAATAAGAAAATAAGAATAAGAAGAATAAATATCGAAGAGGATCCTGCAAAATCTGTTTATCCCTCAGGCTCAATGTTAACTAGTAAATATACTCTTCTAGATTATAATAGATCTGGTATAGGACTTCTGGAAATAGTGACTGAACCAGATCTCGAACAACCTAAGGAGGCTAGAGAATTTTTAAATAAATTAAGGTCGATTTTAGAGCACTTAGATGTATGCAACTGTGAAATTGAAGGCTCAATGAGAGCTGACGTTAATGTTTCAGTAGAAGGGGGAGAAAGAGTAGAAGTAAAGAACGTCGGTTCAATCAGAGATGTTGAAGATGCAATAAAATATGAGGTTGCTAGGCAGAAAGCCGCTATTTCTCAAGGATTAAAGGTAATTAGAGAGACAAGACATTGGGATGCTGAAAGAAAAGTTACTGTTCCAATTAGATTAAAGGAATCTGAAGAAGATTATAGATATTTCCCAGACCCAGACTTACCTCCATATGAGATAACTGAAGATTATATAAGAAAAATAAAAGAGTTAATGCCAGAGCTTCCAGATGCTAGACAAAAAAGAATAGTGGAAACGTATGGCATCACTGAATACGATGCAGAAGTATTAGTTTCTGATAAGGCACTTGCTGATTTATTTGAGAAGGCTACAAAATTATATGATAACTATAAAAAATTGGCTAACGTTATAATAAATGATTATTTAAGATGGATAAATGATAAGAACTTAAGAGTCACGGATTCTAAGGCTACGCCAGAGGCTTTAGCTGAGCTTATGAATATGATGGATAAAGGAGTGATCTCAATAAAGATTGTGAAGGAAATTTTACCTCAAATAATTCTTGAAGGGAAAAACCCAAGAGAGATAATTGAGAAAGAGAAATTAAATGTGATAACCGATAAAGAGTACCTAGAAAAAATAATAGAGGAAGTATTAGAAGAAGATAAAGATGCAGCATTAGCTGCTAAAAAAGATCCAAAGATTATAAACTATCTTGTAGGTAAGGTAATGAAAAAGACTAAGGGCAAGGCCGATCCGTATTTAACAAATCAATTACTAAAAGAAAAAATTCAGAATATTTAATCGCAGCGTGGGTCTATCATCATTTTTCAGAACTTAAGTTGTAGCTCATCTAAGTAATATAAGATTGGGGAAAGATAAAATGATTAAAGTTACTAAAGATAAAGAGATTAGAAATAGATTATTAGCTATTGATATACTTAGGGAACTTAAAAATTCATACACATATAAAGAGCTTTCAGAAATATTTGGAATTCAAGAAACACTTATTTGTAGATATGTAAACGGGAATACTGTACCTAGTGACTTACAGAGCATGGAAATAGTTTCAAAAATTAAAAATAAGGAATTTCTATTGAAATTTTTCAAAAATAAAATTAAAGTTCTAGAAGACGGCTATATAGATTCTTCACAATTATTACTTTATCCGAATTTATTAAAATTAATTTTAGAACTTTATCTCACAAAAATAATACATCAAGATAATGTAGATAAGATCTTTAGTATAGCCACAAACGGAGTACCTTTCGCTACTGTTGTGTCTCTAATATTAGATAAGCCTCTATTGATAGCAAAAAAACATAAAGATTCTATCAATTTAGAATATTATGAAGAAAGTCTGAAAGAAACTGATAGTGTTGTTAATAACATATATTTAAGAAAGGATTTGATAAAGAAAAACGATAAGATATTAATAGTAGATGATGTTATTAAGTCAGGCAAAACTATAAGCTCTTCTATAAAGCTTCTTCAAAAAGCCAATGTTAGAGTAGTAGGAATATTAGTTATAGTAGGTAATTTGAATAATATAAAGTATCTTAAAGATGAGAATATTCAAGTGATATTCAACATATGACGTTCGCATACCTAGGAAACGGAGTATATACTCTTAATAATGGAATATATATTATAAATACTGAAAACGATTTTTTCATAATAGATACTACTGAGGACATAGGAAATTCCGAGATAATGGATATCCTAGAAATAACAAAAGGTAAAAGACCTAGATATATTATCTTAACCAGTTGTTGTAAATCAGTTAGTGGAGGGGCATGGTATATTTACCAGACGCTAGGGATAAAGATAATTGCACACTATCCAGATTCAATCAGCATAAGACACGGAGAATGCAATAATCTTAGTTATACTCCAGTAAATGTTTCATTGGAGCTTAAAGGATATGTGAATTGTATTGACAATATAAAAATAATTAATTCTAAGGTTCCTACAAATGGTTCAATAATAGTTAAATGGAAGAATTTCCTTTTTGTAGGAAATAACAAGACACTCTCCCCATATGGCAATGAAGTTAAATACGTATGCGGAATTAATGGATGTATAAAGGTGCAATAAGAATGGTTTATGAGCAAATTTGTGATTCCTGTGGAGAATTAAGAGAAGTAAAATACTGCAGTGTGAAAAAAATTAACGCTTGTTATCGTTGCTGCGTAGAATGCAAAATTCGTGATAAATGTAATATTCGCGTATGGTTTAAAGAACTTCAAGTTATAAGATAAGACATGTATATAATAATTTTCTCAACTATAACGATAGATGGAAAATTAGCATCAAAAGATTACTATAGTCAATTAAGTTGCAAATACGACAAATTACGACAACATATTCTTAGATCAGAAGTTGACGCTATAATGGTGGGAGGAAATACCGTACGTGTAGACAACCCTTCTCTAACTCTAAAATATACCAACGGTAAAAATCCTATTAGAGTAATAGTTTCCAATAGCCTAAATTTTGATATAAGCTATAGAATATTCAATACGCTACCACAGACTATGATATACACGTCTACTTCTGCAAATGTGGAAATTGAAAATAAATTGAAAGAAAAAGGAGTTATTATACGAAGGCTAAATAATATTAATATGTGCAATATCATGTCAGATCTAGAATGCAATTTCAATGTCCATAAGATCATGGTAGAAGGCGGAGGAAAATTAATATGGAGCATAATTAAGGAGAACTGTTTTAATGAACTAAGAGTTACAATATCTCCAAGAATATTTGGTAACGGTGTAAGTTTAGCAAACGGTGAAGGTTTCCTAGGTAAAGAGTCCCCAAAACTAAAATTAAAAGATGTAAAAATTTGCGAGTGCGGAGAAGAAGTTCACCTAATATATAGAAATCACACGATAAAAAAATAATGATTTACACGAAATCCTTATATGTACTTTTATATATTTCTCCTTTCTCTAGGTTGCTCACTACTCTCTTATACTTTACTTCATCTCCAATACTGTTCTCTCCGTGTATCTTTACCCATTCATCTAGAGGTATTTGATACTCTTTTAATATCTTGTCTCTGTATAAGTCATTTAGTACGTTATAGGTGCAGAATGGAATTACACGGCCATCTGGAGTTACGTAATGTATATCACACCTCATCACTCTTTGTATATCATAATTATACAGATCCATGAAGTGCATTGTACCTAGGAATAATGTCCTATAGTGCCATTCTCCTAGAGCTTCGTAGTTATGATTAACTATAACGCTATACAACATCTTATAGACGTCGAAGTCTTTAGGACCTTTCTCTTTATCGATAAACTTCCTAATGTTGTACAAGATCTTCAAGCCTACCCAGTATTTATTTCCTCCTTCTTTTAATTCCTCAGATTTTTCTTTAAAGTATTCTAAAAGTCCCTCTAAATCTATAAACTTTGATAATGGTATGAAGTGAGGTTTACCTTCCTTCCACTCAACAAATACGTAAGTTCCTGCACCACAACTTGGATGATTGGCCATTTCAAATTGTTCCTTTCCTGTTAATGCTTCTACTAACCTAGAGAATACTACTGAAGTTCCTATAGGATACCAGCTATCTCTTGTAATTTCTCCGTCAGTTTGATCTTCTATATCTTTAATAATTTCTGGAATCGTTATCCTGAATCTAGATCTCATATTTCTCTTCATCATTCCAGTTAAGCTTACAGGCTGGAAGTTTATTGCTCTTACAACGTCAATATTCTCCGCAGCAAACCTTATAATATTGCCTAGATCGTTATCATTGGTAGTCTTAATCACTGTAGGTACTAAAACTACGCTTGTCATTCCTGCTCTTCTAAATACTTCTAAAGTATATGGAATTTCCCAGTGGTTTTTAGGATTAGTCCTCCTATTTGTTCCATCAAAACTCATGTATATAGTATTAACTCCTGCTTCTCTCAATTGTGTTGCATATTTAATAGCCTTATCTGGATCTTCCATGTAAAGTTTAGCGAATGTACCACCCCAAGTGTTTAACTGAACATGTTTAACTCCTGACTCTCTCAATAGCCTCGTAATTTCTACTAGGTCTTCTCTTAATGTAGGTTCTCCACCAGTTACTTGTATAACTAAAGTAATATCTTGCCTCTTAAGTTGGTCAACCATGAATTTTATCTGCTCTAATGTTGGTTCGAATACGTATCCTGCCTTCTCGGCAAAGAAGAAACAATACCAACAAGCTTGATCGCATCTATTAGTTATAACTAAATTAACTAAAGCTGAATGCTGATGATGCATTGGACATAGCCCACAGTTAAATGGACAAGGAGATTTCAAATCTACATAAGGTACTTTAGGTCCTTTGCCTTCATATTCCCAGTAATCGAATTTATAATACATTCCTACGTCTCCATAGTATAAGTCTTCAAATTCTCCATGTTCAGGACATACTTTTCTTATGTACATTTTCTCGTCTTTTTCAAATATGGTTGCAGGCAATAGCCTATAACAGACTGGACATAAAGAGTGAGTAACTCTTATTAGTTTCTCATTTTCCGCTAGTTTAGGTAACGGACCGCCAATTTTTATCTCTCTATCTCCAAATTTTACTACTCCATCCTCATATTTTGAAGGAGCTGGAAGTAATCTAAAACCTCCGTCTTTCTTCTGAGTCTCTACTTGTGCCATCTGACCATCTAGGACATTAATGACCTTAGTTAATATATAAACATATTCTCCAAATAACCGGTTTATTCAGTTAATACCAGCCCTTAAAATTATCCCATCCTGACACATTTAACGTATTATCTTTGTATTTTATTTCATTTCTATCTCTTTTTCCTAGTTTTCCTATAATTTTTGGAGAAAAATTGTAATAATTGAGCCAATTGACTATTTCTTGTGCTTTCTCTCTTTTTACAACGAATAGGGAAGAAAATTCTTCTCCAGAATATTTCAAGACATCATCTATTTTATATCCATATTTATGCAAATTCTCATATATATCTGGATTAATATTAAAATCATCTATTAATATGGAATAATTTAATCTACTAGATAGATTCTGTAATGAAATAAGTAATCCATCGCTTATATCTGTGGAAGATATTATATAACTACAAAATTCTCTATAAAAATTAAGTATATTTTTATTGACTACAGGGTGCTTTACCTTCAGTTTAGATATTTCGTGAATAGGTATATTAAAATTATTTAGATACGATATAAAAACTTCCGAAGTAAAGCCTATTTCGTCAGAAATAATAATAATATCTCCATTATTTGGATTATTCTTTGCATTACAGATTTGAGTTCCTATTCCTGTTACATCAACCCATCCGTTTTTTTCTGAATTATTTAAATCGCCTCCTGTATATTTTGCTTCATAATACTCGGTAGCGCTAATTATACCATAAAATAAATCTTCGAGTTGTTTATCTTCAGTTTCTGGACTTATTCCTATCGATGATAAAATTAACTTAGGTTTAGAACCAGATGAAATTAAATCACTTACAGTTGCAGTTACTGCTTTCCAACCTATATCATAATAATCCATAAAAGAGAAAAAATAAGATAACTGAAACCCATCTATTTTATAAGTAAAACCGTCTTCTGTGTAAACATCATAAAATACATTACTACCTAAAAATTTCGATAATTTTCTTTTTATAAAGTCATGCTCCCCTATATCTTTTAACTTCATACAAACTCCCCGAAGCCGCCGGCGGGATTTGAACCCGCGACCGCCGGCTTTCTTGACTTAAACCTTACGAGGCCGGCGCTCTACCAGCTGAGCTACGGCGGCATTTATGAATTGGTATTCTGAATTTTTAAATTATATCCTTCTTTTAACTTTTCATAGTACTTAATAGCTCTCTGTATTAAATAATCTGTTTTCCCTAGGTAATTATTAGGATCTAGGATCTTTTTAATTTCGTTAATTGTAAAATATTTTTTAATTATATCATTTTCCATCGCTTCTTCCAGTAACGAGCGTCCATTATTCTCAGCATCTCTAGAAAGTTTCATAGATAGTTCATGGGCAATATGTCTAGGCATACCTTTTAATGTTAGATTAATCATTAAGCTTTCAGCCATGACAAGACCTTTAGTTATTTCTATATTTTTCTTCATGTTTTCAGGATAAATTATTAAATTATGTAGTAATGATATTGTACTATCCAACATTTCATCAATTATTAGGAAAGTGTGAGAAAATACTATACGTTCTGACGAGCTGTTAGTTAAATCTCTCTCATGCCATAAAGGTATATTCTCCAATTCTGTCAAACATAGTCCTCTAATAACTTTAGCTAATCCACTTATCTTTTCTGCAGTTACAGGATTTTCTTTATGCGGCATTGTGCTGCTTCCTACTCTGTTTCCTACACCTTCACTTATTTCCCTTATTTCTGGTCTCATTAGTTCTCTGACTTCTAATGCAAACCTATCCAATTGCGATGCGAGAATTGCCAAATCTGAAATAATTTCAGCAAAACCATCTCTAGGAGCAACTTGTGTGGAAATTTCGTGAGGTAACAAACCCAGTTTCTGCATAACCTTTCCTTCAATTATATCTCCTTTATCACCCCATGCAGCCATAGTTCCTACAGCACCGGCAAACTTACCTTTTATAAGTCTTTTTTCGGTATCTTTTATTCTCTCTAAAGACCTAGAGATATCATAAAGATAGTTTGCAAATTTAAATCCTAAAGTTATTGGTAACGCATGCTGACCGTGGGTTCTCCCTATCATAATAACATCTTTATATTTTATCGACATTTGAGAAAGAATATCGAGAATCTGTAATAATTTCCTTTCAAGGATATTTAATGCATCTCTAAACATTAAAGCATATGCAGTATCGACTATATCATAACTTGTAGCACCAAAATGGAGAAATCTACCACTTTCTCCCGCTTTGTCTGCTAGCCATACAACCATAGCCATTACATCATGTCCTAGTTTCTCTTCTAACTTATCTATCTCATTTAGGTCTATATTCTCTGAAACTTTTTCTACAGTATTTATATCTTTTTGTGAAACATGTCCTAAGTCTTTTAAAGCGTAAAGTAATGCTATTTCTACTTGTATCCTATACCTTATTATACCCTCCCTAGAGAAAATCTTCCTCATTTCATTGCTTCCATATCTCCAGTCTAAAGGACAAATACTCATCTAAATCTACTTAAAATCAAACTTAATATCTTTATTTACTAGTATTAGCCGAAATGATAATTAGCACTCTGGGAAGTCATTCTTCTTTACAGATTCTACATGGAGCAAAAAAGGATGGATTTAAGACAGCTGTGGTAAGCGATAAGAATAGAGAAAATTTCTATAGAAGATTTAGTTTTATAGATGAAATAAGAAGCTACGATAACTTAGATAAGGCAGTAGATTTAATAAATAAAAACGATGAAGAGACAATATTCATACCTCATGGAAGCCTTATAGAATATTTAGGAATGGACAGAGTGAAAAAGATTAGGACTCCGATATTCGGGAACAGGAATTTGTTTGAATGGGAGTCAAATCAGCATAAAAAAATGAGCTTACTAAAGATGGCTGAAATAAAAATTCCAGAATCTTTTGAAAGTCCTGAAGATGTGGATAGACTTGTAATAGTAAAGCTTCCTGGAGCTAAAGGAGGAAAAGGATATTTCATTGCAAAAAATAAGGAGGAAGTAAAAGAAGGGCTTAGCAAATTACTTTCTGCTAAGCTTATTAAATCAGCAGATGAGGTAATAATCCAAGAGTATATAATAGGCATCCCAATGTATTTTCAATTCTTTTATAGTCCTGTTTTTAAAAGAGTAGAAATAACTGGAATGGACCTCAGATATGAGAGTAATGTAGACGGCCTAAGGAGATTGCCCACAAATGTTATAGACGTAGAGCCAACTTTTGTAGTTGCAGGAAATATTCCGGTTGTAGCTAGAGAAAGTCTATTACCTAAAGCATTCGAATATGCGGAAAATTTTGTGAATGCAGTAAATGAACGTATTCCTCCAGGTATGATAGGACCATTCTGCCTAGAGTCTGTGGTTACAGACAATTTAGACATTGTAGTGTTTGAGTTTTCCGGAAGAATAGTTGCTGGCACAAACTTATATGTAGAAGGAAGTCCATATAGCTGGCTTTATTGGGATGAGCCTATGAGCGTAGGTAGAAGGATTGCGAGAGAAATTAAAATAGCTAAGCTTGAAAATAAACTTGGTGAAATCACAACTTGATAAAGATAGCTGCCTTAGCAAGTCATTCAGCATTGGACGTATTTGATGGTGCTAAGGACGAAGGGTTTAATACTATTGCATTGTGCAAGAAAGGAAGAGAAAGACCATATTTAGAATTCAAAAGAATAGTTGATGAGTGCGTTTTATTAAATGATTTTAAGGAGATACCTACAGAAAACGTTCAGCAAAAACTACTTAACGAAAACGCTATTATTGTACCAAATAGAAGCCTTGCAGTTTACGTGGGCTATGACAACTTAGAGAATATGAAAGTAAAATTTTTTGGAAATAGAAAAATGCTTAGATGGGAAGAAAGAAAAGGAGAGAAGAATTATTACAAATTACTTGATGAAGCAAAAATCAGAAGGCCTAGAATTTATAGGCCGGATAATATAGATTCTGCTGTTATAGTTAAGCTTCCTGAATCTAAAAGACGTGTAGAGAGAGGATTCTTTTTTGCAAAAAATAAGGAAGATTTCGATAAGAAGCTGGACGAAGCAAAAAAAGACGGAATAATAGATGAAGAAAGTATAAAGGAAATGGTTATAGAGGAATTCATCTTAGGAGCATATTTTAATGTTAATTACTTCTATAGTCCAATTTTTAATAGAACAGAAATTATTAGCATAGATAGGAGAATACAAAGCGATTGGGACGAATTCTACAAACTGCCTGCCGATATTCAGCTTAGCCTAAATAGAACTCCCAGACTTATAGAAGTTGGCCATGAACCTGCAACAATAAGAGAAAGCTTGCTGGAAAAGTTATTCAATATAGGATATTCGTTTGTAGAAGCTACGCAAAAACTTGAGCCCCCAGGGATAATAGGGGCTTTTACATTACAACTCTCTGTAACCCCAGATTTAGACGTAGTAGTTTTTGACGTAGCGCCTAGAATAGGCGGAGGAACTAATGCTTATATGGGCATAGGTAGTCAGTATTCAAAACTATATTTCGGTAAACCAATAAGTCTAGGTAGAAGAATAGCTGTAGAAATCAAAGAAGCAATGAATAAATCCCTAGAAGAGAAGGTTATTTTTTAATTATAATTAAACGTAAATACACATTATTTAAAAGAAGTAAGAGTATGTATTGATAATTACAGATTATCGTTAGAGAATTTTTTATACCTTGAGAGCAGATTTAACAAAACGGTGCTAAATGCTTAATATTCTTGTCGGAGGATTCTATGGAGATGAAGGAAAGGGTAAAATAGCGTCTTATTTATCACTTAAGGATTCCCCTAGTATTGCTGTAAGAACTGGATCTATAAATGCTGGACATACTGTATGTTATAACAATAATAAATGGAAAATAAGAATAATTCCTTCAGCATTTGTAAATAAGTCGACTAAATTAATGCTTGGAGCCGGTGCATTGACCTCTATATCTGAATTGGCTAAGGAGCTTAAGGAAACAGATTCTGAAGATAGATTCTTTATGGATTCACATGTTGGTATAATAACTGAAAAGGAAATTTATGATGAAAGAAACGATGAGAATCTAATGAAGTCTGTAGGTAGTACAGGACAAGGAGTAGGTTATGCAGAAGCTAAAAGAATATTAAGAATATTAAAACTAGCAAAAGATTATCCTGAACTCTCAAAATATGTAATAGATGTTCCAGATACATTAATTGAGGAAATAGAAAAAGGAAATGAAATCTTGGCAGAAGGAACTCAAGGTACTTATTTAAGTCTCTATCACGGTGAATATCCTTATGTAACGAGTAGAAATACTACGTCGTCTGGAATACTTAGCGAGATTGGAATAGGTCCGAAATACGTGAAGGATATAGTAATCGTTTTTAAATCTTTTGTAACCAGAGTAGGAAACGGACCGCTAGAAGGAGAATTAAGTGAAGACGAAGCTGAAAAACTAGGACTAATTGAAATCGCTACTGTAACTGGAAGAAAGAGAAGATCCGCGCCTTTTAATATAAAACTAGCAAAGAAGGCAATTCAACTAAATACTGCAACACAAGTAGCAATAACAAAACTAGATACATTATTTAAAGACGCCTATAAGGTGAGACAATATGAAAAATTGCCAAATAATGCTAAAAAATGGATAGAAGATATAGAAGATCAGCTTAAAGTACCTATAACGCTCATAGGTACGGGAGAAGATGCTATAGATACAATAGATCTTAGAAAAGAGAAACTAGGTGAATAAAATGTATGATGTGGTAATAGTTGGTGGAGGGCCTGCTGGCTTATTTGCGGCATATGAACTAACTAATGCATTGCATGGAAATCAAGAGTATAAAATATTGCTAGTTGATAAAGGAGTTAGAGCATCTAAAAGATCTTGCCCATTACTAACTCCAAAAGAAAAATGTACGTTTTGTAATCCCTGCCATATAAATTACGGAATTGGTGGAGCTGGAACTTTTAGCAGCGGAATAATAAATCTAAGGCCAGATATAGGAGGAGACTTACACGAGCTTATGCGTAGTTGGGACGCAGCACAACAATTGATAAATTATGTAGATGACACATTTATTAAATTTGGAGCTCCTAAGGATAGATTATTCAAACCAGATCCTGAAAAAACAAAGGAAATCCAAAAAAAAGCAGCAAAAGTTGGTGCAGAATTCGTTCCGATAGTGCAAAGACATATTGGAACAGATAAGAGCCCACAAGTAATAGAAAATTTAACCAATTATGTCGAGGAAAATGGAATAAAAATCTCTGAGTTAACAGATGTATATCAAATAGAAAAGACTGGGAATTCATTTAATCTGAAAACAAGTAAAGGAGAAATTGAATCAAAAATAGTTTTAGTTGCGCCAGGAAGAGCAGGAGCAAAATGGTTCTACGAACAAACTAAAAAACTAGGCGTAGATACTGTACCTGGACCTTTAGATATAGGGGTAAGAGTTGAAGTAGAATCTTTTGTCATGGATGAACTGACTACAGCAGTATGGGATCCAAAAATTATAATGTATTCTAAAAAGTACGACGACAAAGTTAGAACATTCTGTGTAAATCCAAGAGGATTTATAATGAAGGAAGTTTATGACGATGGAACTATAGGTGTGAATGGAGAAACATATGTTGATAGAAAAAGTAATAATACAAATTTCGCATTTTTAGCTACAATAAAGCTTTCTGATCCACTGGAAGATACAATAGAATACGGAAAGAGCATTGCAAGGCTTATGACAAGACTTGGCGGTGAAAAACCCATACTTCAGCGTCTTATAGACTTTGAAAAAGGGAGAAGAAGCACATGGGAGAGAATTAACAGATCAACTGTCAAACCAACTCTCAGAGATGTTACTCCAGGAGATATAAGTATGGGTCTTCCTTATAGGATAATTTCAGACCTTGTAGAAGGATTAGAAAGATTAGATAATATAGCATCAGGTATTTACTCTTCTAACACTTTACTTTACGCTCCAGAAATTAAGTATTATAGCGTAAAGACTGTAGTAGATAGTAATATGGAGACTGTAGTAGATAATTTATTCGTAGCAGGCGATGGAGCAGGATTATCAAGAGGAATAAATGTTGCTGCCGCAACAGGTATCTTAGCTGCAAGAGGAATTATAAATAAGCTAGGTTTAAGCTAACGTTTTTATTTCAGATTATAAAGAACTATATATGCAGTTAGATGAAGTTGATAAAAATCTACTTATGGAATTAGAGTATCATTTTCCTTATTCTCCTACTCCATTTTACGAGATTTCTAGAAAGCTTGATATATCGGAAGATGAGACAATAGAGAGAATTAAAAAGCTTGTTGATGAAGAGATAGTAAAAAGAATTGGTATGTACATAAATTTTAGAGCTAAAGGAATGGAAGGAGCGTTAGTTGCAGCACAGATTCCTTTAGAGAATCTTGAAAAGTATAGAAGAATAGCTCTAGGTATCAGAGAATTAACTCACAACTTCATAAGAAATCATCCAAAATATAATGTTTGGCTTGTTATAAAAGCAGAAAATAGAGAAAGACTTAATTCCAACATTAAAAACTTAATGGAAGAGGTTAACGCACAAGATTATGTTATATTATATTCTAAGAAATCACTCAAATTAAGTGTAAAGTATGATATAATTAGAGGAATCTCATGGAGTGAAAATACGGATGTGACATTACCAGAAAAAATACCAACTGCAGAAGAGCTAGGTATAAGTAAAGAACTTCTAAAAGCTTTGTCAGTTCCTTTACCCATTACTGAGCATCCGTTTAAAGATATTGCTGAAAGATTCAATATGACGGAAGAGCAACTAATAGACTTAGTTAAAGAGTTAAAAGATAAGCATGTAGTAAAAGATTATGGAGCTACTTTAAATGGCGAAAAAGTAGGAATTAAGGAAAATGCAATGCTCCTTATTAACACAGGAAATATAGAGAAAGCTTGTGAAAATATAGCGCTTCACATAAATGAGGCTACACATGTTGTCTTAAGAGAAAGCAATAAGCCATGGGATTACTTATGCTACTGCATGCTACATGGTAAGGATAAACAAGTTATTTTCGATGCAGTAAAGAAAGTTATAGGTGAAACTAGTGCGGAAAGTTATATGTTACTGTTTAGTTTAGAAAATTTAAAGCCAGGAATTGTCATGTAACGTCATAACTGCCCTTAAATTTGAGCGAAGTTGTTACTTTTTTGAGCTCATTTAATAGATCTTTATCGAAAGTACCCTCATACTCTATATAAAAATAATAATGCCAAGGTATGCTTCTAACTGGCCTTGAATATATCATTTTCAGGTTTTTACTAAGGACATAAAATTTTTCTAAGACCTTATATAAACTCCCCGGTAAATCTGGAACAGTAAACAACATTATAGATCTTTCACCAGTTAAACTAACCTTTTTTGAAATTAGTGCAAATTTTGTAATGTTACTATCATAATCTTGAACTTCATTGACTAAAATTTTTAATCCATAAAGCTTGGCAGCAAACTCTGAGCATAGGGCAGCAGAATTAGGATCAGATATTGCTAATAAAGCTGCCTTAGAAGTACTTTCCACTGGTATTATATTATTTGTAACACCTAGTTCTAGAAGAGAATTTTGAGCCTCTTTATATGCATATAAATGAGTATATATATTCTTTATCTTGTTTATATTAATATTCTCTTTAGAAGCTAAGACTAAATTAATTTTTAACTGTATAATTTTATTTACAAATATATCATCATACTCGAATAAATTATCTAAAGTCTCATTAACAGGGCCTTCTAAGCTATTCTCTATAGGAACTACCCCTAGCTTATCTTCAGAATTAATTCTATGAAATATTTCAGATATAGACTGAGATTCTATATATTTAGCATCACTAATTTTTAAAGCAGCTTCATGAGAAAAGCTTCCTTTAGGTCCTAGATAGTAAATTCCATGTGGGTCCCACTCTTTGTTTTTTCTCTAAAATAAAAATTTAATCTACAATCTTTGCATCTATTCCTTCCTTTGCCAAATCAAGAATTAATTGTCTTATAGCGTTCGTTGAAGATATTTCAAACATTACATATATCTTGGTATATCCTGGTTTTACATCACTACTTATTCTATCATGTACAACATCTATGATGTTTCCCCTAATTTTAGCAACATAACTCAGAACCTTATTCAAATATCCTGGCTTATCTGGTACTATTACTTTCACCTTTACGATACGCTTTATTTTATAAAGATTTTTCTCTATAATATGAGATAATAATGAAAGATCTACATTTCCTCCACTTAATATACTAACTACTTTTTGAGACGGATTAAGTTTTATTTTTGAAGAAAGTATTGCAGCCAACGATGCAGCTCCGGCTCCTTCTACAAGTGTCTTTGCCCTCTCTAGCAATAAGGACATTGCACATGCTATTTCATCATCATCAACTAATACAATATCATCCACTAACTCATTTATTATATCAAAAGTAAGTTCAGATGGATTTTTTACTAATATTCCATCAGCTATTGAATATGAAGGCTCTATATCAGTTAGTCTACCAAGATCTTTTGAAATTTTTAAAGAAGGAGAAGCGGAAGATTGAACGCCTATTATTTTTATATTTCTATTTTTAGCTTTTAATGCTATAGCTATTCCAGAAATTAAACCACCTCCGCCTACTGGTACTACTACTATATCAGGAGATATTTGCGATAAAGTTTCTAACCCTAGAGTGCCTTGACCTAAAATAACGTTAATATCACCATATGGATGAACTAAAACTAAATTGCGTTCCTTTATCAATTCTTCAGCTTTACTCATACTTTCGTGCAAATACGATCCATAAAGTATAACTTCCGCTCCATAACCTTTTGTGGATAGATACTTTGAGATGGGAGCTGTTTCAGGCATAACTATTACTGATCTGATTCCTAAAACATTAGAAGCATATGCAACACCTTGTGCATGGTTTCCCGCAGAAACAGCAATTACTCCTCTCTTCTTCTCTTCATCAGATAAAGAAAGTAACTTAGAAAATGCTCCCCTAACTTTAAATGAGCCGGTTTTTTGTAAATTTTCTAGCTTTAAATAAACATTAGAATTTACCATTCTTGAAAATGTTGTTGAGTAATCTAATGGGGTCTCATGAATATACGGAGATATTCTTTCTTTAATCTTAACTATTTCATCAAAGTATTTTATATACGTCATCTGTAAACCCTGCCCTCATCACGCTTTCAGTGATCGAGAGAATCTTCATTACTAATAATATCATTAATAGTCTTTTTTAATTTTGCATAAGTGGTATCTAGATCCTCTGGTAGTACTTTTGTATTTGACAATACTGGCATAAAGTTAGCATCACCGTTCCATCTAGGAACAATGTGAACGTGAACATGAGCTTCAATGCCTGCACCTGCAGTCCTACCGATGTTTATACCTATGTTAAATCCATCAGGTGAATAAATTTTTCTAATTGACGATAATGTAATTTTAATTAATCTAAAAACATCTTGAGCTTCATTATTATCTAGTAAATCTATTGACGAGACATGCCTATAAGGTACTATCATTACATGACCAGGATTATAAGGAAATCTATTAAGAATAATATAAGCATGCCTACTTCTATATACTATCAGATTCTTCTCATCTAAGTTTTGTTTAGGAAATTCACAAAATATACAAAAGCCTTCTTCTTTCTTGCTCTTAGATGAATCTGCTACATATTTAGATCTCCAAGGTGCCCATAGAAAATCCATAATATTGAAAATATTGGGAGTTTTAAAAAATTATTCTTCTGCGTCCCTAATTCCTTCTTCCGTTATTGCAAATACTACTTCTCCTTCTGGTAAATGCGGCGCATCTACCATTCTAGCTATTCTTTTATTTCCTCTGCTTTTCTTAACTTGAATTCTTATCCCAGGTACATGATAAAGCGTATGACCTCCTACTGCAACAGTCGGATCTCCGTAAAACATATCTGGCCTTGCCATGACTTGGTTAGTAATAATAACTGCCAAATCATATATTTCTGCTAACCTAGTTAATTGATGTAAATGCTTATTGAGTTTCTGTTGCCTTGCAGCCAAATTTTCTCTCCCAGTATATTCTGCTCTAAAATGCGAAGTAACTGAATCAACTATAACGACCTTTACTGATGGATTTTTAGCTATAAATTCTTGCAAATCGTCTCCTATAGCTATTTGGTGATCCGAATTTATAGCTCTCATGTAATATATATTATCCATAGCCGTGTCTGGATCTAGCCCAGCAGCCTTGGCCATAGATTCTATTCTTTCCCATCTAAAAGTACCTTCAGTATCAATATAAACTGCTTTTCCAGATAATCCGCCTTTTTCAGGAGGCAATTGCACATTTACAGATATTTGATGGCATATCTGCGTCTTTCCAGATCCGAATTCTCCGAAAAATTCTGTCATTGTCCTAGTCTCTATTCCACCACCCAATAATCCATCCAAAGCTTGACTACTGGTAGTTATTTTCCTAACATTCATCCTCTCCTTTTTGACCTCTAGAGCTGTCTTAAACCTTATATCCAATGCGTCCCTAGCTTCTTTTATAATACGTTGTGCAGTGGTTAGGGGAATTCCTGCTGCAACACTAAGATCTTGCGGTGATGCTACAGCTATTGCTTCGAGGCTGGAGTATCCTGCATCCGTTAGCTTATTTAATACAGCTTGACCTACTCCGCTAAGATCTTCGATGTTCTTAGGTTTTTTCTTTTCTTGAACTTGATCAGCCAATTTTATTCACCTTTCTAAACTTAGAACTTCAACAACTACTATTATATATTTTATCCACCCTTCCTTAAATACCATCCTATATCTAATTCTGGTATTATCAGCGTACTATTTTCGAACCGTTTAACTTTAACATATGCAATAAATTCTCCATATTTATTTACCACTATTGCTCTATCAAAAGTAATTTTTTTATTAATATTTACTGTATTGCCATAAATTAATTTATTTATAATTTTTTCATTTAATCTTATAGTTTTTTTACAAAACATAGCGAGTATATTACCAAGAGGTATTAAAGGAAGTACCTTTCTTGAGTTAAATATCTTTAAAATTGGAGTACCTATCATATATGGATATAAATCTATTTCTGATATCTTACTAATAATATCAGTAAAATCTGATGTAGATATGCTTACTTGTGAAAATTTCTCTCCTAACAATTCGTATACATGATACTTAGAAAAGTAGTTATAAATAGCATCACGCTCGCAATCAAATCTTCCTAAAATATTATCTATAATATCTAGAAATTCGTAAATAGTGAGACTTTTCACTCGCATTTCTTGAGATGGCATACAAAAAATCCCTCTGTTCCATTCTTATGAGGATAAAATCTAATACAATTAGATACCTCTTCATTAAATGAGATACCATTATAATCTATAATTCCACTTTCTGCAGGATATCCGGAAATTTTCACGGTTTTCATTCCGAGTTCCTCGATAGCAAAATTAATTACCATTTCATCTTCCTCTGGAGCTATACTACAAGTAGAATATACAAGATCGCCCCCTTTCTTAAGCAACTTGTATGCAATAGAAATCATCTGGAGCTGAATTGCGCTAAAATTCTTTAAATCCGAAATAGAAGTTTTGGTCTTTCTAGATTGATCTATAGGAATTAATCCTTCTCCTGAACAAGGAGCATCTAGAAGAATTTTATCAAAATTAAGTTTAGTTTTTTCTAAAGTTCTAACATCCGACCTTATTAGTAAAATATTAAGAGCACTCATTCTAGTAATATTTGATAAAAGAGGTGTAATTCTTAGTCTGGATTTTTCCACTGCAAGTATTAGACCTTTATTGCTCATAAGCTGAGATAATTGAGTAGTTTTACCACCTGGCGCAGCGGCCATATCTAATACAGTATCTGAAGCTGAAGGATTAAGAACATAAGCGGGAACCATTGATGCTAATCCTTGAATATAATAATAACCTTGCAAATACTCAATTGTTGCCCCTAAAGAGGGTTTAGATGGCATTCTCTTTATTACATAACCATGTTTTAACCAACTGACTTTCTCTAGTTCAAAACCTTTATCTCTCATTCTTGAGACTAACTCGCCACAATTTGTCTTTAACGTATTACATCTTATACTTTTTTTCAATGGAAAATTACATGAATATAAAAAATCTTCTGCTTCGTCTTCGAATAAATGTAAATATCTTTCTACCATATAGTCTAAAAATCCGTATTTACGCGATAGTTCTACAGCTTTTACTGAAGGGGAAATTGTAAAGATTTTATCATACTTTTTTATATAGTTTTCAATAGTAGACATGCAAATGACTGATATAATAGAAAGAGAAGTAAAATTAAAACTTGAATCACCTACACTAACAGATCTTTATAATAAATTATTAGGTGATGGTATACAATTTATAAGGAAAGAAACTGAAGAGGATATCTATTTTAATACTGAATTTAGGGATTTCAGAAAAACCGATGAGGCACTAAGAATAAGGAAAACAGATACAGGAATAGAATTTACTTATAAAGGACCTAAAATAGGAAAATTAAGCAAATCTAGAGAAGAAATCACAGTAACCGTGAATAATACAGAAAATCTTATCAAAATTTTAGAAAAACTCGGAATTAAACCAGCATATACTGTAGTTAAAAATAGAATTTTTCTAAGAGATTCAGAATTCATAATATGTTTGGATACCGTGAAAGATCTTGGAGAATTCATAGAAATCGAAATACCAAACTCTACTGAGGAAAAACTTATCAATTATGTAAACTTATTTCTTGAAAAGTATAAAATAAAAGCAACACAAATTAAAAAGTCATACTTAGAATTATTGGTGACTAAAAACGAGAAAAACGATAGCAATACTGACTGATTTTGGAATAAATGACAACTATAATGGAGTAATGGAAGCAGTGATTAAGAAAATTAATAACGAAACAGATATAACGTATGTAACTCCTAACGCAAAGAATTTTAATATATATGCTGCATCATACTTGCTATATACATCTTATAGGTATTTTAAAAAAGGAACAATATTTTTAGTAGTTATAGATCCAGGAGTAGGCACTAACAGAAAGGCAATAATAGTAAAAACAAAAAATTATTTCTTCGTAGGTCCAGATAATGGTGTTTTATATCCAGCAGTTTCGGAAGACGGTATTAACGAAGTTATTGAGATAAGCAATCCAAAACCATTTTTATCGAAATATATATCTAAAACTTTTCATGGTAGAGATATATTTGCCACAGCTGCAGGTTTCTTGTCAGCAGGTGTCAGTATCAATATATTTGGCCCAGAAGTAACGGTAGATCAACTCGTTAAACTGAAATATACTTACAATATAAAAGAAAAAAACATAGTTTGTGGAAAAGTAATATATATAGATCACTTTGGTAATACTGCTACCAGTATTCGTGGTATTTCATTTACAAGCGAAAATGTAAAGATTATTTTCAATAATAATATAATAAATGCAAGAAAAGTAAATACTTTCGGTGAAAGCGAAGGCAACGAATTCTTAGTATATAAAAACGGTTATGGTTTCGTAGAAATAGGCATTAATAAAGAGAATGCATCTATAAAACTTAATGCAACAGAAGGTGAAGATGTTTGCTTAGAGGGATCTATCCAGGAAGATTTCAGCCATTCCACTTAGGGCATTTAAGTGTAGTAAAGTGGGCTTTAGAACGTGCAGACGAACTAATAATAATAGTGGGTAGTGCACAAGAGAGTCATACACTGAATAATCCATTTACTGCAGGAGAAAGAATAGAAATGATAAGATTAGCCTTAACAGAATATGGAATTCCTACAGACAAATATTATATAATTCCAATTCCTGACATTTTAATGAATAACGTGTGGGCATATCACGTGAAAATGTATGTACCAACTTTCCAAAAGGTATTTGCTAGAAATCCATTAGTTGTAAGATTATTTAAGGAAGCCGGAGTCGAAATAGATGTTCCTCCTGCTTTCAATAGAGAAAAATATAATTCGACATTGATAAGAAAATTAATAATAATGAATGAAGATTGGAAAAATTTAGTACCTAGTAGCATATATAACTATATAAAAAGTATAAAAGGAGACGAAAGATTAAAAGAAATTACTGGAAGTGATAAAAAATGAGAACGGAAACCTATTATAATGTTTTCCCTTGGCACACTAATCATTTTGGATCACTTCACGGAGGTATTTACATGAGTTGGCTAATAGATACTGCAGGAATTCTAATGTCAAGTATCAGTAAAGGAAATTATCTATTAGCTTCAGTAGATTATATTTTCTTATTTAGGCCTGCTAGGTTAGGTGATGTGTTAAGAGTAATTGCTAAAGCCAACGCAACATGGAACAGTTCTGTAGAAATCGAAGTTAAAGGATGTATTAGAAGAGGAGATAAAGAGGAGTTAGGAGCTGTAGGATTAATGACTTATGTCGCTGTAGATGAAAATAATAAACCAAGAAAACTCGATATTAAAATTACTCCAGACGAAAATGCAGAAAAGAGAAGAATACAGAGACTTGAAAGAAAAAAGAACACAATGAATGACACTGATAATATACTTGACTTGAGCTTTAGTAAAAATTATATAAGAACTATTTATCCAGAACATGGATTCGGTAATGGTATATTATATGCAGGTAAAATGTACACAATGTTAGATGAAGCCTTAGCAATAGTGGCAAAACTTTACTCTAAAGGAAATGCTTTTACGGTATCCACAGGTCCTGCAGATTTTATTTCTCCGGTAAAAATAGGGGACATTCTAGAAATTCAAGGAGCAGTTGAATACACGGGAAATACATCATTAGATGTTGGAGGAAAGGTTTACGCAATAAACCATTATACCAGCGAAAAAAGGCTTGTGACATCAACTGTTTTCTCATTCGTTGCTATAGATGAGAATGGAAAGCCTAGGCCAATTCTAAAATTAAACCCGTCAAGCGAAAAGGAGAGAAAAATTTTTGATGAAAGATTGAAAGAAAGGGAAGAAAGAATAAAAATAAGTAAAAAACTTCAGTCGGAAACTAATTGTGATTGACCTATAGCTTTTCCTATTATATGAGCATATTTTATAGGTTCGGGATATTTTGAAAAAACTTGATAATACTCAATTATGCCCTTAACCATTTTAAGATCTAAATCAGTATTAACATAAACAGTACCACGTTTTGTAGATAATGCTATCATATCCGATAAAAACTCTTGAATAATATTGACTCTTTGATCGTTATAATGCTTTCTTGCTGCATGAAGTATACTTTCAATATCAGGCTTATTAGCATAATATATAATATAATTATTATCTGGAATTATATAATTAAATCCGCCTACAATTATACTATCAAGAATAATTATATCACCTTTCCTAAGATTTTTATACGCGTTTGTAGCATCATCGCCGTCTACTGTTATGAGCGACACATCTATATCAGTTAACTCAAATCCATCAAACGTGACAGAGACTAGCGGACATTTACCATGCTTGCCTTTATACGTTAATGGAAAATAACCATCGTCTATACCGCTTACTAACACAGATTTAATAGAAGCTAAACTTTAATAAGAGTAATTAATTTCTCATCGTTATCTTTTAACGCTTTAATTATAGTAGATTTATCTACAGCTATTTTTACCTCTTTTGTTTTACCGTATCTACCTCTGTTAATAACTGTAGCAGTTATAATTCCTACCATGTCTAGTTCGTTTAAAATATCGCTAACACGCCGTTGTGTAACGCTTTCTGTACCTAAGTCCTCTGTTAATTTCTTATAATTTTCATAAACTTCACCAGTAGTTAACGTATTCTTGAACTTTAATCCATTGAGAATTGCTATCAATACGATTTTAGAGTGAAAAGGCAATGTAGAAATTATTTCATATACTCTGTCTCTTTCTATTTCTATTCTAGCTTTTTCTATATGGTCTTCAGTTATTTTAATATCACCTTGTCTTTCTGCTATTTCTCCTGCAACACGTAACAGATCGAGCGCTCTCCTAGCATCACCATGGTCTCTTGCCGCTAACGCTGCACATAATCTCACTATCTCATCAGAAATTACATAATCCTTAAACGCTAATGAAGCCCTACGATGTAATATATCTTCTAATTCTTCTGCATTGTATGGTGGAAAAACCAATTCTTCTTCGCTCAGGCTACTTCTTACTCTAGGATCTAAATTATCAACGAATTTTACGTCATTAGTTATACCTATTAAAGAAACTTTAGCATGATTTAATTCAGTATTCATTCTTGTTAGCCTATAAAGGATATCATCACCATGTTTCTCAACCATTGCATCTATCTCATCTAGGACTATGATAATAATTGTGTTTTCATCATTAAGGATTTTAAGCATTCTACGATAAAGTTCCGCTGTAGAGAGACCTGTAAACGGAACTTTTTCACCAAAACTTTCTATAATGTCAGCTAAAATTCTATACGGAGTATCTGACTGTCTAGTATTAATATATATATACCTAAATGATTTAATTTTGTCATATAATTTATTTAAAACGAATTTTGTTACTGCAGTCTTACCTGTTCCTGTAAGTCCATATATAAAAATATTATTAGGCCTTTCTCCCCTGTAAACTTGAGCCAGAATACTTGCAATTTTCTTTATTTGAATTTCTCTATGCGGCAGCTCGTCTGGAATATAATCAGGCGATAAATACTGTCTATTTTTAAAAATATTGGAATTTTTTACGCTTGACAGTACTTCGTCTATAATGTCACTCATTACATTATTTATCTTGCATTAAAACGCTTTATAACAACTTTTGCCTTAACCGGGGAGTAAATTACCCCTTTATTTCCACTGGAGATCACTAGATAAAAACAGGCACCCCTTTATTTCAACTGGAAGTTCAAAAACAAAATAGATAAGAATTATTTAGTTTGTATAATTTTCTTCTTATTCGAATCTCTCTATTACTGTAACAGTTTCCAAGAGAAACAGTGGGGAGTGGAACTCATGAAGTTGAACTTATAAACCTAAATTCTAATTAACTTAATGGGCCGGTGGCTCAGCTGGAAGAGCGCCCGCCTTGCAAGCGGGAGGTCCCGGGTTCAAATCCCGGCCGGTCCACCTTTTAGCAGTATTTATATTAACTGGGGAGTTAATCTCTTGTAAGTTCTAATTGACCTTAGAATAATCACCTAGATGTGTTGTTAGCTTTAAAATCATTTTTAAGCAACATTCTTAATACTTCATGTAATATCTTTGTTTCTTTTTCTGCATCATGGTGTATATCTAAAAATAATGGTTTTGTCAAATGCCTGTATGCCCGAGTTTGATAAGTTCCTAAAGAGATACTTCTAGGATTTTCTATAATTTCTTTATTCGAATGGAACTTATATCCGCATTTTTTGCATCTATACCCTTTGTCTTTACCTAAGGATTCTGTAGAATGTTCACATACAGGACATCTAGGGTTTCTATACTCTATGTTTTTAGACAAAGATAAAACTTCTAATCTTTCGGCATCTATTATTTTGTCGTATTTGCTTGATGGTTTAATAGCCCCTAGTATAACGGTTTCATCTCCAGGTAGCAACTGCTTAGCTGCATTGTTTAACTCCCCAGTTTCTTTATATATAAAGATTGTAAAACCTTCCTGAGTATTTAAGATGACATCTCCGCCTGGAATAATTTTCACATTTTTTATAACCACTTTACCGTAGAATGTTTGGTATATTTTATCTCCGGGCTTAATTATATGTGCATCAGTACCTTGGTTTGATTTAAATATCATGAAGTTTTCTATTTCCTCGTCTTTTATCTGTATCGTGTTCAGACTTTTTAGTAGTACTTCTGGATCCGTTCCTCTTATGCCGTAAAAGACCGGATCCTCTCCATGAGAAAGTATTAACGGTCTTTTTTTAACATAATCTACATTAGCGAAAACGCTCGGAAAGAACTTCTCATCGAAAGCAATTAAACTTTCCAAATCTATCTTTCTTTCTTTTTCCCAGTTTTCTTCTTTTCTATATGTAAGTAATTCGAATGTATAATTTCCATCAAAGCCTATGGCCGCTAATGAACCTATTATTCCTCTACTTCCGTGAACTATTGCATTAGACTTCTCTATATATTTCTCCATAAGACCTGGGGTTATAACATCAGAAACTGTTTTTGTGTAAAAATTTTCTAAAATATACGACGATCCATATTCTATGATAGCCATTCCAGGCTTCCTACCATATTTTAGTCCTTGCGAAATATTATTCACATAATCAATTGATGTATTCCATATGATATCGGCAATTTCTTTTATGTCTCTATCACTTTCTATTATTAGTTTAATTGAGGCATTACCTCTAGTTTTCCATGGAATATTAGGATTTAATCTTATCAAATAAGGAAAATCAAGTAATTTTATCTTATTTTTATATAAAATTTTAATTAAATTTGTGGCAAAATGTGTAGTGCATCCTCTATTTGGCGAATCATGATCGTCTATGCCTATTATATATTTCATTTTTTCATCGTGCTGCTTTCCATGATAATCATCGTTAAAGTAGATCTAACCTTAGGTAATTTCCTTATTGTTGTACTTACAAAATTTCTTAATGTATCCATATCCTGTGCTTCGATTTTAGCTACTATATCATAGACGCCGTATACTATGTAAGCTTCTGATACTTCTTTTAATTCCTTTAATTTTTCGTAAACTTCTTCTTCTCCTCCAGCGTCTGTATTTATCAAGATTATTGCAGATACATTTTTAGACTGAGGGTTTGATATCAATTTTAAACTCCCATTAGTTTTAATATATAGCACTATAAGAACTTTACGAGTAATTTTGAAAATTTTTGTCATAGAACTCTATGAAGATGATCCGAACAAATCTACCGGAAGAAAAATGGTTAAGTTTAGGCTTGCAGAATATACTGATAAACCTAGAGGAGTAGTATTAAATCCCTTATCCGAAGAAATAATCTCTATAGATGATATAGATATAGTTAATAAATACGGTATAACCGTAATAGATAGTTCTTGGAATAAAAGTGATATAGGATTTTATAGAAAATATCTGTCCAAATTCTCTAGAAGATTACCTTTGCTATTTGCAGGTAATCCAATAAATTATGCTAAACCCTATAAATTATCCTCATTGGAAGCAGTTTCTGCGAGCTTTTATATTCTAAATTTTGTGGATATATCTTTGAAGCTTTTATCTTTATATAAATGGGGGAAGACGTTTTATGATCTAAATAAGGAACTTCTAGACAGTTATAGAGGAAAACGTGAATATGAAATTCGTGCTATTGAAAACTCTTTTTTAAAGGAAGAGCCCCAGCAATAACCCAGCTTCTGTATTTAAGGGGATCTGACTATGCGTCAAGGGGGGTCTTCAGATCAGTCTCATTAACCCCCCTACTTGCTCCGGGAAGGACTGTTTTTCATCCCCTAAATATTCTCCTCATCTATCTTACCTTGTTGCCTAGGTAAGATTCGAATCATACTCATTGAACGTTTAGGGGTTATTTTTCTGTACAGTTGCCAAGGGTTCTACCCTTGTCCTTTGCAGGACTTCCCTTGATCTGGAGGCTGGAGTTTCCTCAGGAATTTACCCGTAACCCCTTACTGAGGCTCTTCTAATTTATGTTTAACTAAGAATCCTATTAAATCGCTTCTAGTAATTATACCTAGTGGGCGCAATTTATCATCTATAACTAGCACGACAGAATATTTACTAAATAGTCTTAGAATTCTGTTAACGGGTTCATTTTTCTGAATTAATGGAGGTAACGGAGACATTATTTTTGATGCAGTAAGTCTCTTAATATCGCTAGAAACGATTTTATGTAATAGCGTATAATCATAAATTATTCCCACTAATTTTCCATCATTATTGACTACTGGTATTTGAGAAATATTATAATTTTCCATTTTATTCACTACACTAATTATATCGTCTATTTCATGAGCTATAATAACTGGGGAATGCATTATCTTCTCTGCTGTATCCTGAACGTTTATCATTAGAAGTAATTCGTCATAAATCTTCTTAATTATTGAAAATTTTGGATCAATTTTACCATTTTCAATCTTAGCTATAAATGATTGCGAGACACCCACTCTCTTAGCTAATTCTGCTTGAGTTAAACCTGCTATCTGCCTTAGTTTCTTGAGTTCAGAAAAATCTGAAATCATGCAAGATACCTTTATGGCGGAGGAATTAACTTAGATACCACCAGGATAACTGCTATTAAAATTATACTTCCGATTAAAACAACTTTAGGATCTATTTTGACTTTCTCATTCTCTTCATCATAATACCTTATTAGTCCTGCCATTGAGGCTAATGGTATATTTTCCTTCTTCTTTTTACTTGAAGGCATTATACTCGCCTATAATTTCTAATACTCTCTATTATTTTTATAGCTTTTTCTGGGTTATCTTCTATTATATTTCCCGTAACTATTATGTGAGCTCCTGCTTCAGCAAGTTTTATTGCATCGTCCTGACTTCTAATACCTCCTCCTACTATTATATTTAAGTTGGTAAATCTTCTTACTAATGATATCATTTCTGGTTTAACAGTCTCTGGAGATCCAGAACCTGCTTCTAAATAAAGGAATCTCATACCCATAAATTGTGCTGCCAATGCATAAGATAATGCTAAATCGTTATTATCGAATGGAATAACTCTTGCTCTTCCTATGTGTCCTGCTGTACCTCCATAACCTATAATTAAGTATCCTGTAGGTAATACTTCTAATCCCAGTTTTTTAATAAGCGGTGCAGCAACAACTTGAGCTCCTATGATGTAGTAAATATCGTCTGAATTGAGAAGAGATAAAAATAATATCGCGTCAGCTTTTTCTGAAATTAAATTTATATTGCTCGGAAAAATTATTTTAGGAATCTTGAATTCACTTAAGATTTCTAGCACATTATCCAATTTATCTTTTGAAACACCTAGAGTTCCACCTATTAAAAAAGCAGAAGTTCCTGCATCGTATAATTTTCTTGCCAAGGATTCAAGAGTATTTAAGCTAGATATTTTATCAGGGTCTATGAGAGAAAAATGTAATACGCCTTCTTCACTAAGTTGTTGTATGTACTTGTTTATCTTCTCCTTCATTTGTGCTTTCCTCTTTATCACTTTCTTTTATTTCTAACTTTCCGTCGAGGTATAGATCAATGAATTTGCCGTAGGCATTTGCTTCATCGAATACTTGAGGGACTTCTATATCTGCGGATAATCCACAATTA
Source organism: Acidianus sp. HS-5 (assembly GCF_021655615.1). Classification (GTDB taxonomy): domain Archaea; phylum Thermoproteota; class Thermoprotei_A; order Sulfolobales; family Sulfolobaceae; genus Acidianus. The sequence goes on from NZ_AP025245.1 coordinate 1,995,211, forward strand.
CCGCACTTTATATGTGCAATTCCATTTTTAATCTCTATAGAAATTGCTATCCTACCGCATCTTGGACATTCGAAAGTTTTTGGTAATTTAGGCTTGGGTTTAATAATCTTAGTTCTCTTTTTCCTCTTACCTCCCATTCTTACTCCCTCTTTCTCCTTTTATTAGAAACTAATACCTTTTTCTTTCTTGGTTCTTCAAGAATTTCCAGGAAAGTCACGTAAGCAATCCCTAATCCTAAGACTAGGACAGTCGCTATTAGCATTATTTCCATTATATTCATGTAGTGTATATCAGTTTTCTTAATTTTAATGATTTTCCGTCATGTCTTATTTCTCTAATTATTTCTAAAAAATCATTTAATTCAACGTCTACTGTAATAATTTTTTCTTTATTCATGGCTATTTTTAATGTTAAAATATGGTAACAAAAATTTCTATTTTTATAAATTTTGTTAAAAACAAAGAAGTCGCAATCACAATAGTTCTCATTTAAAATGTGATCTTTATGTCTAGACTCATTTCTAGCAATAAACACATAAGTAGAAAAGAATCCGCGTTTAGAACGTAATTTTATTATTCTACCTTGTACTGCAGAAACCTTAGCTCTTTTTAATAATCTCGATTCTTCCATCACTATCTGCCAATATTATAGTATTATATGAATCACAAAATATACCAGTTTCTATTACGCCAACGATATTACTCACTTCCTCATTTAACTTGCATAAATCTTGCGTAATATCTGTTTCGATATCAAGAATTATATTACCATTATCGGAGATTGTAGGTCCTATTTTACTTGATCCCTCTCTTACTTTAACATTAAATCCTAGATTGGATATGCGAGATAATATATAATTTAACGAAACTGGAACTACTTCTATTGGAATTTGTAGTAATTTAGGTATTTTTAACTTATTTATCTCACCAATAAAGATCTTTTCTTTAGAATTAATTGTAAGTAATTTTTCTCTGAATAAAGCCCCTCCTCCACCTTTTATAAGTACGATCTTACCGTTATTATCTCGTAGTAGGAAATCAAAACTATCCACGTATACATCCGGAATAATACCAGAAAATAATGAAATTACTGAAAATCCTTTTCTACTTAGCTCTATTTCACTATCTATAGAACTAGCTATGTAATATTTATTTTTAAAATCTGATATCTGGCTTATCATTTCTATTAACTTTCTAGCAGTTTTTCCAGTGCCTATTCCTATAATTCTTTTATCTTTTATATACTCAATTGACTGTTTTGCAACTATTTCTTTAGCATCCATTAAGTTCAATATTATTAAATAAGATTAAAAATTAGGGGCCCGTAGCTCAGCCAGGATAGAGCGCTAGCTTCCGGAGCTAGTGGTCCCGGGTTCGAATCCCGGCGGGCCCGTGTGTAGATGACATGTAATTGTGTAGTTCTCTAGCTAAATAGTGGGCATACAGTGTAAATATAGTAGACTAAAGTCATTTGACATTGTTTGTAAATTAATTAGTTATGTATTGATGACGATATTTAGCATTATTTAAGATCATAACATGCACTTTTTCGTCGAAGTATAACTCTTTGGTTTACTTGAGAAAATTATAAGAACCTTTCAAATAAGAGTTGATCGGTGTATAAGTTGATGGAGGAAGATTGGGAAGAGGACTTAGAAGAGGAAGAATGGGAAGATGAAACAGAAGAAGATTGGGAAGAAGATGAATGGTAAAGCTAATTTTTAATTTTTATTTTCTTTAAGGATTGATGTCAATGAGGGTAGCAGTAATAAATTATGATTTTTGCAAACCAGATAAATGCAATTTAGAGTGTATAAGATTTTGTCCAATTAATAGATCGGGCAGTAAGGCCATAGAACTTTCTGATATAGTTAAAGGAAAGCCTATCATTTATGAAGAAACTTGCATAGGTTGCGGAATTTGTGTAAAAAAATGTCCTTATGAAGCAATTTCTATTGTTAACTTACCAGATAAACTTTCGGGGGAAATTGTTCATAGATATAAGGTTAACGGTTTTGAATTATTTGGATTACCTGTATTAAAACAAGGTTACATAATTGGTATACTAGGAAAGAATGGTACTGGGAAAAGTACGATACTAAGGATATTAAGTGGTGAATTAATTCCTAATTTTGGAGATCCCAGCGCTAAGCTTAACCCTGAAGATGTTTTAAACAGATTTAAGGGTAAAGAAATGTATGATTATTTCTATAAGCTATATAATAAAAAGCTTAAAGTTGTTCATAAAATTCAATATATTGAATATGTAGGCAGGATGCTTAAAGGTAATGTAAATGAATTATTAGGTAAGATTGATGAAAGAGGAAAAATAGACGAAGTAAAAGAACTTCTAGTTATGCAGAATATGTGGACTAAACCAGTTCAAACTCTCAGTGGAGGAGAGTTACAGAAATTTTTAGTAGCAGCTGCATTGCTTCGTGAAGCCGATGTTTATGTATTCGACGAGCCTTCTTCTTATTTAGATGTTAGAGAAAGGCTTAACATGGCTAAAGGTATAAGAGAACTCACCAAAGATAAGCATGTAGCACTAGTGGATCATGATCTTATTGTATTAGATTACTTGGCAGATTTAATATCAATAATTTATGGTGAAGGTAGCGTATACGGTAGAGTTTCAAAATTATATTCTGCTAGAACTGGAATTAATAACTTCCTAAACGGTTACCTTCCAGCAGAGAATGTTCAGTTCAGACAGGACGAGATAAAATTTATGCTTAAAGAGCTTACAGATTTAGATTTTTCTAAGAACGTGAAAGTTAGAGTGAAGTGGTCAGAAATAAGAAAGGATCTTTCAGATTTCTCATTAGACGTTGAAGAAGGAGACGCAAGAGAAGGTGAAGTGATAGGTATAGTAGGTCCTAATGGTATAGGTAAAACCACATTCATGAGAATGTTAGTTGGCGAGATAACTCCAGATTTCGGTTCTGTAATGCCAGAAGGCTTAAGATTGTCATATAAGCCGCAAAAGCTTCTACCAGAATATGATGGTACTGTTCAGCAGTATTTAGAGAACGTGAGCAAAGATATATTATCAACATCCTCATGGTTTTTTGAGGAAGTTATTAGAAGACTAAACCTACATAGAATATTAGAGAGTGAAGTCAAAGATCTTAGCGGTGGTGAACTTCAAAAGCTTTATATAGCAGGAGCTTTAGCCAAAGAAGCGGACATTTACGTTTTAGACGAGCCTTCGTCTTATCTAGATGTGGAAGAGCGGTATATAGTGGCTAAAGCAATAAAGAGAATATCGCGTGAAAGGAAAGCTGTAACATTCTTAGTTGATCATGACTTAGCTATTCATGATTATATTTCAGATAGGATAATGGTATTCGTTGGAATTCCTGGAAAGGAAGGACATGGAAAGTCTCCTACGAGTTTAAGAAAAGGTATGAACGAATTTCTTAAAGAAATGCAAATAACATTCAGGAGAGATGCAGATACCGGAAGGCCAAGGGTTAATAAATTAGGCAGCTACTTAGATAGATTACAAAAAGAGAGGAACGAATATTATTCCTTAGAAGTTAGTAGAGAGTAGAACAAAAATTTAATAATATACTCAGAGAATGTCTCTTATGAGAACTACAATAAGCGTAATTAAGGCAGATATAGGAAGCTTAGCTGGACATCATGTAGTTCATCCAGATACTATGGCAGCAGCAAATAAGGTATTAGCAGAAGCCAAGAAGAATGGAGTAATAATAGATTATTACATCACTAATGTGGGAGATGACATGGAGCTTATAATGACTCATAACAGAGGCGAGTTAGACACTAAAGTTCATGAAACTGCTTGGGACGCGTTTAAAGAGGCTACTAAGGTAGCAAAAGAGCTTGGATTGTATGCTGCAGGACAAGATTTGTTATCTGATACATTTTCTGGAAATTTAAAAGGAATGGGACCTGGAATAGCTGAGATGGAAATAGAAGAAAGGCCTGCAGAACCAATAGCTATTTTTATGGCCGATAAGACAGAACCTGGTGCATTTAATTTTCCTCAATATAAAATGTTCGCTGATCCATTTAATACCGCAGGTTTAGTTATAGATCCTACAATGCATGAAGGATATAAATTTGAGATCTTGGATGTTTATGCAGGAGAGGCAGTAACATTAAACGCACCAGAGGAGATATATGATATATTAGCGTTAATTGGAACTCCTTCTCAATACGTAATTAGAAGGGTGTACAGGAAAGCAGACAATATGATAGGATCTGTAATTTCAATTGAAAGATTAAATCTTATAGCAGGAAAATATGTAGGAAAAGATGATCCCGTAATGATTGTCAGAGTTCAACATGGTTTTCCTGCATTGGGAGAAGCATTAGAAGCGTTCTCTTTCCCATATCTAGTTCCAGGGTGGATGAGAGGAAGTCATTACGGGCCTTTAATGCCAGTGTCACAGAGAGATGCTAGAGCTACTAGATTTGATGGTCCTCCAAGATTGATAGGATTAGGATTTAATGTAAAAAACGGAAGATTAGTAGGCCCAAGTGATCTGTTTGACGATCCAGCTTTTGATGAAACAAGAAGATTAGCAGAACAAATAGCAGATTACATGAGGAGACATGGTCCGTTCATGCCTCATAGACTAGAGCCAACTGAAATGGAATATACTACATTACCTTTAATTCAACAAAAACTGAAGCCGAGATTTAAGAAAGAGGCAGATGTAACAGAAGCAAAGAAAAGCGTATACGAGAAGCAAGTTGAGGGAGGAGACTAAATTTAAATTTTTATAATAGTTAATAACTACGGGCGAGCTTATGGGAAATATATATACCAGAGATATTAAGAGAATTTCGGCCGAAATTTATGAGAAATATAAGGATGAAGTTACTACAGATTACTCGAAGAATAAAGAAGTAGTTGAAAAATATATTGATGTATATTCAAAGAAAGTAAGGAATAGAATTGCGGGATATTTAACTAGATATGCTAAAAGAATGTCTTCCCAAAAGAATAATATATCTGAAGGGGAGGTAGTAGAAGAGAGTGAGTAAAGTAGTATTTTTTGGTCCGCTTGTACAAGTATTTAATAAAAAGGAGATTGAGATTAAAGGGAATAATATTCTCGAAATTTTAAGAAGTGTCGACAAAGCAGGGATTATAATAGATAAAGATGAGATAAAGCCTGGTTACATAATTCTAGTTAATGGAGTGGATTGGAGGATAATAGGCAATAATGTCAGTGATAATGATATCATACAGATAATTCCGATCAATCATGGAGGATAAAGCATGATCCAAATATCGCAGACTGTCTGGAATACTGAAAAAAAGAATAGTATAAGATTTGATGGAGATTGTATAATACAGATTATTCGAGATATTCCACCTAGATCAGTAATAAATCAAGCTTGTTATATATTTTTCAGGACATATACTAAATCTAGGATTAAAGATCCAAAGATTTATTTTTTAACTCTTTTGTACTCAACTTCTCAGATTACAGACGCATTAGCGCGCGTTAAATTTAACGAAGGCGATATTGGTTATATAATAAAATGTTGTAAAAAAGATGTTAATCAATTTGAACGAATACAAATTAAAGATAACAATGAGCGTATCGCGTTAAGTGCTAATGCAATAAATTCGCTTATCTGAGTCTCTGAAAGATATATGGAGAAAAGATATATGAATTCTAATAAGATAGGTCCTATCATATTGTTTATACTTGGATTCGGGTTGATATTGTATCAGTTTCATTTAATATATTTGTTTAATATTGATACAATATATCTTGTATTTATTATTCCTATTATTCCTTTATCTGTTGTAATACTATTAAGAAAGAAGAAGATTGTATTGAATACATTTATTAAAAACAATATATTTATAATTAAATCAAATGGGATAATTGTAGCCGGCATAGCTTTTAGAATTTTAGGTAAACAAGATATAAATAATTCTGAAGGCAATTTACAAAGGGAATTAGATAATCTTGTTGATGTATTAAGTAGGAAATCTGATAATGTAAAATATAGTATATCGACATATATTTATAATAGACGTAAGTCTTCTGCCTTAATTATGTTTAAAGAATGTAAAAATGAAAAATACACAGAATGCGAAGCTGAAATTATTCAAGAATACGAAATATTAAAAAAATTAGCAGAATCTATAGCTCCTCATATATCCTTAGATCCTATAAAAGCAGGTAATGAATCCTTGCCTATACCTAGTGATTTTGGCAATTTAAGTTATGCAAGGATTTTCGAAAAACAATATGAAATACCTAAATCAGAGAATATACAAGTTGATTATGATATAGAATTAGGCTACGTAGTCACATCGTCTTTAGCTAAGATCCCTGTAGGTATAAGAAGTAATGATGTTTTTAGGCATATAGGAATATTTGGTACAACAGGTAGTGGGAAATCTAATACCGCAGCCATAATAGCTTCTCAGGTAGCAAACAAAGGTTTTAATGTAATAATTTTGGATTGGCACGGAGAATATGTGAATAAATTGAAAGATTTTAAGATATATAATGAGTCTAATCCATTGAGATTGAATATTCTCAAATTATATAATTTGGAAGAGACCGTAGAAATCTTTCAAGATGTGTTAGAGTTAACCGATCCTCAAAGATATATATTATATATTATTCTTTCTGAACTAAGAAAATACAAAAGATTCTCTCTCTCCACATTATATGAGGCGATATCCAAGATTAAGGACGAATATACTTGGATTAAAGATGTAAAGTTAGCATTATTAAGGCGTATGAATCCTATACTTTACAGACCTGTAAGACTTCTATTAATTTCTAACATTAATATGGAAGAAGAGCTTTCAAACAATGATAAGATAATAGTGGACTTAAGTTTTATACCTGATATTTCGGTAAGAAGATTGTATGCGTTATTTATAATACGTGCAATTACTGATATTTATATAAAGAAAAAAATAAGTAATAAGCCGACTTTAATAATATTAGAAGAGTCTCAAAACTATTTTACTAATAATAATAATGAATTTGTAAGTAGACTACTTAACGAAATACGAAAATTCGGAATAGGACTTTGTATTATTACTCAGAGTCCTTCATCAGTATCTCCAGATGTCATCAAGAATACAAATATAAAAATAGTTCATGCTATAAAATCAAACATTGATAAAAAAATAATTGTAGATTCACTTGCTTTAGATTCTAACTTATCCAATATTCTAGATAAGTTAGATGTAGGAGATGCTATAATATCTGCTCCAAATATAAAGCAACCAAGTTTAATGAAAATTAAAGAAAGTTAGTCTTCTTCAGACGGTTTTGTTTCTCCGCCCTTAGATTCGCTTCCAGCCGATTTCTTGCCTGCAGCGACTAGATCGTCTATTCTAAGTATTAATGTTACAGCTTCTGTTGCAGCTTTAATAGCGTTCATTTTAACTAATGCAGGATCTATTACTCCTTTCTGCCACATATCTACTGGTTGTCCTGCGTATAAATCTACACCTATCCATTTGTTATTTTCATTCTCGTGAGCACTCCTTAATTTCATTAGTAAATCTATTGGATCAAACCCTGCATTCTCTATAAGTATCATTACTAAACTCTCTAAAGCTGATGCGTAAGATTCTATTGCTAATTGCTCTTTTCCTCCTACTTGCGGGGCATATTTCCTTAATGCTTTCGCAATTTCGATTTCTATAGCTCCTCCTCCTGCTACGGCTCTTCCGTCTTTAATTACATCTGCAACTGTTCCTAACGCATCTCTTAATGCTCTTTCGGTTTCGTCTACGACTCTTTCCAATCCTCCTCTGATTAATATACTTATAGCCTTTGGATTCTTTGCTCCTTCTACAAACACCATTTTATCTTCTCCAACTTTTCTCTCTTCAACTAATGCAGCATATCCTAGATCTTGCGAGCTTAATTCATCAATGTTAGATACAACTCTTCCTCCAGTAGCTCTAGCTAACTTTTCTAGATCACTCTTCTTTGCTCTTCTTACAGCTAATATTCCTTTCTTAGCTAAATATGACTGTGCTACTTCATCAATTCCCTTCTGGCATATAACAACATTAGCTCCAGTAGCAACTATTTTATCAACTTTTTCTTTTAGTAAATTATCTTCCTCCTCTAAGAATTTCTGCATTTGGGATGGATCGTTAATTCTTATCTCTGCATCAAGCTCTGGCTTTTCTGCTTCTAATGATGCATCTAACAAAGCTATTTTTGCATTTTCAATTCTCTTTGGCATTCCAGGATGTACTACTTCTTTATCTACAATTATTCCGTATACTAATTGTGTATCATTAATTCCTCCTCCAGCTTTCTTTACTATCTGAATGTTATCTAAATCGACATACCATTTATCTCCTCTTAATTCTGAAACTTGTGTTACTGCTTTTACTACAATATCTGCTAAGTATTCTCTTGCGCCAGCTACTGACTTGCTGCTTAATGATGTTATTGCTACTTTCTTAAGTAAGTCGGTGTCATTTATGCTAACTGGTTGTGCTATTTCTTGAATGGTTTTTAATGCTACTTCTTCAGCTTTCTTGTAACCGCTAATAATAATTGTCGGATGAATATCTTTATATAGCAAATCTTCAGCTTTCTTGACAAGCTCACCTGCTAAAATTACTGCAGTCTTGGTTCCGTCTGCAGTCTCTTCATCTTGACCTTTTGCTATTTGTACTAATAACTTTGCTGCAGGATGTTGTAAATCCATTTTATCTAGTATAGTTGCTCCATCATTAGTTATTGTGATGTCCCCTAAGCTGTCTACGAGCATTTTATCCATTCCTCTAGGGCCGTATGTACTCTTTAGTGCTTCTTCCACTGCCTTAACAGCTGCTATATTTAATCTGACTGCCTCTTTTCCATAAGTTCTTGATGAACCTTCCTTTAAAATTATGACAGGAATTCCTTCTGGAGTAGTAGCTACAGTAGCCGTGGATGACATATAATTCACCTTCACACTCACTTTGAAACTGGTTATATAAAAACTTAACTATCACATAATTATAACGTAAATCACATTACTTTTTAGATCAAAATTAACATTGACTTAATAATTCTTTATTCACGTATTTTAATTCTTTCGGTAATTTATATGTAATTTTTCTAAAATATTTCTCATTTATATGTAATTTTTCTAAAATATTTCTCATTTTTTTGTATCTATATCCTGCTATATAGAAACTTAAGGCCACCCTTATTTTTATTTTTCTCCCACTAAATATGCCATTATTCTCCATATATTCATAAATTTTATATACATTCTTATCCATATTAAGTAAACTTAATGCTAGTTCTCCATCCTCTGTTATAAATTTCATGTTCTTTTTATTATCGATTATTCTGAATTTACTTGCTGTAATTTCAGTTAATTTAATAAAGTTTTTAGTTTCTATTCTTTCTGATAAATTTTTATTTAAATCTATTATTTCTTCGGAAACTTCTATTTGAGAATAATCATAAATAGTATCAATGACGCTTCCACATACTTCACAAACTACTATGCCGCGAGCACTATCCCATATTAAATTTTTTGATCCACAGTATGGACATTGCATGATAATTTTTGCTCTAGCATAATAATTATAATCTAGCTATTACTAGCTACAATAGACTGGGATATGGCTGAAACTGAGTTTGATGAACTTATATCTAGAATTATATCTGGTAAGCTTTCAGAGAGTGATTTGCGATATTTACAAGATATTTACGGCAAAGATAAAAACTTTTGGAACAAAATTTCTGTAGTTATAGATTTAAAGTTAAGATCTAAGAAAGCTATAATTTCCAATAAACTTGATAATACAATATATTTACGTGATTCAAGTGGAAAGATAATTGGAATAATCATAATTTACAACGAAAATGAACCTCTGAAAATAAACGAAATATTTAAATATATCGAAATGGCTAAGGTGTCCAATATAGATGCTTACTTAGCTATAGTAGATAAGTATGGAGACATAACTTATTATAATCTTTCTGAGGTATCATTATCTAAGGGCTGATATGGTATCTTATGAACCTTTAAGAGGAATGAAAGATTATTTTGGTGAAGATGCAGAAAAAATAAGATATCTAGAAGAAAAATTCATAAAAATTGTTAAAAAATTCGGATATATGGAAGCTATAACACCAATTCTTGAAGAATTCGAATTATTTGCATTAAAAGGTGGAGAGGAACTAAGAAAAACTATGTATACATTTATTGATAAGGGCGGAAGAGAAGTTGCATTACGACCAGAATTTACACCTAGTATGGTAAGATTATTTCTAAATTCTATGCAACATTTACCCAAACCCGTCAGATTATACTATTCTGGGACTGTTTATAGGTACGATGAACCACAATTTGGCAGATATAGGGAATTCAGGCAAGCAGGAATAGAAATGCTGGGAGAATATTCAATTAATGCTGATTTAGAAGTTTTAAGTATATTATGGGAATTTTTTAAGGAAATTAATTTGGAAAATGTTACAATAAAAATGAATAATATAGCAATATACAGGGAATTATTCTCGTTTCTAAAGCTGTCTGAAGATCAAGAAGAGCACTTATTACACTTAATAGATAAAGGAAATAAAGATTCTGTAATAGAGTATTTATCTAAGATTGCAGAACCAAAGATTCTAAATATAATAAAATTAATATTATATAATTCTATATCTAAGGAATCAGATCTTATAGGAATGGTTAAAGATATAGGCAATTCTTATTCGAAAGATTTAGAAAGCCAGATTTCGAGACTTTTTACAATTTACGAAATGCTGTCTAAGTTTAATATTCCAATAAAAGTTGATTTATCGTTAGTTAGGGGTCTAGCTTACTATACCGGAGTAATATTTGAGGTGGTTCATCCTTCAGTAAACTTTAGTATCGCTGGAGGTGGAAGATACGACAATTTAGTACAGCTTTATGGTGGTCCATCTACGCCTTCTATAGGTTTTGCAATAGGAGTTGAGAGAGTTTTAGCAGTTTTGCAGAACTTGAAAATTAAAGACAATGAAAGAAAAATGGTAATAGTCCCTTTAGACGAGAATGTAATGGATTACGCTCTCAAGGTACTTTTCCTCTTACACGAAAATGATATTCCTGTAATATTGAATACAAAGAATGTTTCGCTATCTAAACTGATTCCAAATTTATTAGATACTAACATAAATATAGTTATTATAATTGGAGAAAACGAGAAAAAGGAAAATAAAGTGTCAATAAAAGATTTATCTACAAGACAGCAGAATTCCATATCGCTTAATGACCTTTTACCTTACATAAGACAAATAATTTAAACTTTGCACAAAGACTTATAGTGATAATTATGGAAGAATTACCTTCAACTGCAGTTGGAATAAAGTTAAATGATGGTGTAATTTTAGCAGCAGAACGTAGATTAAGCTATGGAGGTTACGTATTAAGTAAGCAAGCAAAAAAGGTTCATATTATAAGTAGATTTGGGATTGCAGGTGCAGGGCTTTTTGGAGATTTACAAGCTTTAACAAGGATAATGAATGCAGAGATAAAATATTACGAATTATATAACGAAAGACCTATATCCACTAAAGCTGCTGCGAAATTACTGTCAATTATATTATATCAATATAAATACACACCTTTCATTTCCGAGATTCTATTTGCCGGAGTTGATAATGGCGTTTCACAATTATATGTACTAGACCCATTAGGTTCACTTTTAGATGATGTGTATGCTGCTGTAGGCTCTGGAGCAAGAGTTGCTATAGGAGTTCTTGAGGCAGAATACGACCAAAAGATGCCTTTAGATAAAGGTAAAGAAGTAGTGATAAAATCTATTAAAGCCTCTATAGAGAGGGACATAACTTCTGGGGACGGAATCGATATCTTAACGATAGATAGTACTGGAAAAACGTCTACAGAATACATTCCTTACTAAGTCTCCTTTAATATACAAAAGTAAACATGGTCCATTACATTAAATCCGTATTTGTTAAGGAAACTCGAGTTACTTTCTATTTTTACTAATAGGCCAAATAAGGATATAATGGTAATGTATGTTTTTGCGTTCTGATCTACTTTTTCAGTAACTATGTATCCATGTCCGCAAAAATCATTACTAGTAAAAATAGGCTTTGATCTAGAGATTATGACATTAACTTTTTCATTATTATTAAAAATGTTAATCTCGGATGTAACATCAAGATTTATATTAATATCTTGACATTTTATATTAACCACGTATAAGTCTCTAAGAACGCCTTTCTGAATTGATGAAACTATCCCTTCTTCGTTAAATTCATAATTTATACGCTGCAAGGTTTTTCACTTCATTATTTAAATCCTTGTATATTAATCTTATGTTGACCGTTATGAGTATAAGTCGTAGAGTAGTTTATGATATAAATTCATTAATAGATAAAACTGTAATAATAAAATTAACTAACGGAAAAACATATACAGGCCAATTGTCATCTTTTGAGATAGATCCTTTTATGGTGAGCATATCTAACGCAAAAGATAATGAAAATAATGCATATTATAAGGCTATAATAAATGGTAATACCATTTCAGAGATTCTAATAAAGAACGCTCCAATTTTTGACGTAAAGGAATTTGCTAGTTTAATAGAAAAATCATTAAATTTAAGGCCTGGAGATATAAAAGTTTACGAAGAAGCAGGGGTTATAACTATCCTAGAGAAAATTAAAGTTACTGAAAACGGAGTTGAAGGTAGCGGACCTCTAGCTCAGAGAGTTTATGATTTATTTAATGAATATATAGAAAAGAAAAAGAGAGAGACTTCAAGATGATAGGAGATTTTGAAGTAAAGGATGAAGACCTTGCTGGTAGAATAGGTAAATTAGAGACGTCTCACGGAGTATTAGAAACTCCATTATTTTTCCCTGTTGTGAATTTACTAAAAAGAGAAATAAGCATTAATGATATTTTGTCAGTTGGATTTACTACTATAATAACAAACGCATATATACTTAAGAAAAATAGGATAGTTAAACAAGATATACACAAGGATCTGAATTTTAATTCTGTTATAATGACAGATTCTGGAGCTTATCAGATTTTAGAATATGGAAATATAGCAGCTAGTAATAAGGAAATTGTAGAGTATCAAAATAAAATAAAACCAGATATTGCAGTAATTCTCGATGTACCTACTGGAAAATTAGAAGATAAAGAAGAAGCTAAGATGACTGTTGATGAGACGCTAAGAAGGGCTAAGGACGTGGAAAGTATAATAGACTCAGAAAACATAATATGGACTCATCCAATTCAAGGGGGAAGATTTTTAGATTTATTACAATATTCTGCATCAGAGGCAAATAAAAGAGATAAATATAAAATGTTAGCATTAGGTAGCCCTACTGTACTCATGGAAAGGTATGATTATGATACATTAGTGGATATGATATTTACTGCCAGATCATCTATAAGTAGAGGGAAGCCCTTACATTTGTTTGGGGGAGGTTTGCCGCATTTAATACCTTTTGCAGTAGCACTAGGAGTAGATTCCTTTGATTCCGCTTCGTATATATTGTATGCTAGAGATAACAGGTATATTACAAGGTCTAGGACGTTTAGACTTGAAGATTTAGATAGTTTCCCGTGTAGCTGTCCTGTATGTTCTAAATATACTCCTCAAGAGCTTTTAGAAATGGATGATAACGAGAGAGTCAAATTGTTGGCTATCCATAATTTATACAAAATATTAGAAGAAATTAGAGAAACCAAAATAGCTATAAAAGAAGGAAGATTATTTGAGTACATACAAGAAAAAGCTTTTTCTCATCCTTCAGTTTATTCTGCATTTAAGAAGTTGCTGACATATGCAGAATATTTAGAAAAATACGATCCAAGAGTAAAGGGAGAAATAAAAGGACTATTTCTATTTAATGAAGATTCAATACGAAGGCCGGAAATTATCAGACATCACATGTATCTAGAATCAATAAAACCTCTGCATGATAAGGCAATAGTTATTTGTGGAGACAAATTAACTCAACCTTTTATTTCTGATCCTTCAATTTCAAAGATAGTTAAAGACAACTATATGAATGCAGATATATATGTTGCTTATCCGTTTTATGGTCTAATACCTTTATTAATATCTGAATCTTATCCATTATCCCAATTCGAAATTCCAAAGACTTTATCGGAAAATACAATTAGGATTTCCTCAGATAAGGCCAACAGTATATTAAAATCTAAGTATAAAAGAGTTGAACTAATAGAGTGCGAAGGATCGATGTTACATATAATGCCTATCTAGTCCACTTTTACTTACCTCTTTTTGAATATTCTCTAGCTGCTTCTGGAGCTCTTCTTCTAATTTTTTAGCATCTTCATAAAGTTCTGTAACATCTATATTGATTCCTAAGATTTTATTTATCGCGCCTACAGCTACTGCAGCAGCTGCAGGGTCTATTCTCTCCCTATCAGCATAAGGTAAAAGAACTATTGCTGGGAGGTCTTCAATCTCTGAGTAAATAGTAAATAAAGCTAAAGGCCCTACCATTATTAATTGTTTTTCCAGTTCAGGATAAGGCAAGCTTGATACGTTTTTAGAAGTTTTAAGCCACCTAAGTTCTTCTGTTCCTTCCTTATATCTCTTGTCAAGGCCTCCTATTAATATTATATTCTTTACTTCGAGCTTTTTAAGCCACGTTATCATGTCTTTAGCAAAGGAGTTCCATTCACGCTGAAATGGTAATAGATGATTTAACAGAACTATAGTGTGAAGTTCCTTGTCGTAAAATAAATCAAAAGGAGTTGCTATACCGTACTCATCCAAGAATGTAACATCTCTAAGATACTTGGTAGTTATAAATCCTATTCTTTGGAGTTTACGTTTTAGCACGATATATCTTGATGCTAAATACCCTGTTTCTCCTATTGTCCTAAATCCAGTTATAAACGTAGATCCTTTTAATTCATCCTCAGTTATACCCTTAAGGATTACCTTCATTTTTATTCCTCTCCTTTACAATTACAGCTACTCCTCTTTTATATTCGATTATCTCCTCAGCTGATAACTTTAATCTACCAATTCCTATTATATTATCGCTTTCATCTACAACTATAACTTGATCTCCAGCTCTTAGACTTCTATCTACATTTATTACATGTTTTGCAAACACATTTCCAGAATTTTTTACAAAATTAGCAATATCAAAAGGAATTATTATTCTAAATCTAGGAGATTTAGAGCATTCCTTAATTTTTTCAGCAGAATCTAATGTCAATGAGAATAAATTGTCTTGGGCTCTCAAAATTAGAAACAATTCATTATTTACTATAATATTTCTTATTCTATTTGTATTTATAGATCTTTGAATAAAAAAAGAAGGTAAATTATCGAAGACGCATTCTGCAATATCTTGGCTAAATTGATATGCAAATATATTCCTTAAATAAAAAAAATCGAAATTAGATACCCTTTCCGGATATGTCACAAACTCCTTCATGTGTACTTCTCTTCTCTTCCTTTAAATTCTTCCTTCCTTTTAGATTTTATCTTGTTTATAGCTTCTATAAAGTGGTTCATATCTATTATTTTTTTATCCTCTCTTATTGCAAAATATCCTGCTTCTGTGCATACGTTCTTAATATCTGCACCGCTAAATCCTTCAGTAAGCTTAGCTAGTATAGTAATATCCACACTATTGCTTACCTTCATTTTAGACATATAAATCCTGAAGATTTCTTTTCTGCCATTAAAATCTGGTAATGGAATTTCTATTACTCTATCAAATCTACCAGGTCTTAATAAGGCAGGATCTAGTATATCTATCCTATTAGTAGCTCCTATTATCTTTACATTATCTAATGGCTGAAATCCATCAAGTTCTGCAAGTAATTGCATTAAAGTCCTTTGTACTTCTCTTTCTCCACTAGTCCCCAGGTCTATTCTTTTTGCACCTATTGCATCTATTTCGTCAATAAAAACTATTGAAGGAGCCTTCTTTCTGGCGAACTCAAAAACTTCTCTTACAACTCTAGCACCTTCACCTACAAACTTTTGAGCAAATTCTGAAGCTACCACATGAATAAAGGTTGCATTACTCTCTGCTGCAACTGCTTTAGCAAGCATTGTTTTTCCTGTTCCTGGAGGTCCGTATAATAATACGCCTTTAGGTGGTTGAATCCCCAGTTCCTTGAATATTTCTGAATTCTTTAAGGGAAGTTCTATTACTTCTCTAAGTTCTTGAATTTGTTGTGATAGGCCTCCTATATCTTCGTACTTTATATTAGGCTTCTCCAGTACTTCCATGGATTTTATAAATGGATCTTCTCTTTCAGGTAAAATTTTAACTATTGCAGAACCTCTCTGATTTAATGCTACTGATTGTCCAATTTTAAGGTTTTTAGTATCTATATCGCTGCTTACTGTAACTATTAAGTTTGGACCAGAGGTACTTCTAACTATTACTTTCCCATCATCTAAAATATCTAGTACAACAGCTTCTATTAAAGGAGGACTTAATAATTTCTCTAATTCAGATTTATAATAATTTAATTCCTTTCTTAAACTTTCAGTTTCTGCTTGTAATGCGTTAATTTTCTCTTCGAGTAATTTAATTATTTGCTCATAATCTTCATTATTATCTCTAGAAACATCTATTTCTCCAGACAAGCTTAACCCATATCATTTCTTAATGAGATAGACTAAAAATGTTTGCCACTATTTATTACTTGTGAGTATTCAGAAACAGCCACAAAAATATTGCGAAATGTGTGGAATGCCAATACGTGGTAAGGGTATTACAGTAGTTTATGAGGGTAGTATAATTACTGTATGTGAGTCATGTTACTCAAAAATTAGGAAAACTGCTAAGATTTATGAAGAAAAACCTAAAAAAACACAAGCTATTAAGCAACAAAGAGAAAATGTAAATAAAAAGTCAGAAGTGGAAGTAGAAATTGCAGATGATTATTATAAAATAATTAGGACTGCAAGAGAGCATTTAGGTCTTACTACTAAACAATTAGCAGATAAAATGAAAGTTTCTGAAAATATAATAAAGAGATTTGAACAAGGTAAATTAAAGCCAACAATAGAACAAGCAAAGGCATTAGAAAAAATTTTGTCCGTAAAATTATTATATACTATATCAAGTGAAGAAACACAAAAAGGAGGCAAGAATTTCGAGTTAACCTTAGGAGATGTAGTAAATATAAGGGAAAAGAAATGAAGGCTGTGTTATTTTCATCTGAGGAATATTTAGATGAAGCTAAAACTCTATCCGAAACAGCAGGATATGAGATAACTAGTGTATATAAGCTTCCTAAAAAACCAAATCCGTCCTATTATATTCAAGAAGATAAGCTAAATAAATTAAAAAATGAGGATATCGACGCTATAATAATATTTGATCTCTTAAAACCCAGACACTTTATTAATTTAAATAAAGAATTAGGAAGTAAAATGAAAATTTTAGATAAGCTTTTATTATTATTGGAAATTTTTGCATTACATGCAGGATCTAAGGAAGCACAGCTCCAGATAGAATTAGCAAGATTAAAGTATGAATTACCGATTATAAAGGACGTTTATAAAAAGCATAAGATATCCGAGCAACAAGGTTTGCTCGGAGCAGGAGTTTACGGAGTAGAAGCTATACTTAGACTATATCACAGAAAAATAGCGAAAATATCAAAAGAGTTAATGCATATAAAGGAATTAAGGGAGTATCAAATAAAACAGCATGAAAGTAACAGCTTACCGAGTATAGCAATAACTGGTTATACGAATGCAGGCAAGACTTCGATATTCAATATATTAACCGGACTTAGCCAGAAAGTTGACTCATCTATGTTTACAACAACTGCTCCTAAAAGGTTTAAAATATCCATAAAAGGCCAAAAAATAATGCTTGTCGATACAGTAGGATTCATTAGAGGAATTCCTCCTCAGATTATTGAAGCATTCTTCGTAACTTTATCAGAAATTAAATATGCAGACATTATATTGCTTGTAGTCGATATATCTCTTGATGATACATTAATTCTTGATATGTTAAAATCTTCCTTTTCAACTTTGAGAGAATTAGGAATTTCAGGAAAGCCAATACTCATAGTAGCTAACAAAACAGATAAAATACCTCACGAAGAGATAGATAGGCGTTCTGATCTAATATATAAAATAAGCAACGAAATGTACTCTCCAATTATTGGTACAATTCCTTTTTCAGCAAAAACATTATATAATATTACTAATTTAGAAACTAAGATAACAGAAAGTATATCAGCTTATTGCAATCAGGAGAAAAGGGAAATTACATAGATAATCTATAAAAACAACTTGAAGAATATTATATAAGTAGGTGATTACAATTGACAAGTAATGTAGACGAGCTTATACTAAATTTAGCGAAGAGCTTGTTAGGTGAAGAATATACAGAATTATTAGAATTTCTTATAAATAAAAAGACCGAAATGACAGATGACGAAATAGCTAACGAATTAGGTATAAAAGTTAACGAAATAAGGAAAAAACTTTATGCATTGGCAGATCAAGGATTAGTAAGTTATCGGAAGAGTAGAGATAAAGATACAGGATGGTATATATATTATTGGAAAGTTAATACTGAACAAATTAATGAAATATTATTAAATAGGAAAAGGGAAATTTTAGATAAATTAAAAGCAAGATTAGATTATGAATCTAATAATGAATTTTATATGTGTCCAGAAGATAAAGCTAAGTATACATTTGATGAGGCATTTGAAAACGAATTTAAATGCCCAAAGTGCGGCTCTCAGCTTGCATATTATGATTCCGGTAAAGTAAGAGAAGTGCTGGAGAAAAAAATTAATGAACTAGAAGGAGAAATTAGCAAAGAGACTAAACTTGGAGCTAAAAGTAGTTGATTTGTTTTCTGGAGCAGGCGGATTTTCTCTAGGATTTAGAAATCAAGGGTTTAATATAGTATTAGCTATAGATATAAATCACGCTGCAGTTAGGACTTATGCTGAAAATTTTCCGTCAGCAATAACCCTAGAGGAAGATATAAGGAACATTACTGGAGACGAAATAACAAGTATTATAGGTCATTCTCCAGATATTTTAATAGGAAGTCCTCCTTGTGAAGGATTTACTGCAGCTAACCCTTCAAGGCTAAAGAATCCAGTGGATAGACTATATTTAGACGAAAGAGGATCTTTAACACTTGAATACATAAGGCTAGTAGGCGAATTAAAGCCAAAAATATTTGTAATGGAGAATGTTCCTGCCATAGTCGAAACTAAAGAATTAAAAGATTCAATATTAACAGAATTCTCAAAAATAGGATACGAGCAAATTTATTTTAACTTCCTAAGGGCAGAAGATTACGGTAATCCTTCTAGGAGACTAAGAGTATTTATTTCAAACATAAAAATAAGTCCGCATAAAATAAGCAAAAAGGTTACGGTTCATGAAGCAATCTCAGATTTAGATAACACGAGAGATATTCCAAATAACGAGGTGCATGAGGTTACAGATAAAAAGATACTTAAAATAAGCAAGTTATACTTTGGCGACTATTTAACTATGTACAAGGGGAGTAGAAAGGAAATTCCGCTTTATATTAGGTTAAATCCTTTTGATCTAGCTCCAACAGTTTTAGGAAATTCAAGGTTTATTCATCCTTATCACGACAGATTTCTAACAGTAAGAGAACAAGCTAGATTAATGAGCTATCCAGACGATCATATTTTTATAGGAAGTAGGGATGAACAATACAATCAAGTAGGAGAAGCAGTTCCAGTAGCCTTATCAACTGCCATAGCATCATATATTAAGGTGAAAATAAGTGAGGAATATAATAGTTGGCTTGCATAATATTACAAGCTCGCAGAGATTAATAGATTTTGCAAAAATAGTTTTCAACCTTGGTGTAGAGAAGTTAGTAATAACTAAAGCGAGCGGTACTGCTGCACAAGTAGGAATTCCGGAAGTAGGAAAATTAGCTTTTAAACTTAATAAATCACTCCTAATTTTACCGGATTTAAAAGATTCTTTGGAATTATTAAAACCAAGTTCTATATATTTAGTATCTTCTAATGCAAAGGACGAAATAAACGTAGAGTCTCTAAAAAATGGAAAAGAAGATCAAGTATTGATAGTATTTCCTGGAATAGAGAGTGGTTTTACGAAAATTGAGCAATCCATAGGGAATTATGTGCATATACCTAAATTATTACAAGATTTAGGACCAGAAGCAGAGGCAGCAATACTCCTCTATATGCTTCTCTGACAGTGGGAAAAAATTTAAAGAGTGTTAAGTTAAAATAAAGAGCAAGTGGGCCCGTAGTCTAGCCTGGTTAGGACGCTGCCCTTACGAGGCAGAAATCCTGGGTTCAAATCCCAGCGGGCCCATAGTGGGTAGGTCAGTTCCCACGCCCTATTTCTTTTAATTTAATATAGCTTCTGCTACGTCAATTTTTCCTTGCGTTCTCATACTCTATCTTGTAAACATAATATCTTCCTTTTCCTTAAAATATAAGTCACGGAATTTATATCATGTTTAGCAGTTTACGGGAATTTCTATTACTCAAATATTTTCATTTTTACACTACGATAAAACAAATCTTGCTCATTTTACAATGAAGACATCTCAGGCTTTATAGTTAATTTCTCTTCTATTACTATTAAAATATTTTTAAGGTTATCTAACTTTGCAAGGATTTTCCGATAAAAGCTACATGTTTTATCTTTAGTCATTTTACGCTATACATGAATAGGCAGCACGTATATAGGAAATGCATGTTAAATGCTAAAGCTTTCATTAAAATAACTTTTTTAATCCTTAAAGCAAAAACATTAATCGAAGACCCGCCGTAGCTCAGCCCGGTTTAGAGCGCCCGGCTGTAGATAGGGGGCAGTTACCGGGTGGTCCGGGGTTCAATTCCCCGCGGCGGGACTTCCTTCTTTGCGAAAGATAGATTTTAAACTCCTTTTGCTTCAAAATCATTTAAGGTGATATTTTGGCAGAAACCGCACATAAGGTGCTTGCGGAATCATTAGGTAGTCTAGTTTTAGTTAAATTAAAAGGAAACAAAGAAGTAAGAGGATTATTAAAAAGCTATGATCAGCATATGAATTTAGTGCTATCAGACTCGGAAGAAATACAAAGCGACGGTAGCGGAAAGAAAATCGGAACTATAGTAATTAGAGGGGATAACGTAATTCTTATATCCCCAATACAACAATCATAAGTGAGCAAGAATGAAAGGAACACCATCATTTGGTAAAATGAATAAAGGCGCAACACACATTAGATGCAGGAGATGCGGAAGGAATTCTTATAATCCGAAAAAGCATTATTGTGCAGCTTGTGGGTTCGGTAAATCTAAGAAAATAAAGAGGTATAGTTGGCAAAATAAGAAGGTTAACGGAGTAAGGTTAGTTTAAATGAGCCAGTTAGGGTGGAGTTGGCATTTAGAGTGGCAAAGCCCTTGTGAGTTTCATGGGCATTTAATAAACAGAGTAATTGTAGATTTGAAAACACAATATCAAAGGATTATGGTAGCAGAACTTGTAAGGTTTGGCAAAGTACTAATAATAGATGGAAAGATTCAGTCCAGTCTGGCTGATGAATACATATATCATGAAACTTTAGTTCATCCTCTTATGCTTAGTATAGAAAATCCAGAAAATGTACTAATTTTAGGCGGGGGAGAAGGAGCAACTCTTAGAGAAGTTCTAAAGCATAAGGTTGTTAGAACTGCTACTATGGTTGACATAGATCAAGCTGTTATAGATTTTGCTAAACAGTATTTGACAGAGTGGCACAGAGGTTCATTTGACGATAAAAGGAGTAAAATTCTCATATCTGATGCAAAAGATTATATCGATAAGACTACAGAAAAATACGATGCAATAATCTTAGACCTAACAGACCCTATAAAAGGTAATACTTCTTATAAGCTTTATACTAAAGAATTCTATGAAAAAGTTAAGTCTAGGCTAAACAAAGGTGGAGCAATGGTAACTCAAGCAACCTCTCCTTCATTTTCGCTGTGCGTCTTCTCAACAGTTTTCAATACTCTTAGGCAATTGTTTAAACTAGTATCTGCGTCAATAGTTTATGTTCCAGCGTTTGACGGGTTATGGGGATTTGTTTATGCGTCAGATTATGTGAATCCGTTATCGTTAACTAAAGATCAAATTAATAAGAGGATAAAAGATAGAATAGAAGGAGAACTAAGATTCTATGATGGAGAAACTCATGCAATGATATTTAATATGCCAAAAGATATAAGACAATACCTAGCTAATGAAAAGAGAGTATCAACTGAAGAGAACCCGATATATGTCCCAGCTTGATTTTTAAGTCCTAATTTCTAATTTTATAGTTGCCGGGATGCCCGAGCGGACCTAAGGGGGTAGGCTCGAGACCATTTCCAGCTAAAAAGCGAGCGACCTACTGTCCGAAAGGACACGCGGGTTCGAATCCCGCTCCCGGCGTATTGCGGGGATGCCCGAGCTAGGACGAAGGGGGTAGGCTCAGGCCCTACTGGTGTAGGCCTTCGCGGGTTCGAATCCCGCTCCCCGCATCTCCTGTGATTTTCAAGTTAATGATTGAAACTCTTAGCAATATTGTTATAAAGGAAATATTGAAGTGCAAAGTAATAATTAATTTGATTTTTATTTATTAATATAGAATAAGGGTATAGTATATGATTTAATTATCTCTTTCATCCTAGCCTAATAAAATGAAAAGTTTAATACTTGATAGTATTAACGCATGCGGGGGGTGGGATTCGGACCCACGCAGGCCTACGCCAGCGGATATCTTATCTGGCGGGTGGCATCTTAAGTCCGCCCCCTTTGACCATGCTCGGGCACCCCCGCACGTGAATAGAAATTAGAATGTACTACTTAAATGTTTTTCCATAGTCTTTATAGAGGGTATCTAAGAAACTTATTACCATATTGTTTTCTAAGTCTTTTTGTATAGAATAATGTAATTGAAAATAGGCCAGTCATGATTCTTTTAATTTGCCTTCTTAGAAAGATGAAGGTCCTTACAATCTCGACCAAAAATTTAATTACAGGAATGTTTATGCTATTTTGGGTAAGATTATGGTATCACATTCAAAAGGCAATAGGACTAGGTCAAGGAATCTTTTAAGGAAATCTCCCAGAGAGAGAGGAGCTATTCCGTCTTTAAGTTTGTTAATGTACGACTATAAGCCAGGAGATAAAGTTATCATTAAGATAAATTCTGCAATCCATAACGGAATGCCTCATAGAAGATTTCATGGTAGAGTTGCGGAAGTCGTAGGTAAAAGAGGTAGAGCTTACGAGTTAAAACTTCATATTGGCAATAAGGAAAAACTAATAATTGTAAGGCCAGAGCATCTTAGGTTATTTAAGCAGTGAGGTAGATTGTCTTCAGTTATTGTAGAGGATGAACATTATATTCCTTATTCCGTAGCTAGGAAATATGTATACGAGCTAATTAAAAATGGTAACAATTCAAGTATTCTTCAAAGAACATATGAGTATCTTAATGCCATAAATAAATGCGGGGAAGAAGACGCCATAAAACTTATGGGCGAGTTATCTCAGTTTGTAGAAAAAGAGGAAATCCGAGCTGTTATAGCAAGTATATGCCCAAGTACAATAGACGAGGTTAGAAGCATTTTAGCTTTAGATAGTAAAAATTACAGCCAGGAAATTCTAGAAAAAATTGTAGAGCTTGTTAAGAAGTATCTTCAAAAAGGTTGATATTTTTTATTAAGCTAAGCGTAATTGATTATAGTGGAATGATGGCAGAGAATAGGAGACCGTATGAAAGGAAAAATGAAAGGAGAGTTGAAAGGAGAGAGAAGTTTGCGTATGTTCTAGATTATTTGAGGGAAGGTAATCCCTTAGATAAGCATAAAATTCACAAGAATAGACCTTTTGCTCAGTTACTTGGGGCAGATTATTTCATGTTGATGGAAGCCTCTACAAGTAGGGAATTACAACTTGAAGAGGAGATTGATTTAGAAGATCCCTCTTTTGGTGTTAAGGTAGATTTCATAATTTCTTATGATGATTTAACTTCAGTGGCTAAGGATACTTTAATTAGAGTTATTAAAAAAATAATTGGTGAGAAAGAAAAATTGTTTGTAGAATTCTTTAATAAATCGGAGCCATTAACTCTTAAGCTCCACGCTTTAGAGCTCTTACCGGGTATTGGTAAAAAGACTTTAAGGGAAATTTTAGAAGAAAGGAAAAAGAAGCCTTTCGAATCGTTTAAAGATATAGAAGATAGGACTGGTATAAAAAACATAGTCGACATAATAACTGAGAGAATAATTATTGAAATAGAGAGGAAGGATAAGTATTATTTATTTGCTTATCCTATAGATCATAGAAAACCTCAAGCTGGACAACAAGAAATTATTTATGTAGGATATTTGGAGAAGTTAAAATGAGACTTTCACAAAATTTTTTAATTAATACCTTTTTTATTTCCAAATTTTCATCTTATATTGAGAAAAATATAAAGCCAATAATTGAAGTTGGTTGCGGAAAAGGTAGTATTTCTAAATTCATTAATCCTGATTTATGCGTAGAGATCGATGAGAATCTTATTAAATATATTAAGGATTATAACCTTATTATATCAGATGCTAGATTCTTACCTATAAGAAGAGGTCAAATAGTCTCTTCATTACCTTACTCTATTACTGAAGATTTTTTCCTAGAAGTAAGTAAATTGGACGAAATACAGTATTTAGCATTAATTTTACAAAAGGATTTTATAGATAAAATTTTAAATTATGCTACTTATATATCCTTTATACTAAATTATATTTTTGATATTTGGGCGCACGAGACTGTTCCACCTTCAGCTTTTGACCCTAGACCTAAAGTTTACTCCATTATAGTGACATTTAAGAGGAAAAGAAAATATAATGCAAGAATAGACGAGTATTTGAAATGTGTTAGTAGATTTAGAAATAAGAGGTTAAAAAATGTAGGAGAATATTGTGGATTTATTTCTAGGAGTGAAAAAAGAGTGAGGGAGTTTAAACCTTGTCAAGTTATAGAATTATTGAATTTAATGGGATTAAACTATGCTTAAACGAGGAAGTTTACGAACCTGCAGAAGATACGGAATTGTTACTTTCTATTCTTAAAATTAAAAAAGGAGAGAACATCATAGAAGTAGGATCTGGAACTGGTATTCTTAGTATTATTTCAGCTAAGATGGGAGGAAAAGTATATTCCGTAGATATTAATCCTTTTGCAACTTTATCAACTTTGTGTAGTTCTAAACTTAACAGCGTAGACATAAACGTTATTAATTGTGATATGCTAACATGTTTTAGAAATAAAATATTCGACGTAGGTATATTCAATCCCCCTTATTTGCCCTTTGAGGAATATGATGATTGGGTAAAATATAGTTGGTCTGGGGGCAAATCTGGGTCAGATGTTTTAATCAGATTTCTTAACACTATCACAGCTAGAAGGTTGTATATATTATATTCTTCTTTATCAGACGAAGATAAAATTATGGAAGTTTTAGGAAAAAGGAAGATGAAAATTAATAGGAAAATGGAAAAAACTTTTGGTTTTGAAAGGCTTATAGCATTAGAGCTTGATGCTAAGGTTAGTATTAGTTGAGCCTGAAGGAGAGTATAATGTAGGTTTCATAGCTAGGTTGTGTAAAAATTTTGAAGTCAATGAACTATTTATTGTAAGGCCAAAATGTAATATTAACTCGGCTATAAAATTTTCCGCTAGAGGAGAAGATATTTTACGTAGTGCTAAGATTGTAGACACATACGAGGAGGCATTACAAGGTACAGGCATAAAAATTGCTACTTCTAGTATTGCTAATAATAAAGGGGATATTTTGCGAAAAGCTATATTTCCCTGGGAATTATCAAGTATAATGAAATCCGAAAGAGTAGCACTAATTTTTGGTAGAGAAAGTGTAGGACTGACAAGGGAAGAGATTAGCAAAGCTGATTTTCTTCTTTTTATACCTGCTAACCCTGCATATCCTACTCTTAATCTATCTCATGCAGTAGGCATTGTGTTATATGAAATTTGGAAAGCGAAGCATGAAATTAAGCCTAAAATGACTAAAGAATCTATAGATCTTCTAGATAAATACTCCAAAATTCTCTACGGATTGATTAGAAAAAGTGACGAAGATTACGCATTATATATCGCGTTAAAAAGAGCCTTAATTAAGGGAATAAATGATGAGGAAGAAGCCAGAACTGTAATAAAATTTCTTAGGAAGCTTTATACAAAATTTTTGCATGAGGATAAAGAATGATCTTATATACCCAAATAATACATGATTCTATAAATGTCGTCGAAATCCACAAGTGCAATTAGAGATAAATGGAAGTTAAAAAAATGGTATACTATATTAGCTCCTAAAGTATTTGGAGAGGTAGTATTAGGGTCAACGCCGGCTTTTGATGTTTCTTATACTATAGGTAGAAAAGTAGAAACTACGCTTTATGACTTAACAGGAGACTTTAGCATGGTTTATGTTCATCTGTATTTTAAGGTATTATCGCATGACGGTGATAAGTTAATAACTAGCTTTTATGGGCATGAATTATCCAGAGATTATGTAAGATCTTTAGTTAGGAGGAAGAGCTCTAAGGTTAATGAGATTGCAGACGTAATAACTAAGGACGGTTATTCATTACGTGTGAAAGGTCTTGCATTAACTACATATAGAGTACATAGAGAACAGAGGACTGCAATAAGAAAGATTATTGAAGATTTAATAAAGAAGGATGCAGAAGAGCGTACATTTGATGAATTTATTCAAGACATGGTATTTGGAAAGTTAGCTAATGATATATTCAACGAAGCTAAGAAGATAGCTCCTTTAAGGAAAGTTGAAATAGAGAAATCAAAGCTACTTAAGGTTCCTTCTCAGGAGGTCACAATTGCAAGTAATAATCCTAGCAGCGGGTAAAGGAGAAAGATTAGAACCTATTACTCATACGAGACCCAAGCCTTTTATTCCACTTTTAGGCTCTACGTTAATTGAAAATACAATTACTTTTATTAAAAAAAAGGCGGATAGTGAAATTTTAGTAGTTGTTCCATCAGAATATCCTAAAGAATATGAAGAGTTTTATTCTCGACTTAAAGGTGTTAAATTAGTTAAGCAAAAAAATGATTATGGTACAGCATCTGCACTATTAAGCGTAAGAAGCGAGATTAAAGATGATGAAATTCTTTTAATATACGGAGATATTCTTGTTAATACCGAAGCAATAGGAAGAATTTATTCAGCAAAGTGTAATGCCATTCTAGGAGTAAAAGTAAATAATCCACAAGAATTCGGTGTGTTAAATATTTCCGAGACTGGGTATTTAAAAAACATAATAGAGAAGCCTCAAAATCCCCCGTCTAATCTAATAAATGGAGGAATTTATAAATTAAATATTAAGATATTTGATTATTTAGATAAAATTCCTAAGTCTGTTAGAGGAGAGTATGAGCTACCAGATGCCATAAATTTATTTTCTCATGAAAATAGGGTGGAAATAGTAAAATATGATGGGTTATGGATGGATGTAGGTAAACCTTGGGAGATAATTGATGCTAACAAGGTTGTATTGGACTTAGAACAACCAAGAATTAATGGTGAAGTAGAGGAAGGAGTAATAATTAAAGGTAAAGCCATAATTGAAGAAGGTGCAAAAGTTCTTCATGGGACCTATATTGAAGGCCCTGTTTTTATAGGTAAAAATTCGATAGTAGGGCCTAACAGTTACTTAAGGCCTTATACGGTATTATGTGGAGATAATAGGGTAGGAGCATCAGTGGAAATAAAGGAGTCAGTAATAATGGAAAAAACTAAAGTTCCGCATTTAAGCTATGTAGGAGACAGTGTTATTTCTGAAGATGTTAATTTCGGTGCTGGTACTCTGGTAGCGAATTTACGTTTTGACGAATCAGAAGTTAAGGTTTATGTTAAAGGTGAGAGAGTATCTTCTGGAAGAAGAAAATTAGGGACTTTCGTAGGAGCTCATGTTAGAACTGGGATAAACGTGTCCATTTTACCAGGAGTTAAGATAGGGGCATATGCTAGAATTTATCCTAGCGCTGTTGTAAATAGAGACGTTAAAAAGGGAGAATTCTTTAAAGGTTAACCATGGGCTAGACTTGATACAATCTTTATTACATCTCTATCTTGTAATTGGTAATTTTCCCCTACTCTGATTTTCTTTCTAGCATCTATAGCATATAAAAATCCTTTAGCTAAATCACTATGTATTGCAGCTGCTAATTCCTTCGGTGTAGATCCTTTTTTAATTAAAATGGCATCTGGTAATACATTACCATTTCTATCTGTTAGTTTTCTTTCGTCTTCAACAGGAAAGACTGTAATCATATTTAAAGCTCCAAATACAGCCTCATTTATAGCTTGCTGAACTCCGGTATTTCCATATACATCCAAGACGTTAGTTTTTATATAATCTAATGCCTTGCGTTGTTTCTCTGGTAGGCCGATAGATTTTATTTTGAACTCCTTTTCTCCCGGAATGTAATCTATTAAACCATTTTTTGCAGCTTTTCTTAATGCTAATTCGGCCTCTGCACTGGTCGGAACAATGAATTTGTATTTCTCCTTTAATCTATCTATATTTTTCCTAGCTACTTGAATATCATCTTTATTTGCTGCTATAATGATAGGTTTTGAGACTTGTCTTAAAGTGATTCCGAACTTTCTTATATCTTCTTCGTTCCATTGCATGAATTTTATATTTTCTAACTTGCTCTCTTTTAAACTTTGAATTATCTCTTCTCTATTTACAGATAGGCCAGATAGCTTACCAAGTAAAGCATCTATTTGATCTTTATTTCCTAAATCGCTTATTCTTGCAAATTTTTCCCAATCTTTCTTTATAATCGAGATAAACCACTCATTTATTTCGTCCTCAACAAATTTTATGTCTTCTTCCGGGTCTCTACTACCTGATTCTACTGTTACTCCTTCTTCGTTGGTAGAACCGCTAGCGTCTATTACGTGAATTAAAACGTCGGCTTTTCTTAAGTCGTCTAAAAATTTATTTCCTAATCCTCTTCCCTCATGGGCTCCAGGTATTAATCCTGCTACGTCCACTAGTTTTATTGGGATAAATCTATAATCTTCTATACAAATTGAGTTCTTAGGGTTACATTTAACTTTAAACTCATTATGTACACATAAGGTTTTAACGTATGCCATTCCTACATTTGGTTCTATGGTAACGAAAGGTCGATTAGCTATTTCTACATCTACTAATGTAGCTGCAGAGAAGAAAGTACTTTTGCCAACATTTGTCTTTCCTATAAGTCCTACTGTAATCATGAATTTCCTCCTAATTAAGATAGACATCACTCTTTTTAATTAGTTATTCTATTTTGAAGAGGAGAAGATAATGGCATTATCCATGTATCATTATTTGGCAAAAACCTGGCAAGACGAGGATTGGAAGAAAGAAGTGTTAAGGAAGAGAATGGTAGAATGGAGAAATGAGGAAAATACTGTAGTGAGAATAGATAAGCCTAGTAGGTTAGATAGAGCAAGAGCCATTGGCTATAAGGCGAAGCAAGGTTTTGTGGTTGTTAGGGCGAGAGTTAAGAAAGGCGGGCTAAATAAACTTAGGCCTAATAAAGGTAGAAGACAGAAAAGAATGGGCGTGTACGGATTCTCACCTTCAAAGGGTTATATGTGGATAGCTGAGGAGAAGGCCGCTAAGAGATATCCAAATTTAGAAGTATTAGGAAGTTATTTTGTAGGAGATGATGGTCTTTATAAATACTATGAGATAATACTAGTAGATCCAGCACATCCAGTTATAAAGAGTGATCCGAGCTTAAAGTGGTTACAAGACCCTGCTAATAGAGGAAGAGTATTCAGAGGATTAACTGTAGCAGGCAAGAAGGCCAGAGGATTGTTAAAGAGTAGAGGGTTGAAGTACACTATAAGGCACAAGTTCGTGAAGAAGCAAAAAGAGAGAGAAGCTAAGAAGAGACACGAGGCCAATAAGTATTATAGACTACAAAATTATGATAAAATACCTGGTAAGGAATGAAAGTTACTAGTGTTTCTTTTCAAATATTTTCGCATGAAACAGAGGATATCAATAAAATTAAAAACGCTTTGAATTCTTTTCTTCAAGATTTTTTAAAGTATGCTAATATCTCGGAGAGTTCTACTGAAGGTCATTACGGAGATAAAATTATTTTAATAAAATATGATTTTCAAGGTAAAATCTCAGAAAAAATTGTAGATTATTTGTTTTCCAAATTAGATAAGGCAGATCTACTTTACTTAGTTTCAACAATAGATTCTAGACTTGATAAGAGTAAGATACATATAAGGATTGATAAGCAAAAGTTCATAGCCGAAGGCAAGCTTTATCTTAGAGACGGCGATGATATTATAAAGATAATAATAAGTTCTGCAGGAGGTTCGAAAAGAGTAAAGGAGGAATTGAATAAAATTGCCAATAGAGCCATGCATACTCAATTACAAGGTTAAACATTTCCTAAAAAGAGCAGGATATGATAACGCGTTCATAGAAGGTAAACCTGTTGATAATGCAGACATCTCTAGAGTTACTATAATTTCGAGAGATAAAGATTCTCTTTTCAATAATATTAAACTTTATAAGAAAAGCAAATTAATATTTTGTAAGCCCATGACAGAAGAAATTTTAAGAATATGTATAACATATAATAAGGTCAACGCTATAACGGTAGATAATACAAATTTTCGTCTGTTTAGGAGGAAAGCAACACTTAACTTAATAAGGTTTCATGATAAGGTTGTGGAAGTCGTTTTACCTCATTCTTCATCATATGTTATATATAAATTCGTAATATGGGGATATAGATGGATTAGGAATATTTTATTTTCGTCATGTGCAAAAGATTTTAATGAGATTTGGAATCCTTTATCAAAAATTAATTACCTTATATTGCACGGTGCTGATTACGAAATGGCAACTTATTGGATTTTTAAATCTCCTCAGGTGCTTTTGAACAATGTACGCTCAAATTATAATTGATCTATTAATAATTATATGGTTAATAATTTTAACATATTTAGTTCTTAGAAAAGGGAATTTATATATTAATAAGATAAAAAATAAGAGAGATACTAAAGCTAAAAGATATGTAGTTTTTTACGTGGTTAATGAAGATCAAAAAATCAATGCTAAAGAGTTGGAAGATGCAGTAAGATTTGCAGTTAAAGAACTACTTGGAAGTATGTGGCTAGAAATTTCTAATCCGAGAGTTATTATATATTTAAGTGAAACTAATGAAGGGATAATTTCTACTAATAGAGCTGGATATAAAGTAGTTATAGCGTCTTTGCCTTTGGTTAGCACAATAGATGGCAAGAAGATACTGATAGTTCCTAAGAGAACTACAGGAAGTTTAAAAAAGGCTAAAAGATTAATTGGTATTAGATGATGAAGACTCAGATGGCTGTAAAATGATGTGCCCAGCGACGATCTGAATAATGTGTAACACTTTTATTAACCGGTTCAAGTCTATAAAACTGTGATCAAAATTGGCTTTTGGACCAGCCGCTATGGGATACGATAGAGCAATAACAATATTTTCTCCAGATGGATCTTTATATCAAGTAGATTATGCTTTTGAAGCAGTAAAAAAAGGTTGGACTACATTAGGTATTAAGACAAAGTCAACCGTAGTAGTACTTGGAGAAAAGAAGAAGGCTTCTCAATTACTAGACTTAGATAGTATAGAAAAGGTATTTTTATTAGATGATCATGTAGGTTGCAGTTTCGCTGGCTTAGCCTCAGACGGTAGAGTATTGATAGACTATGCAAGGAATTCTGCACTTCAACATAGGCTTATTTATGATGAACCAATAACTGTGGATTATCTAACGAAATTAATCTCTGATGTTAAGCAAATGTACACACAGCATGGTGGAGTTAGACCTTTCGGAGTAGCTCTAATAATAGGCGGAGTAGATAATGGAGCAACAAAGCTCTTCATGACAGAGCCCAGTGGTCAATTCATGCCATATCAAGCTGTGGCTATAGGCCAAGGAGGATACACTGCTACAGAATATCTAGAAAAGAATTATAAGGAAGATTTGAACATAGAGGATACAATATTACTAGCTTTAAACGCACTTAAGTCTACATTGAAACCTGGAGAGAAGTTAGGACCAAGTAATGTAGAAATAGGTTACGCAACAGCTGATACTGGAGTCTTCAGGAAGTTAAGTGCAGAGGAAAAAGTACAATATTTACAAAAGTTGGGGTGAAAAAAATTAATGGCAAGACAAGATTATATAGTGATAAAATATGAGTCTCATGGTGAAAGGTTCGAAATACTTGTGAAGCCAAAAGAAGCAATGGCTTTTAGGGCTGGAAAGTCAATATCTCTTTCTGATGTTGTAATTTCTGATACTGTTTATAAGGATGTAAAAAAAGGCCTAAAAGCTTCTCCATCAGCATTAAAAAAAGTATTTGGAACCACTGATTTCGAAACAATAGTAAGAGAAATTTTATTGAAAGGAGAAATACCAATAACTGCAGAGCAGAGGAAGGAAATACTAGAAAACAAAAAGAAACAGTTAATAGATTTTATTCATAGTAATGCTATTGACCCAAAGACTCATTTACCCATACCACCAGCTAGAATAGAGGCAGCAATGGAAGAAGCAAGGGTGCAAATAGATATCAATAGAGACATTGAATCTCAGGCATTGCAAATAATTCATGAGTTAGCAAGAATAATACCAATTAAAGTAGCTAGAGCTACATTAGAAATAAAAGTCCCCGCTAAATATAGCTCTAAGGTAAAGTCTCAGTTGTCTAACCTTGGAAGCATTAAGAAAACTAACTGGCTAAATGATGGAACTTTGATTGCAGAATTGGAAATACCTGCAGGAGCACAAGAGGAAGTAATTGACAAATTAAATTCCTTAACTAAAGGAGAAGCAGAAGTAAAAGTTTTACAAGTGGTATAAAATGGATTCAACTCAAAATAATTCTAATAATAAAATTTACTTTAAATCTAGGAGTGTAATAGTTCCTGGAGATCTTATTGCAGAGGGAAATTTTCAAGTACCTTGGTCACCGTATATCTACAAGGTAAACACTAAGTATTATTCTACTGTAATAGGTATAATAGATCCTAAAGATTCAACTTTTGAAATAATACCTCTTGAAGGATCTCATTACTATCCAAGACTAGGAGATATTGTAATAGGGCTTGTAGAAGATGTAGAACTATATGGATGGGTTGTTGATATTAAGGCACCTTATTCGGCATATTTACCTGGGCTTTCTCTTTTAGGAAGACCAGTTAATGTAGGTGAAGATTTAAGGAAATACCTTGATATTGGAGATTATGTGATAGCCAAGGTAGAAAACTTTGATAGGACAATAAGCCCGGTATTAACTGTAAAAGGGAAAGGATTAGGAAGATTAAATAATGGTAAAATAATAGACATAATGCCAGTAAAAATTCCTAGGGTAATAGGAAAGAATAAGAGCATGTATGAATTATTAACGTCTGAAACAGGATGCGAGATGGTAGTTGCGCAAAATGGCCGTATATGGGCAAATTGTCCATCCAAAGATATGGAAGAAGTGTTATTTTTATCTGTAAAAACTATAGAAAGGGAATCTCATATTAAAGGTCTAACTGATAGAATAAAAGAATTAATAGAAAAGAAAAAAGGTGAGTTAAATGCTACAAATTCAAAAGCCTAAATTAATTTTGGATAACGGATTAAGATTAGATGGAAGGAAGCCAGATGAATTAAGACCGATGAAAATGGAAGTAGGAGTGTTAAAGAACGCAGATGGCTCAGCAATAGTAGAAGTTGGGAATACTAAAATCTTAGCGGCGGCTTATGGGCCTAGAGAAATGCACCCAAGACATCTAGCTTTACCGAATAGAGCAGTATTAAGAGTAAGATATCACATGACACCTTTTTCGACAGATGAAAGAAAGAATCCTGCACCTAGTAGGAGGGAAATTGAATTATCTAAAGTAATAAGAGAAGCATTGGAATCTCAAATACTTGTAGAACAGTTTCCTAGAACTTCCATTGATGTGTTCATGGAAGTGTTACAAGCCGATGCCGGAACAAGATTAGCATCTCTAATGGCAGCATCTTTAGCTGTAATCGATGCCGGTATCCCTGTAAGAGACTTAATAGCCGCAGTGGCAGTAGGTAAAGCTGATGGTGTTGTTGTCCTAGATTTAAATGAGCCTGAAGATATGTGGGGAGAAGCGGATATGCCAGTTGCAATGATGCCTTCTATTGGGCAAATAAATCTATTGCAGCTTAATGGAAACATGACTTCAGAAGAATTTAAGCAAGGAATGGAATTAGCGATGAAAGGAATAAATATTATTTATAACTTAGAAAAAGAGACTCTTAAAAACAAATATGCTGAATTAAAGGAGGAGTAAAATGTCAATAACACCACCAAACGAGAATATAGTTCCATTGATTAAAAGGGAAAGCATTCTAGCTAGTTTAGATAGGGGAATTAGGACAGATGGTAGGAAATTCAATGAATATAGACAATTAAGCATAACATTAGGTTACGCAAGGAAGGCAGATGGCTCAGCATTAGTTAAGCTTGGAGATACTACAGTCTTAGCTGGAGTTAAAGTAGAACCCGAGGAACCTTTTGAAGATACTCCAAACCAAGGTAACCTAGTAGTAAACGTAGAACTATTACCATTAGCATACGAAACATTTGAAGCTGGTCCTCCAGATGAAAATGCCATAGAATTATCCAGAGTTGTCGATAGAAGCCTTAGAGATTCTAAATCCATAGATTTGACTAAGTTAGTGATTGAAACTGGTAAGAAGATATGGACGATATGGGTAGACATATATGTTCTGGATTACGGTGGAAATATATTAGATGCGTGTACTCTAGCTGCTGTATCTGCGCTTTATGATGCTAAGTTACCTAAAGTTGTGAAGGAAGGCGATGAAATAAAAATTGTTAAGGAAGAGAAAGGTGATAAACTTCCAATGAATTTCCCAGTGGTTACAGTATCTGTAGCTAAAATAGGCAAACACTTAGTAGTTGATCCAGATTTAGACGAAGAAGGTATAATGGATGCGAAAATTTCACTCTCTTATACTCCAGAAGGTAGGATAGTTGGAATACAGAAGACAGGTATAGGTACGTTTACCTTAGCAGAAATAGATAATGTTGAAACCTTAGCTAGGTCTGTTAGTCAAAATTTATTGGAAGAACTTAAAAAGCAAATAAACATACAATAGGTGAATTAGAATGGCTAAATACAAGGTTGTAGGTATAGCAGGCAGATTTGGTCCTAGATATGGATCTACTTTGAGAAAAAGATGGAAGGAAGTAATGGAAAAGAGATATCAAGATTATCAATGCCCTGTATGTAAATCCGTTGGTACTGTAGCCAGATTAGCCAGTGGAATTTGGTATTGTAAAAAATGTAATGCGAAATGGGCTGGTCTTGCCTATACGCCATATTAATGTTCTTATAACTTCTAGTAGGGACGCATCGTATAGATTAAGAAGTTTTTTAAATGATTTGGAATGCGTTATTC
The DNA here is from genome assembly GCF_021655615.1 of Acidianus sp. HS-5. Taxonomy (GTDB): domain Archaea; phylum Thermoproteota; class Thermoprotei_A; order Sulfolobales; family Sulfolobaceae; genus Acidianus. The sequence continues at coordinate 2,030,750 of NZ_AP025245.1, forward strand.
CTAATTCTGTGAAGCATAATAGAGGGAAAAGTTCTATTAACGAGATATTTTTTCTTTGTAAGAAGTTGAATTGTAGATTTATTTTATATATAGATTCTAATAAAGGAAATCCAAGTAGGATACTGCTTTATGATTTTATTCAAGATAAAATAAGATACGAGCTGAAAATAATTGGCATATCTACATTGTCTGATTTCAAAATTAGAAGGAAAAGAATTGATAGAATTTGTATTAGAAATATTGAATGTAAGGAGCTTATTCCATTTTTAATTGATCTAAACTTATTTAATATCTCGTCATGTGATAATTTTGTAGATATGCTTAAAAAAGACGAGGTATGTGAAATGAAATTTGTTAGTAAATTTGAAAAGCTTGTAGGTCCTATAATTAGGATACATGATTTCAATAACTATCTCAATAGATGGAATACCTGACGATATAAGGGAAATAATTCGTAGTGCAATACTTTTGGAAAAAATAGACGAGAGATATGTTAGTATTACCGATCCTTTAAATATTAAAATTAAGGCAGAGGCAATAAGCCGAGGTAGGGCAATAATGAACTCTTATATATTTTGGCTCTATACAATTCTAAGAACATTAGAAGAGGTGGATAAGAGTGGCAGAAAAAATTCCCCCTGAGGTGCAGACTCAGTTAATAAAACTTCAGCAGTTACAAAAACAATTAGATAATTTAACATATGAGAGGAGTGTAATTGACAGCGAATTAAGGGAGATAAATAAGATCCTAGAGGAATTATCAAAACTAACTACAGATACGTCAGTATATAAGATTGTAGGTAATATTTTAGTTAAGAAAGATAAAACTGCAATAGAACAAGAATTGAATGATAGGAAAGAAATATTAGAACTGAGGAGCAGAACGTACTTAAAGCAGGAATCTTTATTAAGAAAACAATTCGAGGATTTACAGAAGAATGTTAATGATTTATTACAGAGGTATTACCCTCAGCTCAAAGGTTCGTCTAATCCTCCAAAAGCTTAAATTTTTTATAAATCTATAATTTTTACATAATGCTAAGAATATATGTAGATGACAGAGAAAAAAATAGTGGAATTCCAGAAATTCTTAAGAGTGATGGAGTAGCAGTTATAATAGAACAGTTAGACGTTGCAGATTACGTATTAGCTGATGGAGTAGCTGTAGAGAGAAAAAGTGTTTCTGATCTAGTTAATTCTGTTTTTGATAAGAGATTTTTTGATCAAATTAATAGATTAACTTCTGCTTATGAGAATGCCTTTTTACTCGTAGAAGGTAACTTAAATAGGATTAGAGAGATCACTGAAAGATGGAAAGCGATAAATTCTGCATTAATATCTATTATAGTGGACTATAATGTAAAGGTTGTATATTCTTCTGATAAGAGAGACTCTGCGGAAGTCTTAGTAAAACTTGCAGAAAAGTTTCAAGGTAATGAAGGTAGAAAGAGAACAATTAACCTTCATGATAAGCCTAAGTTTGAGAGTATTAAAGATATCCAACTTTACGTAGTAGAATCTCTTCCTAACATTGGTGAAGTTAATGCTAAAAAATTGTTAGAAAAATTTTCTACAATAAGAAATATATGTAATGCATCGATTTCGGATTTAGAGAGAGTTTTAGGCAGTAGAAAAAGAGCAGAAGAATTGTATAAAATTCTAATAACTCCTTACTCTCCTGAGTCTTCAAATTCTAATACCAAGAAATCCTTAATGGATTTTATATAAGAAACATGCAGACACATTTTAATACTTCTTAAACTTAGTACTAGTCGTATATTGGTGATTAGTTTTGGCGAAATATAAGACTACAGAACAAGTCTTAAGCTTGATGAAAGATATCGAAAGAGTTAGAAACATAGGAATCATAGCTCATGTAGATCACGGAAAAACTACAACAAGTGATACATTATTAGCAGCTGCAGGTATAATTTCACCTAAAGTTGCAGGAGAAGCTCTAGCATTGGATTATTTATCAGTTGAACAACAGAGAGGTATAACTGTAAAAGCCGCTAACGTCAGCCTATACCACGAAGTTGATGGTAAAGGATACGTAATTAACTTAATTGATACTCCAGGTCACGTCGATTTTAGCGGTAGAGTTACTAGGAGCTTAAGAGTTTTAGATGGATCTATAGTTGTAGTAGATTCTGTAGAAGGAGTAATGACCCAAACAGAAACTGTACTTAGGCAAAGTTTAGAAGAAAGAGTTAGGCCCATCTTATTTATCAACAAGATAGATAGACTTGTGAAAGAGCTAAAATTAGGACCTCAAGAAATGATGCAAAAACTACTTGATATAATAAAAAGCGTAAACGATTTAATAGAAATGTACGCTGAGCCAGAATTTAAAGATAAATGGATGGTTAACCCTACGCAAGGGACTGTAGTATTTGGTTCAGCAAAGGACAAGTGGGGTTTCACTTTACCTATTGCTCAGAAGAAAGGAATAAACATGAAAAACGTGATAGACGCTTATACTGCTCCTGATAAGAGTAAGCTTAATGAATTAGCTTCTCAAGTTCCAATTCATGAGGCATTATTAGATACTGTGATAAAATTCGTTCCAAATCCCAGAGATGCACAGAAATATAGAATTCCAAAAATATGGAAGGGAGAGATGGATAACGACTTAGTAAAATCTATGTTAAATGCTGATCCTAATGGGCCAATAGTGATGATGATAAACGATATGAAAGTAGATCCGCACGCAGGATTAGTTGCTACTGGTAGAGTATTCTCTGGAACTCTTAGATCTGGAGAAGAAGTGTGGTTAGTTAACGCAAAAGCTCCGCAGAAAATATTACAAGTCAGTATATACATGGGCCAGCTAAGAGAATTGGCAGATGAAATTCCTTCAGGTAATATAGCAGCAGTCTTAGGCCTAGATAAGGCAAGAGCTGGAGAAACTTTGGTTGACGTTAATTATAAAACTTTACAAGGAAGCTTTGAAAGCCTGCATTACGTATCAGAGCCAGTAGTCACTATAGCTGTAGAACCTAAGAATCCTAAAGATTTAACTAAAATGATAGATGCTTTAAGAAAATTAACAATTGAAGACCCTAACTTAGTCGTGAAAATTAATGAGGAAACCGGAGAATACTTATTATCAGGAATGGGATTCTTGCACTTAGAAGTATCGCTCCAGTTACTTAAGGATAATTACGGTATAGATGTTAACACTTCGCCACCTATTGTGGTATATAGAGAAAGCATCAGGGCTAAAAGTCAGGTATTTGAAGGAAAATCACCTAATAAACATAATAAGTTCTACATTAGTGTAGAACCGTTAAATGATCAAACTATCGAATTGATAGCTAATGGAACCATTAGGGAAGATATGGACTCTAAAGAGATGGCTAAGATCTTAAGGGATCAAGCAGAATGGGATTATGATGAAGCTAAGAGAATAATCGCTGTGGATGAAAATGTTAACCTATTTGTAGATATGACTAGTGGTATTCAGCATTTGAGAGAAATCATGGATACATTGTTACAAGGATTTAGGCTAGCAATGAGAGAAGGTCCTTTAGCACACGAACCAGTAAGAGGATTAAAAGTTGTACTGCATGATGCGGTTGTTCATGAAGATCCTGCCCATAGAGGTCCAGCACAACTTTATCCAGCAGTTAGAAACGCAATATTTGCAGGCTTCTTGACATCTAGACCCACACTGTTAGAGCCTTTACAAAAACTGGATATAAGAGTCCCAATGGATTTAGTAGGCAATGTAACTTCAGTACTTACAAGAAAAAGAGGAAAGATTCTAAATATGACACAAGTCGGTAATGTAGCGAGGATACTTGCAGAAATTCCAGTAGCTGACTCTTACGAATTAGCTAGTGATTTAAGAGGTTCAACGGGAGGTAGAGCCTTCTGGGGTACTGAGTTTAGCAGATGGGCTCCAGTGCCTGATAGCATCCTAATGGATACAGTAATGAAAATAAGGGAGAGGAAAGGATTACCAAAGCAAATACCAAAACCAGAAGATTTCTTATCGTGAATTTTTATGCAAGAGTTCAATATATTTTACGGTACTAGGGCAGTTATTTTTGATTTTGATAATACATTAGTTGAATTTAACCGCCATTCTAGAAAAGCGTTAGAAGCAGTAGCTAAAGATATGTCTGACTATTTTAACGATATTTCTTTTTCTCCGGGCTATGAGAAAATTCTCTCCATTTTAGTTTCTATCTCAGAAAAACTAGATAGTGAAGGAATATATGATAGGAATAAATGGTGGGAAGAAACACTAAATGAACTTAATTTAAAAGTTGAAAAAGATCAACTTTATGAGTGGACTTCATTATATTGGTCTATAGCTTCCAATAATCCAGTCTATGATGATGCTAAAGGGATTATTGAATATTTAAAAACAAAAGGTTATAAGTTGGGCATTTTAACTAACGATGATGGAGAAGGAGGAAATAAACTGCAGAGAATAAGAAAAACTGATATTTCTGCATATTTTGATAAGATAATAATAGCTGGTACTGATGGGGTTAAACCTAAGCCAAATATTCAACCATTTGTATATATTTGCGAACAATTAAATGAAAAAGTTGAAAATTGCATAATGATAGGAGACGACGCAGTAAAGGATTGTTTGGCTGCAAAAAAAGCTGGACTAAGAGCAATATTAATAGATAGAGAAAGCAAGGTTAAATTTGCTGAATTATATGCAGACTATGTTATACGCAGTTTGATGGAGTTAGAAGAATTTCTTTGAGACTTCATATATTTTGCTCATATACTCGTTTTCGAACTCTTTAGCTATAGAACTTAAATACAATTTATCGGTTGATGAAATTTTAAGTGAAGGCTTTCCTTCAATGTATACGGGTTTTCCGTATCTTATTCCTACTAATTTATGAAATGGCTTGACTGTAGCTAATCCATCCATTGACAGTATACCTCCATGTAATTTAAGCATTGTTTCATAAATTTCTCTGTCATTTAATTTATCTAAGATATTTACTAAATATGTTCTTAGGGGTGCTTGTATAGAACTCATATTTTGCATGATTTCATTTCTTAATTTTTCATATCTTATCTCTTCTAAGGTATTATCATTTAGAATTTTATTAAAAGTAAGTAAAAGATTAGTTATACATTCTTCTTCAGCAGGATTAACTTCATCGTTTGTTGAATGATATCCTTTATAATATCCTTCAAATGTAATACTAGGTATTCCATTCTTTATAAATGTATAACCGTCGCTATAAATTTCTGGCTCGTAGTGTATGTTATTAAAATATTTTTCAAATATAGAAGGCATAGAAGAGATAGCTTTAATCTTTAAATTACAAGGATCTATATTATCAAGGTTAATATTTAGAAGTATATCCATGTTCTTATTCTGAACTTCAAAGTACTTTCTTGATCCGTAACTCCAAGAAAACGATTGATATCCTAAAGCTCCCGCTTCTTCCGCAGTAAAGCTTACTAAATGTAATTCATATTTTTCTGAATTTAATTCTGGTAACATGCTTACGCTTAATAAGTTATCATGTTCTCCTTTAAACCAGTGATCGTGATGTGCAGTAATGTAAATCTTTTTTTCATATTTAGAATTTTTTATACATTCCAAAATATATCCAGCACTTTCTCTTATACTTACATTAGCTTTTATGCTTAATTTACTTTCAATTCTATCTTCTTCGCTTTTAGGTATTATTATTCCAGGTATCTTTGGTGGAGCAGTAGGAAAAAGATTAAGAAGAGGATCTGATTTAATAACAAATTTGCTTCTTTTATCCGTAAAGAAAACTACAGCCAAGCAGTTATTCTCTACAGCTTTTATATAAGATCTAGGTATCTCGAATAAATTATTTATTTTCACTCTTAATATGGAATCTTTACATTCTTCTGTAGAGTCAACTAATTTTCCTTCGATATCTATATTAGGAGAATATGGTAGATATTCAGCGCTCTCTATTTTAGACTTACCAATGATTTCGTGAGATTCAGAATAGTTTAAGACTGGAATTGGTATAACTCTAGTCTCATCACATTTATCGAAGAGCTTTCTAATTCTGTTTACCATTTTATCCTCTTTTTTATCTCCAGCAAATATTTCGCCTAAACTTGATAATTCTTTTACTCTTTCTACTATCATAATCTCTATGGAGTTACAAGAGACTATAAAGAATATCTTTCCAGAAGATGGAATATATGAAGTTATATTAGGTACTAAAGGCGAAACAGAGAATATATCGCCAATAGGAATTATACTTGACCAAGGTAAACTTAGAGTAAAATTATACAAAGATACCACAACATATCAGAATATTCTTATTTATCCTTACTGTTCAATTAACGTGATAGTAGATAGTCCAGAAATATTTTATCTTACATTATTTAACAAGGCAGTCAATTATAATCTAATTCACGGTTTACCAGTTGTTTCCGAGAATGTTATATTTTCTTCTTGTAAAGTAACGGAAGATGCTCCAGAATATGTTATTTTATCTTTAGAGCCGTTTGATGCTAAATGCTCTAAAACTCATGTTAGAGCATTTAATAGGGGTAACTGTTTATTTATAGATTTACTAGTCAATATTACAAGATTAAATATTTTTTCTAAGGAAGAGCTCGATTCAATGTTAAAAATAATTTCTTATGAGATTAAAGTTATTAAAAAAACTCAACCTAACTTAATAGATATAGTTCAAGAGATAGAGGACATAATAAGATCAAAAGGTTATAAACTAGAATAATGCTTCTCTATGTATGGAGTATAGAATTGCCTTACTACCAGGAGACGGAATAGGACCGGAGATAGTAGCACAATCTAAGAAAATCTTGTCCAAACTTGTAGAAAATTATGCATTGAACTTACAAATTTCTGAGGTAGAGGCAGGAGATTCGGCATTGACAAAGTACGGCGATCCATTACCTAAACAAACCTTGGATATAATAAACAAGTCTGATATCATATTAAAAGGGCCTGTAGGAGAAAGTGCAATGGATGTAGTAGTAAAATTAAGGCAGATGTATGACATGTATGCCAATATAAGACCTGCTAAATCTCTGCCAAACGTTCCTAACAGATACGGTAACGTTGATATATTAATTGTTCGTGAAAATACCGAGGATTTGTATAAAGGTTTAGAATTCATGCTTTCAGAAGATACTTCAGTAGGTCTAAAGGTAATAACTAGGAAAGCATCAGAAAGAATAGTTAAGGTTGCATTGAAATATGCATCAGAAAGGAATAAGAAAATTACATGCGTTCATAAAGCAAATGTTATGAGAATTACAGATGGACTTTTTGCAAAAGTATGTAGAGAACTTCTAAAAGGTAGCGAGGTTAAATTCGAAGAAATGTATGTCGACGCAGCTGCTGCAAATTTAGTTAGAGACCCTTCAAGATTTGATGTAATAGTCACTACCAATGTTTATGGTGATATTTTGAGTGATGAAGCTGCTCAAATAGCTGGAAGTCTTGGTTTAGCTCCTTCAGCAAATATAGGGGATTCTAAAGCATTGTTTGAGCCTGTTCATGGTGCTGCTTTTGATATTGCTGGTAAAAACATGGCTAATCCTACAGCGTTTCTACTTTCAGTTTCTATGATGTTAGACTATATATATTCCTTATCTAAAGAAATTAAATATAGAAACGCATCGATTTCTTTGCAAAATGCTATAAATGAAGTATATAAAGAAGGGAAGAATTTAACTCCAGATATAGGGGGTTCTGCAAAGCTGTCTGATTTAGTTGACGTTATATACTCCAAAATAACGTAGTTCACGTAATGTTTTTAAACCAAAATTTTATTTTTCATTTGGTGGTACGAATTATCCTCAATGAAAGCGTTATCTACTAAATTCGATTTGAAATCCGTTGAGAGTGAAGTCATACAATATTGGAATTCTAATAGTATATATGATAAATTAAAGAAATCAAATCAAGAAACCAGATCTAAAAAATTCCTATTTATCGACGGTCCTCCATATCCTTCTGCCCCGATACCCCATATAGGCACAATATGGAATAAAGTAATAAAGGACTGTATTCTACGTTTCAAGAGAATAGAAGGCTATAAGGTTTATGATCAACCGGGTTATGATACGCATGGTTTACCAATAGAAGTAGCAGTAGAGAAAAAACTTGGAGTATCTAGAAAACAAGATATTATAGATAAAATAGGAGTGGATAAATTTATTCAAGAATGTAAGAACTTTGCTTTAAATAATGCTAATTCAATGACTGAAAACTTCAAGAATGTTGGAGTTTTTATGGATTGGAATAATCCATATTATACACTCAAAAACGAATATATCAGTAATTCATGGTCACTAGTAAAGAGGGCTTATGAAAGAGAACTTCTTACAAAAGACGTTGAAGTTTTACACTGGTGTCCAAGGTGTGAAACTACTTTATCGGATTACGAAGTTTCAGAATATAAGGATCTTGAAGACCCTGCAATATATGTGAAATTTAAGGTCATTGGAGAAGAGAATAAGTATTTAGTTATTTGGACTACCACTCCGTGGACAATTCCTGCTAACGTATTTGTAATGGTTAACTCTCAGTTTGACTATGCAGAAGTTCAGGCAAATAATGAAATTTATATTATAGCAAAAGACCGTGTGGAAAGCGTAATGAAAGAAGCTGGTATAAAAGATTATAAGATTTTGAGAACATATAAAGGTTCTCAATTACTAGGTATAAAGTATGCTCATCCATTAAAGGATATTGTACCTGCACAGAAAGATTTAGATGAATATCATAAAGTAGTGGATGGTGGAAGCGAAGTAACTATTGAAGAAGGTACGGGTTTAGTGCATTCTGCTCCAGGACATGGTGACGTAGATTTTGCAATAGGTAAGAAAATGAATTTCCCAGTAGTAATGCTAGTAAATGATAAGGGAGAGTTTCTAGATAGTGCTGGCAAATATGCTGGCAAATATGTTAGAGATGAAAATAATGAAATAATAGAAGACCTAAAGAAAGCTAACGCATTATTGTACGCTGGTAAGATAGTTCATAGATATCCTATTTGCTGGAGATGTAAGACTCCACTACTATTAAGGGCTGTAGAGCAGTGGTTCATAAAAGTAACTAAACTAAAAACTGAGCTCTTGAATGAGATAGATAGAGTAAATTGGGTACCTGAATGGGGTAAAACTAGAATAGGTAATCTTGTTAAAGACTTAAGAGATTGGGTAATAAGCAGGCAGAGATTCTGGGGAACTCCTTTACCGATTTGGGTATGTAAAAACGGACATATAACCGTTGTAGGAAGTAAAGGAGAGTTACAAAAACTTTCTATAAACGGTGTTCCTGAAGATCTTCATAGGCCGTGGATAGATAATGTAATAATAAAATGTCCTAAATGTGGCGAGGAAGCTCATAGAGTATCGGATGTAGCTGACGTATGGTTTGATAGCGGTGTTGCGTTTTTTGCTAGTCTGGGAGATAATTGGAATGCAAAATGGAAGGAAATAGGCCCAGTAGATCTTGTATTAGAAGGACATGACCAACTTAGGGGATGGTTCTTTAGTTTATTACGTAGCGGAGTTATACTCATTGATAGAGTACCTTACGAATCTGTATTAGTACACGGCTTTATGTTAGATGAACAAGGAAGAGAGATGCATAAGAGCTTAGGTAATTATGTAGAGCCTGCTGTAGTAATAGAAAAGTTTGGAAGAGACGTTTTAAGGCTATGGTTATTAAGAAATACTACTTGGGAAGATGCAAAGTTCTCTTGGAAGGCAATGGAGTTAACTCTGCGTGATTTACAAATAGTGTGGAATGTTTATGTATTTGCAAGTACGTATATGAGCTTAGACAATTTTGATCCTGATAAGTACAGTTTCTCGGACGTAGAGAGATATCTTAGAGTGGAAGATAAGTGGATATTATCTAGATACTATTCCATGTTAAGAAAAATAAAGGAGACTATGAAGAATTATAAAGTTCATGAGATGGCCAATTATCTATTTGATTTCATTATAAATGACATCAGCAGATTCTATTTAAGACTGATTAGAAAAAGAGCATGGGTCGAATATAATGATCCAGATAAGATAGCAATGTATTATGTACTTTATACTGTATTGAAGGGTTGGATAATATTGGCCTCTGCTGTTATTCCCTATACTGCAGAGAAAATTTACAAAGAATTTGTAGTTAATCCCAAGGACTCTGCTAGTATGGACGACTTTCCCGAAATTCAAAGTAGATTCATTGATGAACAATTAGAAAAAGCTATTAATGTTGTCAGGCAAATAGAAGATGCAGGATTAAATGTTAGAGCTAAAGCTGGAATAAAACTTAGATGGCCAGTAAATAAAACGTTTGTATTCTTAAATGATGAGAATGACATTAAGCTAGTGAATAATGTTATAGGTATCCTCAAATCAGTGCTTAACACAAAAGAAGTTGAGGTCTATAATATAATAGACTATGCGAAATTCTCCACAGTTGTTGTATCTCCGTTACAGGGCAAAATAGGTAAAGATTACAAACAACTTACACCCAAAATAGTTCAATATGTTAATAATAATGCCGGCGTTATAGGTAAAGATATTATAGATAAGGGATATCATGAGGTAATGATAGACGGCGTTAATGTTAGGTTAGATAAAAATTACGTCAATATTGAAGAAAGCAGTATGGAAGGCTACGTTAGTTCAAAATTCGATTTAGGAGTAATTATGCTATCTAAGAGCATAAGTGAAGAGGAAGAAGAGGAAGGCATAGTTAGGGATATAATAAGGAGAATACAGTTTATGAGAAAGAAACTTAATCTAAACGTCACTGATTACATTAATATTTGTATAACACCGCCTAACGATAGATATGACATGGTAAATAAGTGGAAAAGCTACATCTCGTCAGAGACTAGAGCAAAGAACATAGAAATTAGTAACAAAAAGTATAAACTTACAGAAACTTGGGACATAGAAGGAGAACAGTACATCATAAGCATAAGTAAGGCAGATTAAATGTTTCCTTATAAAAGAAGAAACGAACTTAATATTGCGTTTTTTTCCTCGATATTTTCAATAGAAAAAAACCTTACAGAAAAAACTCTCAAAGCTTCTCTTCTATTTAGATTTTTTATAGAATTTAGAGTAACAAATGTTTATATAATATGCCCCAATTCTTCAAATAAGGAATTTGAATTATTAAAAGAGCTTTCTGATTACGCGTTAACTCCCCCTTATTTGAAGAAATATATTCCTATAAGCCATAACTTGAAGAAAGTTGGCTTATTATCACCAATGAACTTGCCATTTCATATAGTGCATAAGTTACCTATTGAGGGCGAGATACGCATAGGTAAAAATAATGACTTTGGTTTACCACAAAAAATTAGGACAAGGCATAAATCCATTATAATTGTTGACTCTGTAAAAGATTCATTTATTCAATATCCATTAATATATTACAATGGTTTCGAAATTCATAAAACGAATATTGAAGATATACTTACTAAAGATAATCTCATAATAGGTAGTAGAAATGGTAAAGATCCATTAAAATATAAGGACGAAATAGTTTCTATGTATGAGGAAAAAGGTTTAACGGTACTTATAGGACCACCAGAAGGTATGTTAATAAAAAAATTAGGAGAAAATTTTTTGAAAAAGTCTTATAATTTTATAATAAAACAGGGCGTATCAGACGTTAGAGCAGAAGAGGCAATAATTTCATCATTAAGCTTACTTAATGCAATCTTGGAATAGTTACTTTTATAACTTAATAGTGGTGCATGAATTAAGAAGGGGAAGAGGATTGGGTCATCGAAAATTAGCGTCACCAAGAAGAGGTTCATCAGGTGTTAGACCTAGGAAGAGAGCCGAGGAATTACTTCCTACTCCTAGGTCTTGGCCTAATGTAAATTCTTCTAATCCTATACTTCTTGGGTTTATAGGATATAAAGTAGGCATGACTTATGTTTATTATATTAATGATATTAAAGGATCTTCAGAGTACGGAAAAGAAGTATTTACTCCAGTCACTGTTATAGAAACACCACCAGTAGTTCCAATAGCATTAAGAGCGTATGTTCTTGGAAGCAAAGGAGAACCGGAAGTACTCACGGACTATTGGAGTTCAGAGATTCCTCAAGAAATAACAAGGAAGATAAAATCGTTAAAAATAAATAAAGATAAATTAAATGGATTTTTAGATAAAATAAAGTCTAACCTTAATAATATCCTATATTTAAGGGCATTAGTCGCTACGCAGCCGAAATTAGTTCCGGCATTAGGAAAGAAAAAACCTGAGATTGTAGAGATGCAAATTGGTGGAGGAGACACTTCTGCTCAGTTAAACTACTTACTTAATGTATTAGGTAAGCCAATAAACGTTACTGATATATTTAAAGAAGGACAACTAGTGGATATAATAGGGGTTACGAAAGGTAAAGGATTCCAAGGGGTTATAAAGAGATATAGTGTTATGGAGTTACCTAAGTGGCATAAGCATAGGAAAGGTAGCAGAAAAGTAGGTACTAAAGGTCCCTCTATGAGTACTCCAAGCTATGTACCACAACCGGGTCAATTAGGTTTCCATAGGAGAACGGAATATAATAAGAGAATATTAAAAATTTCAATGAACCCACAAGATATTAACCCGGCAGGCGGATTTGTAAAATATGGATTAGTAAAGAACTCTTACATATTGATTCAAGGTTCAACTATAGGGGTAAGGAAAAGGCCTTTATTCTTAAGATATCCTATAAGGCCTTATGAAGTTCCAACTGAAGCTCCTAAAATTACGTATATAGATTTAAGTAGCAAACAAGGGTGAGTAGAATGTATATCCAACTTCAACAGAAAAAAGCAGATGTAATTGATTTAGAAGGTAAGAAATCAAAAGAAATTGATTTACCGTTAATCTTTAGTTATCCCGTAAGGAAAGATATAATCAATAGAGCATTTAGATCATCATTTACTAAATCATTGCAGCCTAAAGGAAGAGACCCAATGGCAGGTAAGAGGACTACTGCAAAAAGCTTTGGAATTAACTTAGGACTAGCTAGAGTTCCAAGAATTAAGGGAAGCGGCGAAGCGGCTTTAGCTCCTAATACAGTAGGAGGTAGATTAGTTTTTCCACCCTCTCCCATGGAGAGGATAGTTGAAGATATCAATAAAAGGGAAATGAGGCTTGCAATAATTAGTGCTATTTCTGCTACAACATTTAAAGATTTAGTTAAAAACAGAGGTCATAAAATACCAGAAAATCTCTCCTTGCCTATTATTGTTAGTGATGATCTAGAAAAGATATCGAAGTCTAAGGACATAATAGAGTTTATTAAAAAACTAGGATTAGAAGATGAATTAGAAAGATGTAAGGTAAAAAAAATTAGGTCTGGAAAAGGTAAAATGAGAGGTAGAAGATATAAGACGCCTAAAGGTCCACTTTTTGTAATAAAAGATGGGAAATCGGCAGTTATTAGTGCTATAAGAAATATTCAAGGTTTTGATGTAATAACTGCTAAAGAACTTAGTGTTATTCATTTAGCTCCAGGAGGGCATCCAGGTAGACTTACTATATTTACTGAAGGTGCTCTTCAAGCTCTAAATGATAGATTTGGAGGCGAAGTTAAATGAAGATTAAAGAAGTTTTAGCTACAGAAAAAGCAACTAAATTAATAGATTCAGAAAATACCATAGTTATAATTGTAGATAAAAATGCTACAAAATCGGAAATAAAGTCAGACATAGAGAAGGCGTTGAATGTAAAAGTAGTTAAAGTTAATATATTAATTACGCCTACTGGAGATAAGAAAGCATATGTTAGACTTAGTCCAGAATATAAAGCATCAGATGTTGCGCAAAAATTAGGGTTATTATGAGGTGAAATAATTTGGGTAAGAGTTTACTTCAACAAAGAGCTGGAAGAGGTAATATAAACTTTAGGAATCCTGGATGGCTAAGAGTAGGTAAAGTTAGATATCCTAAGATAGAAGGCAATCATGTAGGTAAAGTAATGGATATTCTTCATAATCCTGGTATGTTGGCTCCAGTAGCTAAGGTGAAATTGGATACTGGCGATGTTTTTTATATGCAGGCAGTACAAGGGATGACCATAGGGCAGAAAATAGAAATAGGGGGTAACGTAAATCCGGCTACTGGAAATATAGTAGATACAGGTAGTTTGCCGGAGGGTGCAATAGTTTGTAATGTAGAAGAGCATAGAGGAGATGGAGGAAGATATGCTAGATCTGCAGGCTCTTATGCTACTGTAATAGGTAAAAGCGGAGATAAGGTTCTTATTAGATTACCGTCTGGGAAAATAAAAGAAGTCTTGAGTAATGCTAGAGCTACGGTAGGAGTAGTTGCAGGTGGAGGAGTATATGATAAACCAGTTCTAAAAGCTGGAAACGTTTACTGGAAATATAAGGTGAAAGCAACTAAATGGCCCATAGTTAAAGGAGTTGCAATGAATGCAGTAGATCATCCACATGGTGGAGGTCTTCACACTAGTGTAAGCAGACCTAGCACTGTTTCAAGGAACGCACCTCCAGGAAGAAAAGTCGGGCATATAGCAGCAAGAAGGACTGGAAGGAGGGAGAGGAAGTGAATTTTAATACTAAAGATGATATAGGGTGATTATAATGGCAATGTCAGAATTTCCGGCTGAATGGCAAAAGTTCAAATATAGGGGCAAAAGTCTGAATGACTTAATCAATATGCCTATGGATGAGTTTGTTAAACTATTGCCTTCTAGGCAAAGGAGGTCGCTTACTAGAGGGTTTACTCCCCAACAGAGAAGATTACTTGAGGAAATCAGGAAAATGAAGAGAGAAGGTAAATCAACTAAGACCATAAAGACTCATGTTAGGAATCTAGTTATTCTTCCAGAGATGGTAGGCTTAAAGTTTGGTATATATAATGGAAAAGAGTTTGTTGAGTTCCAAGTTGCTCCAGAGATGATAGGACATTATCTAGGAGAATTTGCAATAACCACAAAGAAGGTAGAACATGGTGAACCAGGATTGAAGGCAACAAGATCTAGTCTATTCCTTGCAATGAAGGGATGATCATGGCTAACTGGACTTATCCTCAATTATCTATAGACGACAGTAAGTTAGGGAAGGCTGTAGTTAAGGATGCACCAGTATCCACAAGAGATTTATATAATGTATGTAAGGCAATTAGAGGTATGAAAGTTAAAGAAGCTAGAGACTTTTTAGATAGGGTATTAAAACATCAAGAATCCTTACCGTTTTGGAGATATTCTCATGGTTCATCTCATAGATCCAATATTTCATCTAAATGGAGAATTAAGAATGGTAGATATCCAGTTAAAGCGATAAAGTATGTATTAAGAGCATTAGACAATGCTGAAGCTAATGCAGTTTCTAAAGGATTAGACCCGGATAGTTTAAAAGTAATACACATAGCAGCGCATAAGTCTTTGACTTTAAAAAGGTTCATGCCTAGGGCTTTCGGCAGGGCTACGGCAAAGTATAGAAGAACTTCACATATTGAGGTTATAGTAGGTGAGGCATGAATGGTAAATATAAAACAATACTTTTTGCAAAAATCAATGACTAAAGTAATGCTTGATGAATATTTGGCTAAGCAGTTCTATAATGCGGAATATGCTGGAGTTGATATAATTAAGACTCCCATGGGAACTAGAATTATTATATACGCTGGCAGACCAGCAATGATAATAGGTAAAGGCGGAAAGACTATAAAACAGTTAGCTCAAGTTTTTGAGAAATTCTTTAGTTTAGAAAATCCGCAGATAACAGTAACTAATGTTGATAATCCAGAATTAAACGCTAGAGTTATGGCTTTCAGGCTTGCAGTGGCCTTAGAGAAGGGTTACCACTTTAGGAGAGCCGCATTTATAACCATCAGGAGGATAATGAACGCTGGAGCGTTAGGTGCAGAAGTTGTTGTTAGTGGTAAGATCACATCCGAGAGAGCTAAATATGAAAAATTAAAAGAAGGTACAGTGTATAAGACTGGAAATAGTCTAGAGACAATGGTTGATAGAGCTATAGCGATAGCTACATTAAAACCAGGTATCTATGGTGTGGAAATAGTCATTGCAAAGCCGCTAAGACCTATAGATAAGATTTCATTTAAGGAGACTCCGGCTTCATCAGAAGGCGAAGTTACTGTAACAAATGTTAAAATAATAGATGAGAATGCAGGAGGTGCTCAGAATGCCGCTGGATCCTGAGGAATTAAGGAAGATGGATATAAAAGACTTATATAAAAAATTAGAAGAGTATAATGCTGATCTGTTAAAACATAGAGCTGAGAGTAGAATGGGTACTTTAAAGAATACGTCTGCAATAAGGAATGTTAGAAAGGATATAGCAAGGATTTTAACTATAATTTCTGAGAAAAAGAGAAATAGTAAGCAGAATGAGAAAACTTCTTGATGTTATAGGTTTAAGAGTAAAGGTTTTGTCTCATTCTAATCCTTTTTTTATAGGGCTTTCTGGGATTATCGTTTTTGAATCGTCTAAGTTCTTGTACATTAAGAACTCTAAAGGTAAGATTATAATGGTGCATAAAGCAAATGGAATATTTGAGATAGATTTTAAAGGAAGTCATCAGATTATGCATGGTTATAAATTAATGGGTAATATTGTTAAGAGGTTAAAGAAGAGGTGGATGGTATGAGCCAGACTAAAAATGTTGGTATAGTCGGAGTTAAAGCTCCAGAAAAAACATGTGATGATAAAAACTGCCCATTTCACGGAGACCTGAAAGTAAGAGGTATGATATTTGAAGGTAAGTTAATTAAATATAGGGCAAATAAAAGCGGTGTTTTTGAAAGAGTTTACTTGTACTATAATAGTAAATTTAAGAGATATGAAAGAAGGAGGAGTAGAATAAGAGTTCATATTCCACCATGTTTGGATGTAAAGGAAGGAGATAATGTTATAATTGGGGAATGCAGACCAATAGCTAAGTCTGTATCATTTGTAGTATTAGGTAAGGTGAGTAGCTAATGTCAGAAAAACTACAAGTTTTAGGTTCAAGAAAAGCATTAACTCCAGGTTTACAACTTAGTTCTGTTGTTAACGTGGCTGATAATAGTGGAGCAAAAGAGGCAATGGTAATAGGAGTTTTTGGATATAGAGGAGTTTTAAGAAGGGTGCCTTTTGCTAACATCGCCGATCTAATTGTGGTGTCAGTAAAGAAAGGCACTCCAGAAGTTAGAAAACAGAAGTTCCGTGCTGTAATAGTAAGACAGAAAATGCCATTTAGAAGGCCTGATGGTACATGGATATCATTTGAAGACAATGCTGTAGTTATAGTTAATCCAGATGGAACACCTAAAGGAACTGAAATTAGAGGACCAATAGCGAGAGAAGCTGCGGAACGTTGGCCTAAAGTAGCAAGCTTAGCTACAATGGTTGTGTGAGGTGGTGAAAATAATGTTATCTTCTAAGCCAGCAAAACAGAGAAAAATGTTATTTAATGCTCCTTATCATTTAAGGAGAAAAATGCTTACTGCGATGGTTTCAGACGAAATTATCAAGGAGTATGGAATAAAGAGAATTGAGGTAAAGAAAGGCGATAGTGTAAAAGTTATGAGAGGAGATAATGTAGGATTTGAAGGTAAAGTAGCTCAAGTCAATACAAAATCTGGAAGAATAGCAATAGAAGGACTGACAAGGAAAAAAGCTGATGGGACGCCTGTTTATGTCTGGATTCATGCTTCTAAAGTTATGATAACTAAGTTAGATTTATCAGACAATGACAGGAAATCCTCAATAGAAAGGAAATTTAAAAAGGTGAATAAATAATGCCACATGTTACAAGGTTTGAAGCTCCTTGGTTTTTAAGGATAAACAAAAAAGAATATAAATGGACTGTTAGAGTAAATCCTGGTCCTCATTCGCTACTTAAGAGTGTACCTCTAAGTTTAATATTAAGAGACTATCTAAATGTTGCAGCAACTCTATCTGAAGCTAAGAAAGTAATATCTGAGGGTAAGGTTTATGTTGATGGAATTGTAAGGAAAGATTATAGATTTCCAGTAGGATTAATGGATATAATATCTGTGCCTAGCGCTGGTTTGTATTATGTTATGTTGCCCGATAATTCGAGGTATATTTCTCCTAAACAAATCAGTGAAACAGAGTCAAAATATAAGCTAATTAGAGTAATTAATAAGACAATAGTAAAAGGTGGTAAATTACAATTAAATTTGGAAGATGGTAGAAATATATTGGTAAATAAGGAGGATTCTTCTAAATATCCTACTTTAAGTACATTGAAGATTGAAATTCCTTCACAAAATATAATCTCCGTATATCCCCTAGTAGAGAATATGTTCGGAATAATAATAGGTGGAAAGAACACTGGATTATACGGTAAGATTGTTAAGATTCAGAAGGCACAATATAAATCTAGAAAGTATTCCATTGTAACAATACAGAAAGGTAACGAAAGTTATGAAACTAATTTATTGAATACAATGGTAATTGGCGAGGAAAATCCTGAAATAAAGGTTGAGTAAAATGGATCAAGAATCCGTTCAAGTTAAAAAAGAAAATCCAATGAAAAGAATAAAAATAGCAAAGGTTACAGTAAATATTGGCTTAGGAGAATCTGGAGAAAGACTAGAGAAAGCATATTACTTATTGGAGGAGTTAACAGGAGTAAAGCCAGTTTATACTCGTGCTAAAAAGTCAATAAAGGAGTTTGGAGTTAGAAAAGGACAATTAATAGGTGTGAAAGCAACTCTAAGGGGTCAAAAAGGTATAGATTTCCTTAAGCGTGTTTTACAAGCTGTTGGATATAAGTTAAAGAGAGATAGTTTCGATGATTATGGTAATGTAAGTTTTGGCATAGCTGAACACGTTATTATTCCTGGAACTAAATACGATCCAGAAGTTGGAGTATTTGGAATGGATATAGCAATAACACTAGAGAGACCTGGATACAGAGTAGCTAGAAGGAAGAGGAAATCTGCTAGAATTCCTAAGAGGCATAGAATTTCTAAAGAAGAGGCGATAAAGTTTTTAACGGAAACACTAGGTATTGTGGTTGTTTGAAGGTGATTTAAATGGGTAAGTACAAGCCTCCGACAGAAAGAAAACATGGTAAAGGAGTTCAAGCTTGTAGGCGTTGTGGGAGTACGGATTCTGTTATTCAAAAGTATGGAATTTACCTTTGTAGGCAATGCTTTAGAGAAGTTGCCTATGAATTAGGTTTTAAAAAGTTGAGGTGATTTCACATGACGGTAATCAATCCTTTATCTAATGCTCTAGTCAGTATTTATAACAATGAGGTAAGAAGAAATAAACAAGCAGTAATAATGCCTTCATCCAAGCTAGTCATAAATGTTCTTAGAGTTATGCAAAAAGAAGGTTATGTAGGGGAATTTGAGTATATTGACGACGGAAGATGGGGTAAAGTTGTTGTTCAGTTACTAGGTAGAGTAAACAAGTGCGGTCCAATAACGCCTAGGTACTCATTAAATTATAGAGATATGATAAATTTACCGCAACATATAAGGACATATTTACCATCTAAAGAGATTGGTGTAGTTCTAGTTTCAACATCTAAGGGCGTTATGACGCATAAGGAAGCAGCTAGACAAAGATTAGGAGGAGTAGCCTTAGGTTATGTTTATTAGGTGATTTTCAATGTTGCAAGTTGCAGTAAAAGAATCATTAAAAATTCCAGATAATATCTCATTGACTTTAGAAAATGGTAAAATAATAGTTAAAGGACCTAAAGGAGAAGTAGAGAAAGATATCTCAGATATTAGGGGAATTGAAGTTAGATTAGAAAATGGAGAATTAGTAGTTGAATCTACGTTTGCAAATAAGAAGACCAAAGCGCTAGTATATACTTTACTTAGACATGTTAAAAATATGATTATTGGAGTTACTAAAGGCTATAGATATTATCTTAAGATAATATTCACGCATTTTCCAATGTCAGTAAAAGTTGTAGGTAGTGAAGTTCAGATAACTAACTTAATAGGTGAGAAGAATATTAGAAGGGCACAAATTTTGCCTGGAGTTAAAGTTACTATTAAAGGAGAAGATATAATTGTGGAAGGAATAGATCTAGAGAAAGTGGCACAAACTGCAGCCAATATAGAAAGAGTTAGCAAAATATCTGGATTCGATAGGCGTGTGTTTGGAGATGGCGTATATATTTATAAGAAAGAGGTGATTGAATAATGGCATCAAACAATTTAAGTAGAGATAAAGTTTATAAATTAAAACAGAAATATAATTCAAAGTTGCCAGATTTCCTAAGATATGATTGGGATAAATACTTTAAATTAGAAAGGCAAGAAAAGTGGAGAAGAACAAGAGGAATAGATAATAAAACTAGGCTAAAACTTAAGGGATTTCCACCACCTGTAGATCCAGGTTATAGAAAACCTAAAATTATACGATATTTGCATCCTTCTGGATTAAGACCAGTAGTTATAAATAATGTAAAAGATTTGGAAAATATTGCTAAGTCTAAAGGCGAGGTAATAGCGATAATATCTTCTAACGTAGGATTTAAGAAGAGGTTAGAAATAATAAAGAAGGCAAGCGAAATGGGTATAAAACTTGCAAATGGTGAGTAGAAGTGCCAGAGTTATACTTGCAAAAAAGATTAGCGGCAGATATTGCAAAAGTGGGTATTAATAATGTAAAAATTCCTCCAGATAATGTCAGTGAAGTAAAAGAAGCATTAACTAGAGCAGATATAGCAAGGTTAATAGGAGATGGTAAGATTATCATAGAGAAAGGTAAGGAAAAAACTAACGCCGAAGTTCAAGAGAGAAGGAAAGCGAGAAGAATTAAAGGTGAAGGTAGGAGACATGGAAGTAGAAAAGGAAGGAAAACTGCAAGATTTGATGAGCATGAAGCTTGGGTAACTAGGATAAGAAAAATAAGGAGATATCTTAAGTGGTTAAGAGATCATGGAATAATTGATTCTCATTTATATAGAGAGCTTTATATTAAGGCTAAAGGTGGTTCGTTTAAGAGCTTAAGCGACGTTAAATCAATTCTAATTCAAATGGGAAAAATAAAAGGTGAATAAAATGGCTCTGGGTCCTAATTATAAGGTTAAACCTAGAAGAAGAAGAGAAGGTAAAACCAATTATTATAGAAGATATGTTTATGTATTGAATAGAGCAATAAGATTAGTTGTTAGAATAACGAATGAGCATGTTATTGTTAGCGTAACTAAATTTGATCCTAAAGGAGATATAACTACAGTATCTGCACATTCGATAGAATTAGTTAAGAAATACGGATGGAAAGGAGATACAAACAATACGCCAGCAGCTTATCTAACTGGATATTTGGCTGGTCTTAGAGCAAAGAAAGCTGGCATTGAAACTGCTGCAGTAGATATAGGTTTGTTTACTCCAACAAAAGGAGCAAGAATATTCTACATAATAAAAGGCGCAATAGACGCAGGATTAAAAGTCCCTATCGGCGAGATAGAGTTCGATGAGGATAGGATAAAAGGAGTTCACATAGCGGAATACGCAAAGAAGTTAGAGGCAGAAAATCCAGAGAAATTCAATAAGATGTTCTCTAGGTATCTAAGTAGGGGATTAAATCCTAAGGATCTTCCTTCCCACTTTGAGGAAGTTTTAAATAAAATAAAAAGTTCTGGTGAATAACAATGGCAGAAGGAGTACCTATTACCAACATAGAAGAGTGGAAGCCTAGAACAAAACTTGGTCAATTAGTTAAAGAAGGTAAGGTAACTTCTATAAAGGAAATATTCGAGAAAAACCTTGTAATAACTGAGCCGGAGATAATAGATGCATTATTACCTAATCTGAAGTATGAAGTAATAGATATAAAGATGGTTCAGAAACAAACTGATGCAGGTGAACTTTCTAGGTATAAAGTATTAGTAATAATGGGTAATTTTGATGGATACGTTGGTATCGGAATGGGTAAGGCTAAGCAATTAAGAGTAGCTATACAAAAAGCAATAAGAGACGCAAAGATGAACATAATTCCAGTTAGAAGGGGATGTGGAAGTTGGGAATGCACTTGCGGTGAACCTCATAGTTTACCATTTACTGTTAGTGGTGAGGCTGGTAGTGTAGAAGTTACTCTAAAACCTGCTCCAAAAGGGACTGGATTAGTAGTAGGTAGCGTTTTGAAGACATTGCTTTCTTATGCAGGTATTAAAGATGTTTGGTCGTCTAGTAAGGGAGAAACTAGAACTACTGAAAACTTTATCAGAGCCGGGTATAATGCACTTTATAATACTTATAAATTTGTAACGCCAGCAGATTGGGCTAGAAAGAGGTGATGAAAGATTCCTAATACAGTAGCAATAATTAGAATAAGGGGATATGCGCACGCGTCGTGGAGAATTCAAGAAACACTAGAGTTACTTAGGTTACCTAAGGTCTTTAATGCAATGATCTACCCTTATACGGACTCATTAAGAGGAATGTTAATAAAAGTTGAACCTTATGTAACTTGGGGCGAAATTACTGAAGAAGGACTGAACGCGCTGCTTAATAGGCTTGAGACGAGTAGTGGTGAGAAAATTACTGAAGAGTATGTAAAGACTAAGTTATCGATGGATTTAGCTACGTTTAGGACAAAAATACTTTCTGGTGAATTATTGTTAAACAAATTTGATGATGAATTTGAGTTACCTATAAGATTGCATCCGCCTAGTGGTGGATTTAAAGGAAAAATTAACACTCCTTATAAGGCAAAGGGAGTATTTGGTTATAGAGGATCAGATATAAATAATCTAATAAAGAGGATGGTGTGAAATGGTAGTAAGAAAAGAGAAAAAATCAAGGAAGATGCGTGGATATAGAACTATGGGTTGGGGCACTAAAGGTCAGCATAGAAATAGAGGAGTTAGAGGCGGAAGGCAAATAGGGATGCATAAACATAAGTGGTCATGGATTGTTAAATATGGAAAAGGCTGGTATGGGAAGCATGGATTTGTTAATCCTACTACTGTTAAGATAAGCGCTATTAGCTTGAGGGATCTGCAGACATTTATAGATAATGGTACTATTAAGATAGAGGAAAAAGATGGAAAGAAAGTACTAGACTTGAGTAAATATGGATTTGAGAAGCTGTTGGGTAGTGGTAATTTAAATGTTAGTGGTTTAAGCATAGTAGTGAAAGCTGCTACTGAAAAAGCAAAACAAAAATTAGAAAAAATAGGTGGACAAGTTATTTTAACCCCTAATTCTTAATGTTTTTGATATTTCATGTCGTTTATGGATTTTCTTGCTGCACTTGGTAAAGATTTACCTGCAGTTAGAAAGCCTAGGCATAAGCCTAATTTAAATCAGAAAATAATGTGGTCTGTATTAGCAGTTATTATTTACTTGGTAATGGCATCTGTTCCACTTTATGGTATAAAGTCTACTGCTTTTAGCAATTTCCTAATAGAACAAGTTATTTTTGCATCTACTGCTGGTACTCTTGCTCAATTGGGTATAGGACCAATAATAACCGCAGGTTTAATCATGCAGATATTGGTTGGGTCTAAATTAATTAATATAGATTTAGGTAATGAGGATGATAGAGCTAAATTTACTGAGGCACAAAAGGGTTTAGCTTTCATATTTATAGTTATAGAGGCAGCGTTATTTGGATATGTTTTAACTAGGGGTACAGGTATTTCCTCAGCTCAAATTGAGCTAGCTACTATAACAGCTGGACAGTTAATAGTCGCAACATTCTTCATTTTACTCTTGGACGAGTTGGTGCAAAAAGGTTGGGGATTAGGCTCTGGGGTTAGCTTATTTATATTTGCAGGCGTGATGAAAATAATGTTCTGGTATATGTTCGGAATCGTTACTGTGAGTTCTCAAGATCTTCCAGTAGGATTCTTCCCTACCTTAGCCTCATTAGTCATGAGCCATGGTAATTTGCTTAGCATTGTTGTAAATACCACTAAGCCGTTTGAGCCAGATCTAGTAGGTTTAATATCAACTGTAGCATTAGTAATTCTTATAGTTTATTTAACATCTATAAATATTCAAATACCTGTTACATCTCAAAAGTTGAGAGGAATAAGAAGAACTATACCACTCAATTTCCTATATGTTAGCAGCATTCCAGTTATATTTGTAAGCGTATTAGGTGCAGACATTCAATTATTTGCCTCCCTTTCTTCTTACTCTAATTCAACTATAGCTAGAATATTAAATGACATAGCAGCAGCTTTTGAATTTCCACCCCCAACTTCTAAGATTCCTCATAGTGCATATGCTGTCGTAGTAGATCCGGTAGGAGCTGTTATTTATGCTGTGGTATTTATTACGCTAGGTATATTGTTCGGTTTAATTTGGGTTGAAGTAGCTGGGTTAGATCCTGCAACTCAAGCTAGACAGTTAGTTGAAGCTGGTATAGAGATTCCAGGTATGAGAAGCAATACTAAAATGATTGAAGCTATTCTAGCTAAGTATATATATCCTTTAGCATTCTTTAGCTCTGTTATAGTAAGTATAATAGCTGTAGGTGCAACTTTCCTAGGAGTATATGGAACAGGAGTTGGAATATTATTAGCAGTAACTATAGCTGTACAATACTACAGCTTATTAGCCTATGAGAGGTCTATTGAAATGTATCCATTATTGAGAAGATTAGTAGGTGAGTGAAATGAAAATGGGTATAGTAACCGGAATACCTGGAGTTGGTAAAACTACTGTATTAAGTAAGGTATCAGAGATTTTATCTTCTGAAGATAGAAAATATAAAATAATGAACTATGGAGACTACATGTTGAATACTGCTCTTTCTGAAGGTTTTGTTAATAATAGAGACGAAATGAGAAAATTGCCGTTGTCTAAACAGAGGGAGCTGCAATTAATGGCTGCAAAGAGAATTGTTGAAGACTCTGAAAAATTAGGGGAGAATGGTTTAGCATTTATAGATACTCATGCTGTTATAAGGACTCCGGCAGGTTATCTTCCTGGATTACCAAAGCATGTTATAGAAATTTTATCTCCTCAAGTAATATTTCTACTTGAGAGTAATCCTGAAGATATTTTAAATAGGCAACAAAAAGATAAAGGAAGAATTAGATCTGATTATGCAGATATAAGTGTAATTAATGAAACTATAAATTTCGCTAGATATGCCGCCATGGCATCTGCAGTATTGGTAGGTGCTTCAGTAAAAATAGTAGTTAATAAGGAAGGCGATCCAAGCATAGCAGCTAAGGAGATAATTTCTTCAATGATGTAAGATGGAGATATATCTTTTTTATATAATTCTCTTGTCGTTTTTTTCCAATTTTGTTGTCTATCTTTTTTATAAGTATTATATTAGTAGGAAGCTAAAATATGTTATAATAAAGTTAAAGGAATATGATAATAGATTAGATAAGATAGTATCGGATAAAAGAAAAGAAAAAGTTCAAAAGAAGATTCAAAATGAAATAAAGTCGTATAATTCTACAATGTATTTTTATTCCTTTATGCAAACTACATTGTTAATTTTTATTTATTTCATAGATCTATCATTAGTAGTATTCAGGATAAATTTCAGTTTATTTCTTCCTTATTATATACCAATAATTTCTATTCCATATGAAGGGAAGTATATCATTCCGTACTCATCTTTTATAATATTTATTTTGTCCTTTGTGCTTTTTACGCCTTTATCATTAAGACGCCCGAAGATTATATAAATTAAAGATATATTTTCTTATTGAGAAGCAATGCCTAAGCCTCAGTTTAGGTCTAGGTCTTATAGAAGAATACACGTTAAAACTCCAAGCGGGAAATCTAAGATTCATTTTGAAAAGAAAAAGAATAAAATAGCTCACTGTTCAAAATGTGGGAATCCTCTAAATGGAGTAAAAATCAACAAGGTTTACTTATTCTCACTATCTGAAAAAAGACCTGAGAGACCTTTTGGCGGGTATTTGTGCCATAAATGCCTAGAGGATTTGATTAAGATGAGCGTGAGAGGAATATCATGATTATTGTTATAAGTGGGCCTTCTGGTAGTGGAAAAACTACTGTTGCAAAAATTTTATCTGATAAACTTAAGCTTAGGTTTGTATCTGCAGGGCAATTATTTAGGGAAATGGCTGCAAACTCAGGAAAAGATATAATAGAGATGAACAAATCCGCTGAAAAAAAATTCGATATAGATAGACTTATAGATAAGAGAATTCTAGATGAAGCAGAGAAAGGGAATGTAATTATAGAATCTCATATAGCTGGATGGTTGCTTAGTGGAATTTCAGATTATACAATATATTTATGGGCTAACATTGAGGAAAGAGCTAAAAGAATATCAATTAGAGATAAAATTTCGTACGAAGAGGCTTTAATCAAAATCATGGAAAGAGAACAAAGTCATTATTTTAGGTTTTGGAAATATTATGGAATAGATCTCTTGGATTTAACTCCATTTGATATTGTGATAAATACTTCTAATTTGGACATTAGCAGAATAGTAAATATTATTCTTACGTACATAGGTAAGAACACTTTCAGTTAGGTCTCTTAGCTTTAATACTCATTCCATAGATTAGATCAGGAATGTCAGGTATAGAGACTTTAATAAGTAATTTAACAACCCAAATAACTGAAGTTGCATGGAGCGCGTTTATATTATCATGGGCAATAGGCTGGGCTTTAAGAGGTTCGCCTATTCCAATATTTAGGGTAAAACGAGGAGGTCAAGATATTATAGAGGATGCAATAATAGCTGCATTTTGGTTAGCTATAGGTAGCACTGTATTTAGCTTAATTTCGTATCTGGCATCTCAAGTATGAGGTGATGTAATTGTTTAGCATAGGCGAAATGTTATTTCTTGCTTCTTCACTAGGGGCATTAACTTATTTCCTTGGAACATTGATTATGGGTCTACCTGTACCAGTGTATGGTGTAAAAAGATGGGGACCAAAATTAATATTAGATGGATTATATGTTACAGCATTAGTTAACGCATATGGAAGTATCTTATCATTATCTTATATTATTCAATCATATCTAGGTGCTACATGGTGTAGTTTTTTCAAATGGGTATGTTGTTTAATAGTTCAAGAAATAGCACTAAATACGTTCTTGAGGACACTATATGGAATAATAGCTGTGGCAAGTGGACCTGCCGCTGGAGTATTATTATCGCAAGTAGGTGTACTTTTCTCTATATTTGGGAGCTTAATTACCACTTCAGAAACTTTACTTATAATTGCTAGAATAGTCTATGACTATTCTCAAGTATTAGTTGCTTTAGGAATATTATTAATTTCTATACCATTTAGAGTAGGTAGAGGAGTAGGTGGGTCACTTATAGGTTTTTCTATAGTATTTTATGCAGGTCTACCTTATTTACCAAATTTCTTAACTTCCTTAGGAGTTAACATTCTCCAGAATTTAAACAGTATACCCAATAATAAAGCATGTTGCATTATAGTATATCTCATTACTAAGGTAGTTCCTGTGTTTATTGAAGGAACTATAGTACTTCCCATTGCATATCTAGTTATACTTGGTGGAATTTCAATAGGGGTAGGTGCGGCAATAAGTGGATATTCGTCTAGGTTGCCCATTCCAATAGAGATCTTTTAGGTGAAGTAATATGAAAAGTAGGGATATACTGCTTTTACTTCTTATAATTAATTCTATAATAGTTTATTGTTTTACAAAAAATATATTATATTCCATTATGGATATTCTTTTGGCAGCGGGTATATATTCTGTTAATTATATTATCTCGAGGAAGTTTGCTGAGCAGTAGTTCCTCTTTTTTCTTTCCTTATTTCTTTTGTCATAAATAAGGTAGTTTTTTGTCTTCCACCCATTTTAATCAATAACGTTAAATTCTACTAAGTTTAAAAGTGTTTTTATGAAGAAATTTGAGTTCTTTGATAATACAGCAGACGTGGGAATAAGAGCTTATGGCGAAACACTTGAAGAAGCCTTTGAAAATTCTGCTTTAGCAGTTTTTGAAGTAATGACTGATACCTCTAAAGTAGATCCTAGGGAGGAGAGAAAGATAAGTATAGATGGAACTGATTTAGAAAACTTATTATATAGGTGGATAGAATCTCTTTTAGTTTTTTATGATTCAGAATTAATGTTATTTAGTAAATTCAAAGTAAAGATAGACCAGAATAATATGAGGTTAGAAGGAGAGGCTTGGGGGGAGAAATTTAATGAAGAAAAGCATGAAAGAAGAACGTTAGTTAAAGCAATGACTTATAGTTTAATGTCAATCAATAAGCAAGGAAATATGTACGAGATAACTTTTGTAGTTGATATTTAATTGTTATCAACCATTATCTTTCTTAGTATACTCTCGTCATTAACATTAATTAATTCAATTTTATCTGTTTTTTGTATATCCTTATTACATAATTTCAAGTTAGTCAATAAAAATATTTTTTCAAATGAAAGATTATTGAGTTTTTTAGATGCATAATCAATAATTTTATCTCCTTTATAGCAATTGTTTTCCCAATCATAAAGGGATATAGGTATATGTAATATTTCATTTAATATATAAACATCCTTTTTATCTTGAAAATACATTATCTTATTTATATCTATCTTATTTAGAAATACTATAAGTGTTTTCATGTTGGGGTCTCTGGAGACCCTATATCATTGACCCCTAATAAAGGGTTCTCCTAGGGTGTCGCCAGACCCCATTAAGTAATTATCATAGAAAGATTTAAGTTTGAAGATATGAAAAAATATATTGCCGCCGTAGCTCAGCGCGGGAGAGCGCCCGGCTGAAGACCGGGTTGTCCGGGGTTCAAATCCCCGCGGCGGCACTCTGGGGGATACCCCATACCCCTACTGCTAATATAAAATTCCACTATCTTATCTAAGGGGCCTATGTAAGTTTCCTTTACGTGGTTGTCTTTGTTCTTCTCTATGGAGTAAACATAATACTTCTTTCCTCTCTGACGTATTTTTATATTGCCCGGCTGAGAAAACTCTATAACCCATATTTAATCTATGCCCCTTTTTCATCATATAAGCTTTTAAGTATGGGGCTATTGCCCTACTCGGTCGTGGAGTTGAAAGGTAGTGGCAAAGATTCCTTAGTTGTTGTAAAAATTGGATTTCGGAAACTATTGTAAATGATAAAAACTCAATAAATCATGGGGCTTAGGTATGGCATGGGAAGTCGTTAGATAAATACGATTAATCTTTGTAAGAATATCTAAAATAGACCATTAATATAGCAATAATATCACGTTTGTGACTACTTATGTAACGTAATCACGATTCTCTGTCTATTTTTACCCCTATTATTTTTGGTTTCTACAGAGGAGAGGTAGAAAAAATCGTGATTACGTTACATAAATTGGTAATGATAGTTGAAAAACTGAATTTCAAAAAATTGGAAAAAGCCATGTTTAACTGATATCAATTTCATATACGTCTACTCCTCTTTGATAGCAGAACCTCTTCTTCAGACAATAGTCTACAAATTTTTGGGCCTTATCCCGGTCTCCAAAGTCTTGGACTATTTCCCATAACTCTTTTTTGGCGTGGTTGTTCTCCTTATAATCATAATATAATGAGATTGGACAATGGAAAGCATCGCAGATAAAAATTTGAGTATTATATTTTTATGGAAAAGAAAAAGACAAATATTATAAACCGTGATAAGAAGGAAACTTACGTATATTCCTTAATTAAGGTGACGGAACTTACGAAAAATTAAAAGAAAGTAAGATGACCCCCACAGTGGGCCCAGCGGGATTTGAACCCGCGATCACTGCCGTGTGAGGGCAGCGTCCTAACCAGGCTAGACTATGGGCCCATTTAACAATATTAGGCTATAAATAAAAAATTTAAGTTACTTCTTCTGGGACTTCTATAAGAATTACATAAACATCTTTCATATCAGCTAAATCTGGATCCACGTCTATAGCTTTTAATCTGTCTTCCACATTATTCATATGGAGAATAGAAATTTTGAAATCTGGATATAGTTTTTTTGCCTCATTATATGATTTTTTGGCGCAATTTTCATCTTGTTGAATATCGAAGATTCCCGCTGATTCTAGTATTGTTGAACCATAAATGGATCTCATGCAGTAATATTGAATTTTAAGTTTTTTATATGCTTCCTTAACTGAAGTTATAATATTGAGATAACATGCCTTCAATAAAGGTAATATTTGGATCTTATGGCGATAGTGGAGTTACCTCTTTGTTATACGAAGTTATTGAGAACCTTCCAAATAAATACGACGTGAAAGTGGATATAGAAACTGATTTACTTTATGATTATACTTCGCCTATGATAGAGATTAACGGTAGGAAAATATTATTCGATTATATAGATGAAGAAGATGCTAAAGCGAAATTAAGTAAGCTAATTAGAGGAGAATTAATAGAAGATCATAAACCGTTCAAGATATTTTATAATCAAGATGGAATTTTTAGTAATGGAGTGTCAGTCTTATAAAGAATTCTTTCTTCTTATATCCATGTGAAGATAATTTTAGGTGGAGGAATTTCTGGATTACTCCTAGCTTCCTTGAATAAACAAGATTATTTAATTCTTGAGTTACAACATGAAGTTGGAGGATTATTTGCTACAGAGGAGATTTCTGGGATTAACGTTCATATTATTCCGCCTATTGTAAATAATCCAAACTTTTTAGAAGGTCTAAAATATCACGAATACCGACCAAGAATACGTTCAGAAAAGGTAAAGTACTTAAAAGAGAAGATTTGTAGTTTCTGCGATAAATTACCCTCTTGGCTAGAGTTTAATGGTAAAATGTTTTGGATTGAAAATCTTGGAGAAATAATATCTACTCTCAGTAAAGGTAAAAAAATAATAAATGAATATCCAACAATAATAAAAGATAAAAAATTAATTACTAATAAAGGTAGGTCGGTAATTTTTGACGAAATACATAGCACAATTTCAAGAAGAAATTTAATGAAAATTCTAGGTTTTGATGAACCAAATCTAAAATCAATCTCGGCATTTATTACGATATTAATAACTAAAGGTGAAAAGGACTGGGATTTATATATTAATGGCGATTCTGGTATATTGTTTTCTCATATTATAAGAGAAAGTGTAGAGAATGACATTTATATTAATTATATATATTCATTCTTCACTTCTAAATTGCCTGATATAAAGAAGGTATTTAGCGATTTAAAGAGGACTCGTCTTTTATCTAGAGAAGAAATTTTGGCATATAGATCACATGTTATTAAAGATGCTATTCTATGCGGTACTCCTTCAGTTAATGTTGATTATGTAAAGAATTGTGGTAGATTAGGTTTGTGGAAAAACATCAGCTTAGAAGAAGCTGTAAATCTGGCCCATACATGCTAAATTTTTGCGAAGCGATCTTTGAGAGTTTTGACGCTTTACTTATTTCTATTCCTTTAACTCTCAAAGTAAAGTAAAAGCCTAATAGGAAATCTCCATTTCCTACTTCATTTTTTCCTTTACTTTCCATGATCTCTTTTAAAACTCCATTTTTAGTGTAAATCTCGAATCCTTCATCCCCATAACTTATTATAATCTCCTTAAATCCCGCATTAAAGAGCTTCTCTATATTTAATTTTCCATTGTTTACTTCTTCTATGTTTGCATGAGCTACTACATAGCTTGGGTTAGACGGAATGTTATCTATTTCATTATAGGAGATCTCGTTGCCTAATACACATTTTCTTACAATACCCTGGAAGTCTACCGCTAACGGGATATTTACATGTACTTGATTTAGGTCAATTTCGTTGCAGACTGGATTAAGTATTAAGCCATCTATATTCTTTAGTTTTATCGAATTAAAATCCATTTTAATTGCAGGAAATTTTAGTTTTAAAGTTCTCTTACCATTATATAAATCAATTTCAAATCTTAGATTATATTTAGTATAAAATATAATATCGTCTTTAATATATTCAGGTAACTTAAAATTAAAATCTTCACCCTTTACAGAATATACGTGAGGTTCTCCCCCTGCTACATAAACTCCTAAACTAGAGTATATTGGAGATCCACCTGGTTTTTCATACATTGTACTGCTTTCATGAATTTCGTCTATGGTATAACTCCCTGCAATACCTATGTTAATCTTCTTCATTCTCTTCCTCTTCTCCTTCTTCCTCTTCTTCCCTTATTTCTTGCGGTCTCTTCTTTAACCATAACGCATTTTTATGGGCTATTATATGAGCAATCAAATCTTCCACGTGATAGAAGTATGTACTGTAATCAGGTATTCCCCCTTTTTTACATATGGGATTACAAAACGGACAAGCATATAGTTTTAAGTCATCGTCGTAACATACTTCCACTTCTTTTCCTTTAACATCAATTTTTACTACCTTCCATTTAGGTAGCCATCTAGTGCTCATTAAAAATCATTATTATCATTTTGTAATTATAACTTAAAATACTATTCACATAAATAACAAACTTTATAAACCATTTGACATATACTTTTACGGCGAATCGATTGTCATCATCTTCCTCCTCTCTTCTTAATCTACCTCTTAGTTTAAAAACTATGTATGATTTAGCCGAATTTGTAATTAGGGCCGCGCAGCTTATTAAACCAGATCAAGTAGAAAAAATGGTAGATACGTTAGAAAATTTTTATAAGAATAATAAAAATGGAAAAGTATTGGTTATGGGTGCTGGTAGGAGTGGATTAGTAGGAAGAGCTTTTGCTATGAGGTTGTTGCACCTTGGGTATAATGCTTATGTATTAGGTGAGACTATAGTTCCTGCTATTGGTAAGAATGATTTAGCTATAGCAATTTCTGGGTCTGGAAGAACTAGGTTAATTTTAACTGCAGCAGAAGCTGCTAAAGATGCTAAAGCGACTTTAGTAGCAGTAACGAGTTATGCCGATAGTCCAATAGGTAAGATTGCGGACGTAGTCGTAGAGGTTCCTGGTAGAACTAAATATTCTCAATTTGAGGACTATTTTGCTAGGCAAATACTAGGTATAACTGAACCTCTAGCTCCATTAGGTACATTATTTGAAGATACGACTCAAATGTTTTTAGACGGAATTGTGGCCGAATTAATGCTAAGGTTAAAGAAGACTGAAGAAGATTTAAGGCAAATTCATGCTAATATAGAACTTTAGAACTTTCGATCTTCTCCGTCATTATTATTTTTCTCTTAACTTATTATGAACGAAGATAAGATATCTTTCATTTTCATTTCAGTATTAGTTATACTTCTTACAATAATTTATAGGAATCCGCTCTTACTATTATTATTACTGGCTATAGGTTTAGTAGCATTTAAATATAGTAAAATTAACCTAAAGTCATTAGTTTACAAAATTCGTATTTTTAATAACTCATCAGATTTATCAAATATTAAGATAGGAGAAGGATATATACAAAAAGGTAATGAATATATAGGTATATTATTAATTAATGATATTCCTGTAGATTATAAGGATTTAAGTGAGAATAGTTTAAGAAGTTCTATAGCGTCGTTTTACAAAATATTGCAGATAGGTGAGCAAGTAGATATTTTCTTTAGGAAAAAATACGTTGATAACATAAAGTACAAGGAAGCTTTATTACATAAAGCTCAAAATCTGAGGATTATAATAGATTCGGATCCGTCAAATAGTAAAGCAAAAAGAGAATTAGAAATAGTTAATTTTTTGCTAGATAGAATATCGGAAGGAGAATATCCATTTAAATATGAAATATACTTATTAATTCATTCCAGAAATAAGGAAAGGGCAATACAGTTAGCAGAAGTTATAAGTAAAGGCTTAGAAGGATTAAATATAAGATCTAGGTTAGCAAATAGAAATGAAATATTAAGTATAATTTTTTTAGATGAATGTAAATCTGATAAAATTTCTATTCCTAGCCAAGTTCCCTTCTTAACTCCGTTTTCTGTTGATAAACTTCCTAAGTTTCAGCTTAGAAATGATGGCGTCCTTTTAGGCAAAGACATAAATCATGGAATCCCAGTATTCTGGAATATTGATAGTAGCGAGAATCCGCATATGCTTATCATAGGACCTACTGGTGCAGGAAAGACCGAGTTTTTAATCAACACTTCTTTGCAGTTGGCATTAAATTATTCTATTCCAATAGTATTTTTTGATACAAAAGGAGATATAAAGCAAAGAATAATAAAACGCGGATTTGATGTAAAAATATTTAATCCTCTATATCATGGGATTTCTTTACTCAAAAGTAATAATATACCAATACAAGTTAGAACGATGCAAATAGAAAAGATATTGACAAATTCGTTTGATTTGGACAAGGTTTATAGTTCTATAATTTTTAAATTAGTATACGATGTATTAGAAGATTATCATTCCAGTAAAATATCATATTTAAATTGGGATATAATAGATGAGAAGGCAAAATCTATGCTGGATGAAATAACTTATCTTTATATTTCAAAAATAATTAGAATTGTTAAGAGTTTGGATCATGGAGATAACATAGCCGATCTACTAGTCCCTGGAATAAACATAATAGATCTTACAACTATTAAAAATGAAACTCTAAGGAAAATAATAATGTATAGCGTTATAACCGATATATACAATAAATTTTCTGGCTCTGTTGATGACGGAACCAGAATAGTCTTGGTATTAGATGAGGCATGGACAGTATTAAAGAATGAGAAAGTAGATTATCCTTTAGTCGCAGATCTAGTGAAGAGAGGTAGAGGCCATGGAATTGCATTATCTATGGCTACTCAAAATATAGAGGACCTAGGAGATATGTCTTCAATTTATCTTGATAATATTGGGCTATTAATTTTTATGAATAATGGAGATAAGGAATTCTGGAATAATACTGTGAAAAGATTTGTTAATATCAATAATAACGAAATAAATAATAATCTTGCCTTTTTAGGCAGAGGAGAAGCTTTAATAAGATTTTTAGGTGATCCCAGACCATTGCTAATAAAGATCGAAGTAGTAAATTAAGCAGCTCTTTCCAGAATTGTCTGCAATGCTATTTTTATTTTATTATAGCATAGGTCGTCATTGACATTGTTTATACTTATCTCTTTTAAATCATCTTTATCAAATACTATGTTATAATCTATTTTATCGTTATTTTTACTATCTTCAAGAATCTTACTTAATGCGTTAATGTAAGCTTTATTTAGTGTTAATTTTCTTCTCACTATTATTTTCATTAGCGGAGGAGTATAGTATACTTCGGCTATTATCTCGCCTTTTCTGCTTTTTATGTAATCAATGCTCCCTTTATTGCCTTTAACTGAAGAAAATCCTGATTCGAGTAAGCTTAACAAATACTCATAATATTCTAGCTCCTTTTTTAAGCTAGATATTTTGTTCTCAAGAAATTTCCTTAATTCGTCTGTGTTAGATTCCATTGATTAAAATATATCAACATTATTTATAAGTGGATTCTCCTTTTCTACAATAATGGTAAAAGTTGCAGTAATAGGCGGTTCGGGATATACTGGTGGAGAATTATTAAGAATATTATCAATGCATGAGAAGGTAGAAATAACTCTGATTACATCCAGAGAATATGCAGGAAAACCAATATCCTTAGTTCATCCTAATTTAAAAGGAATACTTAATATGAATTTTTCTGATCTATCTTTAGATAAAATTGGGGATAAAGCTGACACCATATTTTTAGCATTACCTCATAGAGTTTCATTAAATTATGTACCTAAATTGCTTGAAATGGGAATTCAAGTAATAGATTTAAGCGCAGATTTTAGGTTAAAAAAACCAGAAGAATACAAGAAATGGTATGGAATAGAGCATCCCTATCCGGATTTACTTAAAAAATCTGTTTACGGTTTGCCAGAACTTCATTATGAGGAATTAAAAGGAGCTAAGCTTATTGCCTCTCCTGGTTGTAACGCAACTGCCACAATTTTGGCTTTAGCACCAGTAGTTGGAAACGGAATTTCTACTGAGTTGAGATTTATTAGCGACGTTAAAGTCTCAAGCAGTGAAGGTGGAATGAAACCTAAAGAAGGAAGTCATCATCCTGAACGGGAAAACGCTATTAGACCTTATGATCCTGAAGGACATAGACACGCTGCAGAGGCTGAACAAGAATTAAGCTTGCTGGCCAAAAAACAGGTAAAGGTAAGTATAGTTCCCCATGCAGTAAGTAGCATAAGAGGGGCTTTAGCTTCTGCTCACACTTGGCTTAATGAGGATTATGATGATATTGAAATATGGAAGAAAATTGCGGAATTTTATCGTGGTAGAAGATTTATAAGAATTATTAGAGGAGGACTTCATCCATATCCAGATCCTAAATATGTGATAGGCAGTAATTTTGCTGACATAGGTTTTGCACAAGAGGAGAGGATAATGAGACTAACTATGTTTGCCGCAATAGATAACTTAGTTAAAGGAGCTGCAGGTCAAGCAATTCAGAATTTTAATATATCAAGAGGTTTTAACGAGGATGAAGGATTAAGAACACCTCCACTGAGGCCTGCATAAAATGATAGTAGTAAAAGCTGGAGGAAGAGTTATAAAAAATTCTTTACGAAATTTAATTGATAGTATTATATCATATGATGGTAAATTAATTTTCGTGCATGGAGGAGGAGATATAGTAACAGAGTACACAAAGAAGATGGGAATAGAGCCAACATTCGTGATTTCACCCGAAGGTATAAGGAGCCGATATACAAGTAGGGAAGAGTTAGATGTTTACGTCATGGTAATGACACTAATAAATAAAAACATTGTAACAGAATTAAACTCCAGAGGAAAATTAGCTTTAGGACTTAGCGGTGCAGATGCGGCACTAGTAAAGGCAAATAGAAAAAAGAGAATAATGATAATTGATGAGAGAGGCAAGAAAAGAATAATTGAGGGAGGCTATACTGGGAAAATTTATGAAGTAAACGCGAACTTATTGAATACTATTTCAAGCACTTTTGATTATATTATATTATCTCCAATTGCTATAGATATTACTGGAGGTACAATGCTTAATGTAGACGGAGATCAAATGGCTTTTGGTGTAGCTTCAGCTATAAAAGCAGACACATTAGTTATTCTAACTGATGTAAAAGGAGTTATCCAAGATAACAATATAGTTAAAAAAATTCAAAAAGAAGAAGCTGAGGAATTCGCGAAAAAAGTTGGATCAGGTATGAATAGGAAAATACTAATGGCATCTGAAGCTCTTAAGAACGGAGTTAAAAAAGTTGTAATTTCATCGGGATTAGAAAACGATGCTATTAATAAAGCTCTTGATGGAGAAGGAACGGTGATAGAATGAGCAGTAAAATAGATAATAATGATTTGAAAATTCTTGAAACATTAAAGAAGAATGCCAGAACTCCTTATACTTTAATTGCTAAGGATTTAAAGATAAGTGAAGCCGCAGTCAGGAAAAGGATTGAGAAATTAATTAGATTGGGAATTATAAAGAGATTTACTATAGAATATGAATTAGAAAACGAAATAAAGGCAATAGTTATGGTTAAGTCTACCCCTCAAATTCCAACACCAGAAATTTCCAAGAAAATAATCAAAATTTCTGGTGTTGAAACTGTTTATGAGAGTACTGGAGATTACGATATAATAACTGTGGTCCGAGGAATTAATATAGCTGAGATAAATAAAACAATAGATGAGATTAGAAGTATTCAGGGCGTGATAAGTACTACAAGTACTATTATACTTAGGACATGGTACTAACTTCAAACCATTTATTTTCATATAAGCTTTTGAACACTAAACTTGTTATAATTATTTCGACCAAACATGGTAACACTTAAATGCCCAGTTTGTGGGGGTCAAGTCAACGTAGAGGACGATGCACTACCAGGAGAAATAATAGAACATGACTGCGGTGCACAATTAGAGGTATATAAAGAAAACGGTAAACTAGCACTGAGATTAGCAGAGCAAGTAGGAGAGGATTGGGGAGAGTGATACTTGGAGTCACTTATGATCTACTTAGATGGGAAGAGAGAAATTTAATTCAAGAATCTACAAAATTAGGTCATAAGGTAATACCAATCTATACCAAAGATTTTTATCATTTATTTTCTGAGGATAATCAATTTCAAAATCTAGATGTAATTCTGCAAAGAAACACATCGCATCAAAGAGCAGTATCAACGTCGTTAATCTTTGAGACTTTAGGTTATAATATAATAAATGATAGCAGGACGCTAATAAATTGTGAAAACAAATTAATGACCACTGCAATATTATCTAGACATAACATAAAGGTTCCTAAGACAGCTGTAGCTTTCTCTAAAGAGAAAGCCTTACAAATTGCAAGCAAACTAGGATATCCTACTGTTGTAAAGCCAATTGAAGGTAGTTGGGGTAGAATGGTTGCAAAGGCGTTAGATGAAGATACATTAAGGAGTTTTCTTGAGTATCAAGATTATACATCATTAGGATTTAGGAATGTTTATTATATCCAAGAATTTGTAAGAAAGCCAGATAGGGATATAAGAATTTTTGTGATAGGAGATGAGGCTCCAGTAGGTATATATAGAGTAAATACTAAAAACTGGAGAACAAATACTGCGCTGGGAGCAGTAGCCGAACCGTTAAAGATAGATGATGAATTGAAAGATCTCGCTTTAAAGGTAAAAGAAGTAATTGGAGGTTTCTTCCTTGGGATAGATGTATTCGAAGACAAGGAAAGAGGGTACTTAGTAGATGAAGTTAATGGAGTTCCCGAATATAAAAATACGGTAAGAGTAAACCAATTTAACTTGTCGGAATATTTAATTAAGAAAATAGAGGAGTGGACAAGAAAATGAAACTTGTAGAATTTTATGGCACAAGAGGTTTGAAGATAGTAAAAGGAGAAAACCAATACGTTTGGGATGATAAAGGTAGAAGATATTTAGATTTGCATGCAGGTCATGGAGTAGCTTTTTTAGGTCATAGGAATAAGATAGTCCTAGAATATTTACAAAAACAAATGTCAGAAATAATAACACTCACTACTGCATTTGATACTCCAATTAGGGAAGAAATGCTAAAAGAAATGGAAAAAGTGAAACCAGACGATTTAGATAACGTATTTTTATTAAATTCCGGCAGCGAAGCAGTAGAATTAGCATTAAAAACTGCGAGAAAGATAACAGGAAAAAGAAAATTGATAGCATTTAAGAATTCATTTCATGGTAGAACTTCCGGTTCTTTATCAGTCACGTGGAATAAAAGGTATAGAGAACCTTTCGAACCTTTATTAGAGCCAGTAGAATTTCTTGAGTATAATAATGTAGATGATTTAAAGAAAATAGACGAATCTACTGCCGCAGTTATAGTAGAGCCAGTTCAAGGAGAGGGCGGAGTTATACCTGGTAAGGAAGATTTTATGAAAGCCTTAAGAGAAGTTACGCAAGAGAAGGGGATTTTACTAATTGTAGATGAAGTTCAGACTGGTTTTGGAAGAACTGGAAAAGTTTGGGCTTATCAGCATTTTGACATAAAGCCTGATATAATGACCGCAGGAAAAGCGATTGGAGGAGGATTTCCAGTTAGCGCAGTATTTATGCCAGATTGGATAGCCGAAAAACTTGGTGAGGGAGATCATGGTACAACCTATGGTGGAAACCCATTTGCTGCAGCTGCAGTTACTGGAGCTGTTAAGGCATTATTGACTGATAATGTTCCAGAGCAGGCAAGAGTTAAGGGAGAAATATTCATGAAAATGCTTAATGATGCTCTAACTGACTTTAAATCCGTTAGAGAAATTAGAGGACTTGGACTAATGATAGGAGTAGATTTAAGACTTAATCCAGGCAAAGCGATAAAACATCTCCAGGATAGTGGAGTTTTATCTCTAAAAGCAGGAGTATCTACAATAAGATTCTTATCTCCATATATGATAACACAAGAAGATATGGAGTTGGCTGTCAATGAAACTAGACAAGGAGTTGCTATTACAGAAGGCAAAACGGTATCTTCTTGAATTAGCCAGTATTTATACTCCTTCTGGCAAAGAAAGTCTTGCAGTAGGTTTTTTTGAGAGAGCTTCAAAAGAACTAAATTTAGATTTAAAAATCACCAGTACAAACTCTTTCCTTTTAGGAAAGGGCGATTTTTTATTAGCTTCTCATGTTGATACTGTTCCAGGGTTTATTGAACCTAAAGAGGAAGGAGGAACTATATATGGTAGAGGTGTAGTAGATGCTAAAGGTTCATTAATTTCTATGTTACTTGCTACCTGGATACTAAACGAGAATGGATATAAAGTTCAGTTTGCCGGTCTTTCAGACGAGGAAAATAAAAGCAGTGGAGCGAGAGAACTTGTAAGCTCTGGTAATAAATTTAAGGGGATAATAATAGGAGAACCTACCAGTACTACAAAGATAGTTGTAGAATATCGTGGTGTAACTCACGTAGATGTTATTTGCAATTATGAGTCGCAACACTCCTCATCAGCTAATTTTAATCCGATTTTAGAAATCTCAAAGAAAATTTTGGAAATTTCTCAATTGCCTACAACTTACGATAAGCCTTCTATAGTGCCTACAATAATAAAAGCGGGTGAGTATGTTAATGTTACACCGTCCGCTGTTTATCTTCATTTTGATATAAGATATCCTTATGGCTTCAAATTAGATGAAATATTATCCAAAATAAATGCAGAATTTTCTACATGTGAAATAAAAATAACTGAACATGTTCCTCCTGTGAAAGTTAGCGCTAATGATAAAGTAGTTAAATCCTTATACAGAGCATTACTTTTGCAGAATGTTAAACCGTCGTTAGTTAGGAAAGCTGGCACTAGTGATATGAATATCCTGTCTACAATTACTGAAAATATCGCAACTTATGGGCCTGGCGATTCTAAATTAGAGCATACTCCATACGAAAAAATAACTTTGGAAGAAATATTTATAGGAATAAGTACTTATACAAAAGCGATAGAAAGTCTATGCTCCAACGATTATTGAAGCCCGTTTATATAATCTATGAAAAATGGCTTTGGAATCAGGTTAAGGATGGTCCCATTCCAAAGCATGTAGGTATAATACCAGACGGTAATAGAAGATGGGCTAGGCAGAACAACTCAAGTTTTAAAGAAGCGTATTTTCAAGGATATAAAAAACTTAAAGAAGTTTTAATTTGGCTCGCAGAACTTGGAGTTAGAGACGTTACTGTTTTTGCGTTATCTACAGAGAATTGTGATAAAAGAACTTCACAAGAGCTTAGCGTAATTTTAAAATACATAAAAATGGGTATAGATGATCTTTTAACTGAAGATTATATTTACAAATATAAAGTAAAGGTTAGGGCAATAGGTCAGCTTTATAAGTTACCTGAAGATGTTAGATTATCAATATCAAGAGTTGTTGAAAAGTCGTCTTCATTTAATGAAAGAAGTTTAACCCTTGCAATATGCTATGGAGGTAGGCAGGAAATACTTGACGCAGTAGAAAAGCTTTTAGATGAATATAAAAAGGGTATAACTAAAGATATTGCGTTAAATGAAGAAGCTTTTAGAAAATATTTCTACGATAAGGAACTAGAAGACATAGATTTGGTAATAAGAACTTCTGGGGAGATGAGAATAAGTAATTTTCTTCTATGGCATTTAGCTTATTCTGAGCTATTCTTCTGTGATGTGTATTGGCCTGAATTTAGAAAAATAGATTTATGGAGAGCCATTAGGTCTTATCAGAGAAGGAAAAGGAATTTTGGAGCTTAACTTTTTATCCTATAATTAGTTTTTCTTATAAAGTGA
This sequence comes from Acidianus sp. HS-5, assembly GCF_021655615.1. GTDB lineage: Archaea > Thermoproteota > Thermoprotei_A > Sulfolobales > Sulfolobaceae > Acidianus. The sequence goes on from NZ_AP025245.1 coordinate 2,072,359, forward strand.
TAAGAGATGGGCGTTTATCAAGGTAATGATTTAAGGAAGATAACTGGAGGACTAAAAAGCAGTCGTAGAGATAAAAGGAAATTTGAAATGGGGAGATTACCTACAGAGACAAAGCTTCATACTGAAGATATAAGAGAAAAAATAAGAGTTATGGGAGGCAATGCTAAAATTAAATTAAAGTATGTCACTTTTGCGAATGTCTATAATCCTTCTGATCGTAGTTATAAGAAAGTTAAAATTTTAGAGGTAGAGGAAGTACCATCAAATAGAGAATATGCCAGAAGAGGTATAATAGTAAAGGGTGCAAAGATAAGGACAGAAATGGGTGAAGCCATAGTAACTTCAAGGCCCGGACAAGACGGAGTTATAAATGCTATCCTGGTTCAGAAATGAGCTTAAGGGATTACGAAGGCAAAAAGATAGCAATATGGCTTGCTTATTTTACAGCAGATAGCAGACGAAAAGGAAGAAAAACCAAGAAGATTAAGATCACTATTGATGATGTTTTTTCGGCCGCTAAAGCTCTCGGTTTAGAGCCTGAAGTACTGGACAAAATGCATCCTGGAAGCAGAATTAAGGGTATGATTGTAGTTAATAAAAATAAAGGTAAGTATAAATTGATAAAGGATATCTACTCGTATTTACAACAACAGAAGAAGATTTGAGATTTTATGCAATAGATTTATAAATGTCCGTAAAATGTTATTTTTGTGGGCCCGTAGCTCAGCCAGGTAGAGCGACGGGCTCTTAACCGCTAGGGAGTAACCCGTAGGTCCCGGGTTCGAATCCCGGCGGGCCCGCCACCATTTTTATAAATTTCTATTTCATATATAGAGACTATGAAATATACGGAAGTAGCCCCTAAACTTTTTATGGATACCGGGACCAGGTTTCCAAGAAAAATAATTTGGGCAATGGGAGTAGTTAAACTTGCATGTGCAAGAGCAAATGCAAAATTAAACCTTTTAGACGAAGGCATAGCGAAAGCTATAGAAGATGCTTCAATAGAACTTATGGAAGGTAGGCATGATGATAAAGTAGTTCTAGATGTTTTTCAGACTGGTTCTGGAACAGGCTTAAATATGAATATTAACGAAATTATAGCTGAAAGAGCTTCAGAATTATCAAGTAAAAAGGTTCATCCAAATGATCACGTTAATATGTCTCAGTCTTCTAATGATGTAGTACCTACAGCAATAAGAATATCTGCAGTATCTAATATGGTGGAAAATTTAATCCCATCGCTTAAGGAGATTCTCTCATCGCTCAATGTTAAAAGCAAAGAATATGATAATGTTATAAAATCTGGAAGGACGCATTTAAGAGATGCCTTACCTATAACTTTAGGTCAAGAGTTGTCTGCATATTATGACGCATTAAACCATGATTTAGAGCAATTAAATAATGTTATTGAATATATAAAGGAATTACCTATAGGCGGTACTGCAGTAGGAACAGGATTAAATGCTCATCCAAAATTCTCTGAAACAGTAATTCAAGAAATAAACGAAGTTACATCCCTTAATTTCAAGACTTCCAATAAGTTTAGATCAATGAGATTTTTAACAGATCTTTTATTACTTAGTGGTATAATGAGAAATATTGCTACAGAACTTTATAGAATTGGTCAAGATTTTAGATTGATGTTTTCAGGTCCCTTCACATCGATTGGAGAAATCGATATTCCGACTCAAGAAGAGATAGCAGGAAGCAGTATAATGCCCGGTAAGACAAATCCAGTAACAGTTGAAGCTACTCTTTTAGTTTCTTCAGAAGTAGTAGGTCTAGATCATGCAAATCAAATGGCGTCAATGTTAGGCGAATTTGAGTTAGCTATGGGTGTTCCATTGGTTGGCTATAATATAGTCCTTCAAGAGAATCTTTTATCAGAAGCTTTACGTAAATTCTCTTCATTAGTAATAAACGGAATGAAGCCTAATATAGAGAAGATGAAAAGATATGCTGAAAGTAGTCCATCATTGATAACAGTTATTTCTCCCATAGTAGGTTATGATGAAGCCTCACAGATAGGTAAAATGTTGGTCAAGGGAATGTCAATTAGAGAGGCGTTAAGAGAAATGGGATTTGAAGATAAAGATATTGACAAGATTTTAGATTTGCAACAGTTAGTAAAGCCTGGAATTCCTGCTAAGTCTCAAAAGTGACTCCTTTCTCTTCTACATGTATGTTTTTTGCTATTTCAGATAAAATTGATTTAGCAGTTATCTCGTTTAAAAATACTGATGTAGGATTTATATCGTTTTTTCCTCTCTTTAACATGAGCTTTACTACAACTTCCTCTGAAGTCATGGGATTACCTCTTATCATTTCCTTAATTTCCTCTACTAGCTTTTTGTTATATTCTACGTTAAAGTTCAGCATATCTATCATTTTTTCCTTTTTATATATAGGTCCGTGAGAAATTATGATAAAGTCAACAGATTTCATAAGATCTCGTAATTTTTCTAAACTTTCTTGTGCGGTCCAAAAATCTGTATAAAAAGGAAAAATAAAAGATTCTAAAACTTTTTGTCCGAATAACGCATCACCGCAATATAATACATTATCAATTTTGTAAGCTACGTGTCCAGGTGTATGGCCTGGTAGTTTAATTTTCTCTACTTCAGTATCACTAAATTCATCCTTTAATTCATCCTTTATGAGGTCGTAAGTAAAAATTCTAGAATTTTTTGCACTGAATCCATAAGTTATTGCTCTCCTACCTATTATATTTAAGCTCCAATAATCTTCCTTCGGGAGGAATTTTATCTTTGCTTTCTTGAATAATCCTGCAATATGATCCATATGGCCGTGAGTGGCTAATTGTACTTCTGCATTAATGGGCAAATTAGCATTCTTACCTCCTTGATCTATTATTATCCTTCCATCATATACAAGAGTGTTAGGACTGCCTGGAATAACTTCTACATTTTTACTTAATTTCATAAAGTGTTATCTTTTTTTACTTTTTTATCTCTTTTTATCTTATGTTGATAACAACTCCTTTCGCGGGTCCAGTAAGTTTTCCTCTACTAGTTGCTAAGGAATTAGGAGGAGAACAAATTAATTTAAAAAACTCATGTGAAACTAATGAAGTAGGAGATATAATTTTAGATGCAATAACTAATATAGCAAAACTTAACCTAATGGGATATAAAATAGTAGCAGGAGTTTACATAGATATGTATACTATACTAGGTAACAGAAATTCTACTAAGATTTATACAATTAGGGAAGGAACATTAGCAGACATAAATGCTCGTCTTTACGCAAAGTACACTAATAAGGATGTAATAAATACCGATGCAAAGTCTGCAGTTAAGAAAGCAGAGGAAGGAAATCTGGCGATAGTAGGAATAGAAGTAAAAATGGGAGAAAAACTCGAGGACGAGTTTGAGAGGTTAGGAATAAGAACACCTTCTTGTGTGATCTATTCAAAAGTAGATCCTACTGACGTGCTAAAACTTTATGAAAAAGGAATAAGAATAATAAAGGAAGATCCTATTAACTCGGCCAAGGTAATTTCTTCTCTATCTAAGTATTATTCCTTAAGTGTAATGGAAAGTATAATAAATCATTATAGCCATAAGTTAATAACGAACTCTAATGAACTAAAGAAATCAATAGAAGTTTACTCTCAAATAGTACCCAGTGTGGCTAAGCTAGAATTAGGTCTTTCTTAAAAACTGTAAATGAAGCTGATAATGAAGTGCTACCAATAAATCTCTTTCAGTTATTATACCTCTAGGTTTTGACTCATCATCTAATATAAGTAAAGCACCAATATTCTTCTCTATCAGAGTGGCTGCTGCTTCATTTATTGATCTATCTTCTTCTATAGTTATTGGTGGAGTACTCATTATATCTGTAATTTTTTTATTAAAGAAGTAATCAGGATCTAATTTTTCTACGCTCTTTGATGCGGCTTTAATACAATCTGCAGCAGTTATTATTCCTATAACTTTTCCTTCTTCATCAACTACTGGTAGCCTTCTAAATCCTCTGTGTAACATCTGTCTTGTCGCTTGTACTATATCAGTATCTTTACTTATTGTACTTACTTTCTTACTCATGAACATACTTACTGGGAATAAAACTTCAAGATCTTGAAAACTCAATAGCATTTCTCTTTCAGTTACTATGCCAGTAGGCTTGCCTAGATCATCTACAACTGGTAAAGATCCAAAATTTCTTGTCACCATTATAGTTATTGCATCCAATACATCATCTTTTTCACTTACAACTGAAGGATTCGGAGTCATGTATAATGATGCTTTCATATTACTCATTTTATATAGATCGCCCTGGCTGCAACCTTGTGGGCAAAAGCTAAGATAAACGGAAAGTAAATCTCTAGTAGAAAGTATTCCTTCAACTTTATCATTAGCTATTATTATTCTTCCAATTCCTCTTTCATTTATCTTCTTAAATGCCTGCATTAAATTATCTTCAATTGAAATTACAGGGGGTCTTAATACCTCTAATGTCTTTACTATCATACAAGAATATTATAAGAAGAGGTAAAAAAGATTGGAGCTGAATACATGTCTCAGCATTATAAACCAGAGTGGCATGCTATTAATGATAAAGAAGAAAAGAGGATTAGGAGAAGGATTAATAACTTTCCCTGGAGGAAAAGTAGAGGGAGACGAAACACCTTTAGACTGTGCAATAAGAGAAACAGAAGAGGAAGTTGGAGTAAAAATAACAAATCCAAAAAAGGCTGGTTTAATTATCTTTAAACAAAATGGAGGCAACATTCAAATTATGCATGTATATACTGCAAGAGAATTTACAGGCTCACCAAAAGAAAGTGACGAAGCAGTACCAATGTGGGTATCTTACGATAATTTGCCATTCGGAAATATGTGGATAGACGATAGAATATGGTTACCTTTAGTTTTACAAGGTAAGTACGTAAATTGTGTATTCGAATTTACAAACGATTGGAAATTCATGATCTCTTCTTCATGTGAATTTACATGATTTAGGTCTTCCAAAGAGTATTTTAAGTACTTTTGATAAGCATAAATCTTGATTATCTTTGCATTCAAGTATTTTAATACTCATTTTATTATAATATTCTAATTTTTCCTTAGTTAATTTTTCAACTATTATTATCTGCGGTTCCCTATTCTTAATTTCTTCAATTTTTCCATTATCTTTTATTATAAAAGTTTTCCCGTTTTCAAAACCTACTATATACATTTGTTTCACCTAGAAAAATACAAATGATACCAAAAATGATGCAACACCTACAATTACAAGTATACTGCCTAAAGTAAACAAGTCTTTCCTATTTATGTTTGATGGCGCGAATTTAGTTAGTATAATATAGCTTACTCCAAATACGCTAGTAACTGCGGCTATGACAATGAGCGTTATCTTGAATATTAATAAAGTATCCATGTACGCTATTATTAGTTTTTATAGATAAAAAAGTTTCTAATAATCATGATTGGAATAATCAATTTAACTTAGATAAATATTTTTCTATGAAACTAATGGAAATATCTAATCTATAGGATGTATTTAGATGTCCGTCTTCGTATTCTTCATAGTAATGTTCTATTCCAATTTTCTTCATTTTATTATGAAGTATTCTAGATCCGTATTGTATGTTAAATTCGTCCTTAACACCGACGTCAATATATATTCCCTTATTCCTTAATTTTTCTCCGAACTTTTCTACCATTCTTACTGGATCTTTTTCTAACCATCTTTGCCATACATCTTCTAATATTTCTCCGGAGTCTAAATCAAAAGGAAGTAGTATTTTACCTTCTGAACTAGGTGAATAAAATGCAGACATACCTATAATGTTTAGAGTATTCAAATCTTCTTTTTTCTTTTTATTTTGCTTTTTCCAAAAGTTACTAAGCCATTCTTCTGGGGATGAAAATTTCCTTAGATATGGAATTACCTTAGGAAACATTGGCAAATAAACATATTCAAAGTATGCGTCTCCAGAATGGGAAGCAATTGCTTTAATTTCGTCATATTTCATTCCTAAAACTAGTGCTCCGTATCCACCAGAAGATTTGCCTATTATACCTATTTTATCGCTCTTATATTTTTCTTTAAGATATGGTATTAATTCCTTTATTACAAAATCTTCATAAAAACCCACAGCTGGAGAATTAATATATTGATTTCCTCCAACTTTTGTAAACATATCTGGCAAAACTATAACAGAACCATTAATCTTACATTCTTTCTTAAGTCTCTCTACTCTGCTTAGAATATCCTCAGATAAAGGATCATAATTTAGCATAGAAAGTGAAGAACCTAGAAATCCGCTTAGGTATATTATTATTGGCTTATTAACTGGATCTTCTGGTTCTATTATTCCTAAACGTCTGATGTGTGGATCTTGTAAGGGATTATCTTTCAAAAATTCACTTTCAAACGTAATAAAATTTAGTCTCATCATTGACAACCTATATTTGGAAGTATATAATAATTTTCACTCACTTTAATTGGCTTAGGAAAAGCTTTAGGTAACAAATAAATTATCCCGTCAACGTCGGAAATCTTAAAAACCATTTTATTATCGTAAGCATATGCGGTAATAGCACAAATTACAGCGTCTATTTCATCCTTTTTCTTGGTATATTCCTTCCAATTTATTCCTAAGTTTTTCATAGACGATGTAGGATGTGTTTCTATAACACTAGGCAATAACTTGGATATTCTAATAGCTCTCTCTACTAGACTTTTCATAAAAGATGGAGGAAGAACTTTATATCCGCTCCTTATCATTTTTTTATCAACTTCTCTAAATCCTTTAGACATTGATAATGGCGAATCAATTGCAACTAGTTTTGCGTCCTTGCAATAATCAATTATTTCCTCATCTGTTGAAAGAAACTTAACTTGTATTATATTATCTATCATTTTACCTACAGCGGTTTTTCTCTTTACAGCTAAATCAACTCCACAATAAATAAAAATAAGCTGTCCCCTCTAATCTTATGAAAAAGCCAATAATATTAATAAATTTCAAGGCTTACGAGAACTCATTTGGAAAGAAGAGCATAGATATTGCAAAAAGAATAGAAAAAGTGTCCATGGAATACTCAACTGAAGTAATCTTATCAGTTCCTGCTACTATGATATCCATTCTTTCTCAAGAGTTATCGTTACCTATTTATGCTCAACACGTAGATTCATATCCTCTTGGAGCCCATACGGGTTCATTATTACCCGAAATGATAAAAGAAGCAGGAGCTAAAGGCACATTGTTAAACCATAGTGAAAAAAGGATAAGAGCAGACGAGATACACGATTCTTTACATAGATTAGATAAACTAGGTTTAGAATCTGTCGTATGTATAGATAGATATGAACTAGTAGAACCTATGGCTTTATTAAAACCTACTGCAATTTTAATTGAGCCTCCAGAATTAATAGGTTCCGGAATTTCTGTGTCCAAAGCTAAACCTGAAGTAATAACTAATGCCGTAAAAGAAATTTCTAAAGTTCCAGGAGTTTTCCTTATTGCAGGAGCAGGAATAAGCAGTGGCAATGATGTATATACTGCAGTAAAATTAGGTGCAGACGGAATAGGTGTAGCAAGTGCAGTAATGAAAGCTAAGGAACCGGAAAAAGTGGTAGAGGATTTCATAAAGAGTGGAATAAAAGCAATAGATGAGAAGTAATGATAGAAATTAAAACTCACAGCGCTTTACATGTTTTGAAAGGTGCTACAAAAAAGGTCTTAGGAGCGAAGTGGACTGCAAGTACTTATGTTAATGGTCCTCATGGTAGATTGACTGTTCAGTTTGAAAGGAAGCCTACTGAGGAGGAAATCAATAGAATATTTGTAGAAGCACAAAATAGAATAAACGAAGGCTTGCCTTTTATTATTGAAAAATTATCTAGGGAAGAAGCAGAGAAAAAATACGGAGATGAGATTTATGATTTATTTCCAATTCCTACAGAAGTAAATGAACTTTATATTGTAATAATTCCAGGCTGGAACATAAATGCATGTAATAAACAACATGTAAGTAATACAAGAGAAATTGGAGAAATAAAACTAGATCACTGGAGATATAGGAATTCTAAGAAGTTGCTAGAGCTATCCTTTAATGTCATTTAACTTCTTAGAGTATTTATCAAGCACTGCAGAAACTTCATTCATTGCTTCTTCATAAATTTTGAGTATTTCTTGTACTTTATCCGAGACTACAGTTCCTCCAGCATTCTTACCGCCTTTCTTCATCTCTATTCCTCCAATTTCTGATTCAATTTTTCTTACATATTCCCAAGCGAATTTGTATGATAAATTAAGATTTTCAGCAGCTTTAGAAATAGAACCAGTATTAATTATTTCTTTTACTAGTTCGGCTCCACCTTTACCTAGTATGGAATTTCCTTTATCGTCTTCTATCCAAATTTTAAAATTAAACTTCATAAGTCTAATCCTTGAGGATATATTAGCTTCATAATATTATCAATTTTTTCTTTTACTTCTTCTAAACTTTCTCCTAAGACGTTTATGTGCCCCATTTTTCTTCTTTTTCTAACTTCGTTTTTCCCATACCAATATACCTCACCAAACTTTAAGACGTCTTTAGGGACTTCTCCTGTTCCCAATATATTTACCATTCCGGAAGGAGAAAGTATTCTTGTAGATCCTAAATCTAAGTCAGCTATTGCCCTTATATGTTGCTCGAATTGAGAAGTTTCTGCTCCGTCTAATGTATAATGTCCAGTATTATGGACTCTAGGTGCTATCTCGTTTATTAAAACCTCATTATTTCTGACAAAAAATTCAATACCTATTGTACCTATATAATCTAATTCCTTAGTAAGCTTCTCTGCAATCTCAATCATTTTTTCATTATAGTACGGACCATAGTTGTAGACTAAAATTCCCTTCTCATTATAGTTAAACGTTGGTATAAATGCCTTAAAATCTCTCTTACTTCTTGTGGCAATTATAGAAGCTTCAAAATCAAATTTTACATACTCCTCTACTACGAATTTACACTTCATTTCTTTTATAAATTGATATTTGTCCACATCTCTATGTATAAAATACTGGCCTTTTCCATCGTAGCCTCCTTTAGACTGCTTTAAAACTCCTTCGTTATTGAATTCATTCTTCAATATTTCTAGCGCTTCTTCTCCATTATTAGCTACGTAAAATCTAGGTACTGGGAAACCGTGATCTCTCAAGAACTCCTTTTCCTTATATCTTTCCCTTTTTAATTCAACTGAATTGATCTTAGGATACAGCTTTCCCTTTTCTTCAGCATAATCTAAAGCTTTTTCACTAACATGTTCAAACTCAAATGTTACTACATCTGACGAATCTACGAGTTCTTTATATAGATCTTCTGAGAAGCATTTATCGGCAATTTTACATGCAGGTTCATCTTTATCGCCGAGCACGTAAAATTCAAAGGGAAATTTTCTTCCTTCTAATATTAGCATCCAGCCTAATTGTCCAGCTCCTAATATTCCGATTTTAAGCTTGGATAGACGTTGATAGGACATCGTTCTTCATATCTTCTACAAATTTATTTAACTTTTCTTCTAAATCTCTATACTTTATTGAGAGGATCTTAATTGCCAACAATGCAGCATTTTTAGCTCCTCCTATGGCTACAGTTGCTACTGGAACTCCGTAAGGCATTTGAACAATGGACAAAAGTGAATCCAACCCATTAAGATTCTTAGAAGGAATAGGAACGCCTATTACTGGGAGAGTAGTTAAAGATGCAGTCATCCCAGGTAAATGAGCAGCCCCTCCTGCTCCAGCTATTATTACTTCTATTCCTCTAGATCTTGCAGTCTTTGCATAATCTACCATGAACTCTGGAGTTCTATGAGCTGAGACAACTTTTACTTCATAATTAACTCCAAACGATTTTAATATGTCTACAGCTTCCTTCATATATTCCCAATCAGATTTACTTCCCATTATAACTCCTACAAGTGGCATAAAATCTTAAGGGGCTTAAGTATTATAAGGTTTTTTAATCAAGAGACTAAGTGATGGAAGTCTATAATGAGAAGGAATTGTATGGGGCTATTAAGGACGCTTATTTGAGTGGAAAGAAAGTTATGATTATAGGTTATGGTAAGCATTCTGTTCAGAGAAAAACAGATATTTTACTAAAAATTAATATAGATGAGTATAAAATTGACAAGAGAGGCTATGTTGAAGCTTATGCCGGAGCTTCAGTGAATAAAATTAGAGAAGAGGCTTCAGAGAACGGATTGTTACTGCCTTGTTTATACGACGGGAGCGTAGGCGGGCTTTTAGCTAATAACGAATTCTCTCCTCTTTCTACCCGTTATGGCAAACCGTACGATTTTACGGATAAGGCCGTTTTTATTACTCCTTTTGGTAAAATTTCATGGAAAATTATAATAGGTAGTAAAGGAAGGCTAGGTGCAATATATGAGGCAAGATTGAGATTATTCCCAAAGCCTACTAAGGTTTTTACTTTCGAGAAATCCTTTAGTAAGACTGACGAGGTTATAACTTACGTTAATAGATTAATGCATATTAAACCTTTAGCGATGCTTGTCGAATATGATGGAAAATATACTATTCATGCTACTTATGACTTTGAAACAGAAATACACGGGTTTTCAAAAGATGAGGGAGTAGCCACTATCGAAGAGAGCAATAAGAACGGATATTATGTTAATACTCCTACAATCGAAGACTTTGTAAATTCTATAAAAGAAACTGAACCAATTTACGCATATACAGTAGTAGGTTCAAGGCTTAGTAAATTCTATGTAGCAGACGAAGAGTCTTTAAAGAAGTTGAACTATTATGAGCACGATGATATTCAGAAGGTTTATTTGAAGCTAAAAAGGATATTAGACTTAAAGAACATATTCGCATAGTGTTTTACATGACACGTCATTTTGTAATAGATTGTGATACAGCAGAAGACGATATAATGAGCTTTTTTATGCTTTTAAGATACGGCTTTTCAGTTGAAGGAATAACGATAGTTGAAGGAAATATAAGTTTCGAGCAAGAGGTAAATAATGCATTATGGGCTTTAGAATTTATAGGTAAGGAAATCCCAGTTTATCCAGGTAGTCAGAGACCTCTTGTCAAGGATTATAGAACAGTGGAAAACGTTCACGGCAAAGGAGGTATAGGAGATAAAATTGCTAAGCCCGCTAAGTTAAAGCCTAGTAATAAACACGCAATAGACGCAATAATTGAGCTTGCAGACATGTATGCCGGGGAGTTAGAATTTCTAGCTATTTCTCCTTTAACTAACTTAGCTTTAGCCTACTTGAAAGATAAGAGCATAGCCGAAAAAATAAAGAAGGTCTGGATTATGGGTGGTACAATATATGGTAGAGGTAATATTACACCAGTAGCGGAATATAATATTTGGGTTGATCCTGATGCTGCAAAGGTGGTATTTCATTCTGGCATGGATCTAACTATGATCGCATGGGATTTAATTACAAAATATACTATAAACAACGAGGAATGGGAGAGAATAAAATCTATAAATACTAAACTTTCTTCATTTTATATAGATATTTATACTCATTATAGAAATTTTGCTATGACTAAACAGAAAATGAATGGTAATCCTCATCCTGACTTAATAACTACCGCAATAGCTATAGATAATACCATAGTAACAAATGTGGAGAAACAATATGTTGATATAGAGAACTGCGATTGTTTAACTAGGGGAATGACTGTTATAGATTACCTTAGGATCTTAGGAAAAGAGCCGAATGTTAACGTGGTTTACGAAATTAATAAGGAGAAATTTGTAAAGATGTTATATAATTTATTATCCTGGTTCTAACAATCGAATCTACTGCATAATGTAAACTCCATATCTTCTATTAACTTCTTAATAAATAGATAATATTTGTAAAGTTCCTCCAATCCCTCTTCGGTTATTGAAAATATTATATCTCTACCTATTATTGCTCTTTTTTCTACATATCCTTTATTTTCTAAACTCTTCATTGCCTTTATTATACTCTTTTTAGGGATGCCTGTGTATTCTGCAAGCTCTTTTATACTAAGTTCTCCTTCTGCTAAGTTTGTCAAAATTACTAGCTGAGTTATATTCACATGAAATATTTTGTCGCAATATAATTTAAACAGTTAATATGAAGACTTATGTAGAAGAGTTTTTTATGCAGTATGCGATTTTCTAAAATTTAAAATAGCGAGGACAATTAGCGATATAATAGACGATAAAAAAATGTCATATTTAGGGGTTTGCGAAATTGACGCAATTAAATATCCTAATATCCAACCTAATATCTGCATAGTTACTGCAGAAACGTAGTCCTTCTTAGATAAGGATAAAGATAAAGGAAGTAACGATTCCCATAATCCATAGAAAATAGAAAAATAAGGGGAGAATATTATTAATGATTGTAAAGAAAACAGAAGAAGGGAAATGTTAATTGCTCTTTTATTTGAAATAAAAGATGAAGTAAAAGCTACAACGCTGCCTAACAATTCTGCAAATGTAGCTATAATTCCTATTAACGTATAGCTCAAATTATACATTTCTTTTGCTACTAAATATATAAATTGACCAGATAGAGCTATGGGAATTATAATTAGAGAAATTATTAAAGAAGGTGTAATTTTTTGGCATTCGTTTTTAATCTCTTTTTGAGTAAATAACGGAAAAGACGTTAGAATAATGAAAATTGAAGATAGTATAAAAAGATAAGTAAACCCTAAGTACTGCGAAATTAATCCTCCTATAGACGGCATAAATATTGACGGTAATACTGATATAGCCCAAACTTTTGATATAGTGCCCTTTCCTTCTGTATCCATTAATTCGTAAAAAGCTGGTAAAGCTATATAGAAGGAGTTATACATGGTCATAAAGACATAAAGTGAAATCGCAGAATTTGCAAAAGGAAATAATAGAATTCCCAAACCCGAAATACTCATTCCTATAAAAATGCTGTATTTTTCTCCAATTTTTTTGTTAATTTTTCCTCCGATATATGGTAAAGGTAACGAAAATATTAGTGTTATAAGATAGAAGAATCCTAGTTCTGAAGGTCTTATATATCTGACTAGGAATATAGAGAGAAAAGGATAATACAAATAAAATCCTATTCCCCAAAGTATCCAGCTAATAGTTATTTTTAATAAAAGTTTCATTTTTGATCAAATTTTTCTAGCAATTGATCTACAAGATCTTTTTCTCCGTAAATTATCATATCATCAGTATTATCATCATAGTATTTCTTTACTACTTCATAAGCTTTATCCATACCACCATTCTCTACATCCGATATGACTCCGCCCTGCAGTTTGTCGTCTTCGTATATGGATATTATAGTATCTTTATATACCATAATTCTGAACGCAGAGACTATTTTGCCATCTTCAACTTTTTTGTATAAATATACAGTAACTAAAGGTTCTGTCATACTATGTCTTGTGTATTCTAAGTGCTTTAGCATATATCTACAATATAACTTGATATCTAAAAATTACTTATTCATTTTGTAATACTATATAATGTTGCGTCCTCTTTATTCATTGAGAAATCCACATCTAAAAGATGGAATGTATTATTAAGCCGAAATTTAAAAAGAGTTATACCGAAATCAAATTAATCGTGCAGTTTGCATTTACTGATGGTAATAAAAAGTATGTATTCAATGATGGTAGAATTGAGGAGTACTTTGGTAAGTTAAAAGTTAAGGATAATATAATAGGTTATTTGACAAGTATCGATGGCGATAAAATAAAGATATCTAAGTTCCCTATTTATGACTGTTCTAAGATAATTTTTGATGGTAAGCTAATTTTGAAAGTAGGTGATTTAGGATATTTATTTGAGTCTAATGAATCTTTATGTTTACTCTTAGGTAACGTTAGTAACCTTGTACTTAATGGATATTATTCGATTATAAAAGGAAAAGTAATTATGAATGGTAGTAAGAGAAAACTATTGGAAGCAATGGATAATTATGATGTTATACAGTATGCGCTCTCAAAATATTCTTCTGACGATGAAGTAATTAGGCAAGCAATAATAGGCTTATCTAAATTAGGAAAATGTAATGAAGCTGTCTCATTATATGTAAAGCTAGATAAAAAATATCCTGAAGAATCTTTAGCTGCCGCAGAATGCTATGAGAAAATAGGGGAAGAACTTGAGGCTTTAAAGATATATTCATTTTTCTCTGAGGAAAGATATAAAATTTTAGAGGAAAAATTAAGGAGAAAAGTAGATAAAATTATAGAAGAGTACGAAGCTACGGGCAATGTTAAACTTCTATATAACGCACTCTCAATTCTACCAACGTATGATGCCCCTGTTTTAAAATTAGGGTGGTATTCTATTAAGAAGAACCCTGTAGAAGCAGTAAAAATCTTTGAAGAAGCATTAAAGAGGAGTAGATCTTATCATAACTTGCTAATGTTAGCAAATGCATATATAAAGGCCGGTAAGTTTATGGATGGATTAAAAATAATAGATGAAGCAGAAAAAATACGCAGAACTGCAGGCTCTGCATTTTTAAGAGGATTAGCTTTGGAGAACTTAAACGCTAAAAATGAAGCAGAAAAAGATTTTCTCTATGCGTGCAAGGAAGGTATTGTGGAAGCATGTGAAAAGGTTAAGCCTGGAGTACTCTATTCGCCTAAAGATTTCTATCCAGAACAATGGATAGGTTATGTTATATACGGGTATGAAGTAAAGCGGGTTTTAGGAACTGGAGGAATGGGTTACGTTTTATTAGTTGAAAGACTGGACAAAAAATATGCAATGAAAATTATGAAGAAGGAATATAATTTCGATGAAATGTTAAATGAAGTTGCAAAAATGCAAGAGATTTCAAAGAATTCTAAGTATCTTGTCAGAATTTTGGCAAATTTCATTGATGAAAACTGGGTAGACTATTATAGCTCTCCTCCTGCAATTGTAATGGAATACATGGGAGGGGGTGACCTAAGGGAAGTACTAGCAAAAGATGAATACTCAACATTAAGGCATTCAGTTGTTTGGCCTCAAGTAGTATCTGTAATATTTTCCAAATTAGCTAGAGCAATTATAACTGTTCATAAAGAAGGATATATTCATTGCGACATTAAACCTTCTAATATACTCTTTACTAATCCACTTCCTAATTACGGAGAAGAAGCTCTGGAAGCTTTAGAAAAAGAGCAAGTAACTCCTAAACTTTCTGATTTAGGTAGTGCAGTAAAGATAGGTACTTCCGTAATTCATTACACTCCGTATTATGCACATCCATTACAGAGATTCGGACAAAGGGCGTCAACAGAAATGGATATTTATTCCTTTACAGTTTCACTTTATGCATCATTAACAAACAATTTCCCATTTCCTGAATGGCTGGAAAGAGAATTAGAAGATGCAGTAATGAATCCTTCAAAGAGGGAACAAGTATTAAAGGACTTTTATGCAGTAGATCCTAGAATGGATTATGTTCCAGACGAGTTTAAAGATATAGTATTGAAAGGATTAAGAGGTGAAATAACTATGGAAGAGATTGCGAGAGATTTGAGAGATATAGCTATAACAGAATATAATATACCAGAAGAAGTATTAATTTAATTGTGAGAATAGACGTTCATCAACATCTGGGAATAAAATGGGTAAACGCTAAAGAAATACCTGGGTTTGATATTATTTTATTAAATCCTGCATATAAATATTCGTGCCAATGCTGTGTAGATGGATTTTATCAACAATATCTTTGGCTTAAAGATAAAAAAGAAAGTAAAACGAAATACCGTTTACTTGGTATGTATAATCCCAGATGTAGAGTTCCTTTAGAAGTTGAGCTAAAGAGGCAATATGAAAAAGGAATAGAAGGTATAGTGCTAACTCCGGATAAGCACGGATACAGTATAAACGAAATGGACAAAATTCTTGAATTTGCAGAAAAGTATGAATTACCAATATTTATAAAAACTAAGCAAGATATAACCGAGAAAGTAAAACAATTTCCTCGGCTCAATTTTGTAATATTAGGTTCTTACTATCCTCAAGAGAAAATTGTATATAAGTTGCTTAATTTTAATCGTGTATTTTTTGAAACTTCCGGAGTTCCTGAGGAGTTCTTAAATGGAATACCTAGGAGAAGGTTAATTTATGGTAGCGGATATCCTTACTTACCTTTTAAAAGCTATAATTTAATTGACAAGATTTCCGAAAATGCGTTAAAAATAATTAGCATATTATATTAATAATGTATTCGATGAAAGAAATAATCTACTCTGAAAAGGCCCCAAAGCCTATAGGTCCTTATTCTCAAGCAGTTAAGATAAATAATTCAATATTTGTGTCTGGCCAAATCCCTATAGATCCTAAGACTAA
Source organism: Acidianus sp. HS-5 (assembly GCF_021655615.1). Lineage (GTDB taxonomy): Archaea > Thermoproteota > Thermoprotei_A > Sulfolobales > Sulfolobaceae > Acidianus. Next base: position 2,088,702 of record NZ_AP025245.1, read on the forward strand.
TAATGTAATTTCTGGCGGAATAAAAGAGCAAACTACCCAAGTTTTAGAGAACATCAAGGCGATATTAGAGGCGGCAGGCTCAAGCTTAGATAAAGTTGTAATGAGTTTCGTGTATCTCAAAAACATGAATGATTTTCAGGGTTTTAATGAGGTTTATTCTAATTATTTTAAAGATAGCCCACCAGCAAGAGTTACAGTAGAGGTTTCAAAATTACCTAAAGATGTTTTAATAGAAATAGCTGTAGTGGCGGGCGTTTAAGAAAAAACTTTTTTCAATAGCTTTTCTACATGCGGACAATTTAGATCTAACAGATCGTGGTTTCCATGCTCTATACAAGATGCTGCTATAGGTTTTCCTTCTAGCAACACTATTGAGGCTTCATCGTCTTCAATTATTGTGTATGCAAGGCCTTCAAAGATTTTTCTGAAGTCTTCCATTTCTTCTCACTTATTCCATAATGATGTATTTTTTCACTTATAAGCTTTTCTTCTTCTTTCGTGGATAGGTAAAAAATTAAATAGATAAGACTGCAAGAATTTCCCTTTCGCTAACGCTACCTAATATTTCCTTTGCATCAGTTACAGGTAAAAATCCTATATTATTTTCAGCCATTAACATTCTTGCAGTTTCTATTTTATCGTCAGGAAACACTTTAAACACATTATTTGACATAAATCCAGAAACTTCTGTTTTTGCCAAGTCTTTCTTAGCTAATAACGCTTTACCTATATCTTTAGTAGAAATGATGCCACAAGGTAAGTTATTGCAAGCTATTATTGCATGTCTAACGTATTTTTGTTTCATAAAATCTACTACTTCAGTTATAGTAGTATCAACTGAAACTATCAATGGATCTTTATTCATGATATCTTGTACTAAGGAATATATATCCGCTTTGCAGTACCTTATTAAATCTCTTTCAGTTATTATACCTTCAATGGCATCTCCATTACCTACTATTAGAGATCCTATACCCTTTGAAGTAACTATTCTGCATGCTTCTTTTAAATCTGCGTTTTTCTCTATGAATTGTAGATCAGAAGACATTATTTTATCCACAGTATCATCAATTTTATTCCAATTATATACAATATCTCTCATAGTAATTATTCCATCAGATTCAACTACAAGTCTTCTTATATTATTTCTAATCATTATATTTAAGGCATCATAGATTTTAGTATTTTTATCAACTTTTATTACATCTTGAGACATAACGTCCTTTACTAACATAATTATTTAGCCTCAATTTATATTATTATAGCCCAAATAAAAAACCTTTATTTCAAAGATTTTAATAAGAACTAATCATTACCGTTAACATCTAAGCTAATGTTAAAAACTATTGTTTTTAATCTTAGATAAAATGATAGAGATAAAATTCTTTCATGACGTATTATGCCCTTATTGCTTTATTGCAACTAGAAGGCTAATGAATGTAGCAAAAGATTACAAAGATCAAGTTACTGTTAGGCATAAGTCGTTTATGATGATATCGTCTCTTGATGATTTGAAAGATATTGCACCAACAGTAGAGGAGGCTAGAGAATTATTTAAAAATGAATTCTCTATATTAAAAAAATATATTCCAGATTATGATCCTGGAAAAGTAATAGACAAAGGAAAGATAGGTTATATCTGGTCTCTTCCACCTCAAATGGCTTGTAAAGCTGCAGAATTTCAAAGAGGGGATGAAGGTCACTGGGAATACTATAAGAGGGCTCAAGATAAGTTATTCTTTGAAGGAGAAGATGTAACTTCAGATGATGTTTTAATAGAGATAGCCAAAGAAGTAGGACTTGATGTAGAAAGATTTAAAGACGATTTCAAGTCAAAAAAGGCAAAATTAGCAGTAATACAAGACGAAGAAGAGGCTCATGCAATGGGAATTCACGGCGTACCAGCAATTCTGATTAATGATAAATGGTTAATTAGAGGAGTTCAATCGGAAGAATATTATAAACAAGTTATCGAGGATCTATTAAAGAACGACGGAGAGCCTAAGACTGTTAACCTAAAAGCTTATTGGGAACAATAAATAATATTCTCTTATGAGGACTGTAAAAGATTATATGACAACTCCAGTTTTTCAAGTGGAGGCAAATACTAGTCTACAAGAAGTTTGTAAGTTAATGCTAGAGAGAAGTATAGGCTCGGTTATAGTAACGGATAATGGAGAACCTAAAGGAATATTCACTGATAGGGATGCAGTGAAAGCTATTGCTTCTGGATTTTCTCCATCAGACGAAGTTAGAGTAGTAGCTACTATGGGCAATCTAATAATAGTAGATCTTAATACAGACATAGCAGAGGCAGTAAGTATTATGACTAAAAATAAGATTAGACATTTGCCAGTTAAGGATTCAGAAGGAAATATTGTTGGGATACTATCTATTGTTGATGCCTCAAAAGCAATTCAAGATATCTATAAATAATTTTTAATCATTTCACATTTCATTATTTTAATGTTATGCAACAAAGAAAGTCTGTTTAATAAAATAAATGTGAATTCTGAACCTAGAAAAATATTTATTTCTATCTACATATTTGTTATTATGAAAGTAGGGATACTAGAAGACCTTAAGGGTAATACGACTGCGTTATGGAATGCTGAACATCTTATAGTTCTTAATGGCAAAAGGGAAGAAATTAATTTAGCTTATGGTAAGATATCAAATTTTATAGATTTAGATATTTTAATAGGTAACAAATTTTTAGATGGAGAGAAAAATTTTCTAGGCCAAATTTACGATATAATAATAGATGACTCACACATTATCGAAAAAATTGAAGATAAAAAATTCAAAGCTGAAATGACACTAGGTAACGTGGCTATTTCCTCAGCTAAGATATTTGATGATTTTGTGACTTTCTTTTTTCCTTTTCCAATTCGCGATTGTAGCATAAAATCGTCAGTAGTTTATGAAATTCTAGATTATGATATTATGAGAGAAATTTATAGGATAACGAAGCTTGGAGGTAGGACAAGAGTAATAATTAGAGACAAATTGCATGACGGCTTAGCTATAGATAATATAATGAAATTTATAATAAAATTTTATGTGGAGAAAATAAGTTGGAAAGATGGATTCTGGATGATTGACCTAATAAAGAAAAAACGATAATGTTTATTTTCATCTCAATAAGAACAATTTTATGAATCCCGTTTATAGTAAGATGAAAGAAATTCATGAATATTCTTTGAAGTATCCAGAAAGTTTTTGGGATTCTATAGCTCGCGAATTATTTTGGTACAAGACTTATGATAAAGTTGTGGAATCTCATTATCCTTATTATGTTTGGTTTAAAGGAGGTAAAACTAATATAACATATAATATTCTGGATAAGAGAAGAAATAGTAATAAGGTAGCGTTATATTGGGAAAGCGAAAACGGTGATAAAGCATCATTAAGTTATAAGCAACTATATAGTCTAGTATCCTCATTTGCAGGAGCGCTAACTCAACTAGGCTTAAAGAAGGGTGATGTTGTTACTATTTACATGCCAATGATTCCAGAAGCAATGATATCAATATTAGCTTGTGCAAGAATAGGGTTAATACACAACATAGTCTTTGCAGGGTTCGGAGAGAAGGCATTGAGAGAAAGAATAGAAATTGCAGGATCTAGGGCAATTATTACTGCAGACGCAGGATACAGAAGAGGAAAGGAAATTTCCTACTTGAATGTTATAGAAAATGCAACAAAAGATCTGAAATTAATCAAGATTACTGTGCCAAGAATTGGTAAAATAGTCGGTTATAATTTTTATGATTTGTTAGATGCTAAAAAGGTTGAAGCAGTGCCCATGGATTCTCAAGATCCCCTTTTTATATTGTTCACTTCAGGAACTACAGGTAAGCCTAAAGGTGTTGTACATTCTGTGGGTCCTTACACAGTTTGGGCTTATTATCATGTTAAATGGCTAATGAATTTTGACGAGACATCCACATTCTTTTCAACTCCAGATATAGGATGGATTAATGGGCATTCTTACAGCACTTATGGTACTTTACTTAATTACGGTACTTTACTTTGGTATGAAGGAGTTCCGGACTATCCTAATCCTCAAGTATGGTGGAGATTAGTGGAGTATTACAGAGTTACGGACATTTGGACTGCACCTACTGCAATAAGGCTACTAATGAGGTACGACAGTAAAATTGATTACGATATTTCATCGTTAAGAATGATAGCTAGCGCAGGAGAAATATTAGGAGAGGAGGCTTGGAAATGGCTAGTTGACATTACTTCGAATAAAGTTTATGTTATAGAAACTTGGGGTCAAACGGAGAATAGTGGTTTCATAACTTCTCCTGGGGGATTTTACATTGGGGGATTGTATTACAAGAAAGGTTCAGTAGGTTATCCTTTACCTGGAATAGATATAGCCATTTATGACGATGAAGGTAAAGAGCTTCCTCCAAATGCTAAAGGTAATATTGTAATAAAATCGTCGGCTCCGGCTTTTATGAGTTCCCTATGGAAAGATGATGAGAGATATAGGAAATATTACGAAAAGTTTGGAGTATACTTAACAGGAGATTACGGTTACATTGATGAGGAAGGATATTTATATATTTTAGGCAGAGTAGATGATGTAATAAAGGTTGCAGGTCATAGGCTAAGTCCTGCAGAAATAGAAAATATTGTACTTTCAAACCAAGAAATATCAGACGTTGCCGTAGTAGGTAAGAAAGATGAGATAAGAGGTAACGTTCTAGTAGTTTTTGCCTCGTTAAAACAAGGATTTACTCCATCGGAAGAATTAAGGGATAAAATAATGGCTGAGATTAAGAAAAATTATGGTGGAATAGCAGTAATTGATTATATTATATTTGTTAATAAGTTACCAAAGACCAGAACGGGCAAGATAATGAGGAGAGTTTTAAGGGCATTCGTAAATAATGAGGAATTAGGTGATCTATCCACGTTAGAAGAGAGAGAAGCTATAGAAGAATTAAGAAATAAACTTGGTGATATTCTTGGAAAATAAACTTACTGATATTAAATCTGCTCTAGATTTGATAAAGGAAGGAGATACGATAACAATCAGTGGCATGTCTATTCATAGAAATCCAATGGGATTTATTTTTGAAATGGTAAAATCTGGAATAAGAAATCTAAATTTTGTAGATAGAGAGCCAGGATTAGGTTTAGAAATTCTTTTACAAAATAGCATGCTGAAGAAAGTCAGAGTTGCTATGGCGACGTTAGAATGGTTCGGGATGTTACCTAGCTTTAGGAGAAAAGCAGAAAACGGAGAAATCGAAATTTTAGAAGATACGTGCGGAGCTTTTATTGCTGGAATAAGGGCTGGAGCTTTCGGTACTCCTTTTATGCCAGTTAAAGGAATAATTGGTTCAGATTTAGTTAAACTTCACGAAAAAGAAGGCACATGGAAAATAGCTGAAGATCCATTTTCTGGAGAGAAGATAGTCCTAGTGAGGGCAATAATTCCGGACGTTACAATAATTCATGTAAATAGAGCAGATGCTGAAGGTAATGTCGAAATAGAAGGCCCAGTATATGAGGATGAGTATAAAGCTAGAGCTTCAAAAAAGGTAATAATAACTGCAGAAGAAATTGTTGATAGGAGTTATTTCTATAAGAGGAAACCTAATATTTATGCAGAACATGTTACTGCCGTAGTAAAAATACCCAGAGGTGCAGAACCAACCAGTATGTTTCCATTATATGACGCGGATTACGATAAAATTCTTAGTATTCTAGGTATGACCTGAGGTTACTAGGGTCCAGTAGGTTAATAAATTTCTTTTCCTCCTCATTTATATCTATTATATCATGTATAGCATTATATACGTCAAATGCTGTATTTTCTTTTATTTTATCAAAATTACTCCAAGGATATGCATATTTAACATACCATTTTTTATCTTCCCTAGAATATTCTAACACACCAAGATTAGTAATTACAATAACTTTATTATTGGAGAATTTAGCCGTTCCAGTGGCAAAATCAACTCTTTTCACTAGCGCAGATTTATTATGCTTTAAATTCCATAAAATGGCCTTTTTAACTAGTGGCAATATATAAGCAGTGGCAGCTCCTCCAGGCAGCCTTACTTTAGGTTTAAAATAATCTCCTATTACTGATAAATTAACATTTGTCTCCTCATCTATTTGCACGGGACCAAGGAACATCACGTCTAATTTGCCTTTTTGGGCTAAATCAAAAGACTCAGCTGTAGGCAAAACGGGCGTGTCGTCAACGTAAAATGGACTGCCAGTAGAAGGTGTTATTCTAATATTAGAAGGATTATCAGCTTCCGCAACTCCTAAAATCCTTATTTTTTTACCATAGAAATCTCTAGCCATAAAAGCTCCTAAAATTGCAGGGATTGAATTTAAACCAACGTAAACTGTCTCTCCATTCTCCAGATTTAAGGCTATTGCCTTTATAACTTGATCTATCATGTATGTAATTCCTAAATACTCGAAAATTAAGTTTACTTCTATGTCCATATATAAGTTTGGTAATTATTATATAGCAGGTGTATCCCACGTAGTAAGAGGATATCTTCAAGATATTGTTCTTGTATATAAAGAAGGAAATAATTGGAAAATAGTCAGTGCTGAAAGATTTAGGACTAATGATACTACTTTAGGTAAAATAGTCAATAAGGTTAAATTTGCAGTTCATGAAGACGACTTAAAGAACGCTGTAGATGAATTGAAAAAATCTGGAATAAAGCTAGAGGAAGTTAATAACATACCATTTCCTAGAAAATTGCTACAAGGAAAGAAAAAAATTCAAGCAGAATTCGATTGAATTCCTAATCTTCTAAGCACTTTATCGCTAGGCTTTAACCATTGTATAGCTTCTTTCAGATTACCCTTCTGTTTTTCTACAAGTAACCTATTAAACTTGTCAGCATTTGACTGCAAATCTAAAATTGCGTTTTCTAACCTTTCTCCTTTATATACATGCAATATAATTTCAATAATTTTATTTATTCTATCTGGCACTCCTACGGTAGATCCTCGTAGTGCTATTTTAACGTGAGGAAAATCGTATTTGGCAATCTTTGCCATTTCATATGTAGCAAACCTCCAGCCAGATCTATCTATAATTCCTCCTATTATGAATGTTTGAGTATTCCTAATTAGTTCTTCTGTGGCTTCCATTTCTCCATATGGATTGAGAATTATTGTATTTCCCTCTGGTACGACGTTAAGTCGTATCTTGTTTAAAAATGGTATCGAGAAGTTACTAGGAGGATTATTTATTGATAAATTATAATCCCATAAATATTTCCTTATTGAATTTATAGAGCATGTTAACTGGAGTAATAATCTATTTCTCTCTTCCTCAAAGTGCCTATCCCATAAAGATAAATCTATGATAAAAATCGGAAATCTGGGGAAATCTATTTCTATACTTTCCCTACCATTTTTAGAGATTTCGTATCCAACTTTTTCATTACCTTTACCAGAAAATATCCTAATTCCTTCTTCCTTTGCCTTAAGTTTTCCTTGTCCATCAAATTCTTTCAATTTCAAGTCCTTTAAAAGGACATTTACTGCAATGTCTTGTAAATATGAGTTTCCTCTTCTCTTTACTTTCTTTATATAAATATCATGTATTCCTCTTCTTTTGAGGAAAAATGAAAGTTCTTGGGCTAAAATCATGATCTCATTTTTTTAGTTACTTCAGATAAATCTGACTTTGGATGGCCAGTAAGTTTTTGAGTCTCTTCTACCAAAGCTTGATTTCCGCTTTGTTGAGCTGTTTGCATTAATTCGGCCATTAATCTGGTAGTATCTTTACCTTTAGCTAACACGTCAGCGTACTCTTTTAATAATCTATAATACTTAATTTCTGCAAGCACGTCAGAGTTTACTGTTGATTTCACAGTACTATCCTCATTCCTTTCTAGAGTAACTGTGCTAGATAGGACCTTCGGTTGAGAATCTACGGGATCAGTGTAATTAGCAGTAAAAGTCAAATTAACGGGCAAATCTCCGCGATCTATTATTATTGTGCCGTAAACTGCAATCAGTTTATCTACTATTGGAATGAATATTGGAGGTTCATAATTAAATGAAGAAAATCCTTGAGGTACGTTAAGCGTTAAGTTTAATGCGTAAGTAGACGTAGTTCTTTGTTCTTCGAACACATTAGGTAATTGAGAAACGTCCTCTATATGATAAAATACTCCAGCCGATCTGTCTGACATTCTCTTAAGTATTACTTCATTGTAATCTTTGCCAATTCCTATTGAAATAAAGGTTAAATTAGGAGGTAGTTGTAGCGCCTCATAATCTTTTACATTCGTCTTGTCTTTGGGCTTACCATCTGTTAAAAGTATAGCTTTTGTTGGCATTCCATCACTAGCTATATCAATAATCTTCCTTATCGTTTCATGTAATCTAGTCGTCCCTCCAAATTTTCTAGGTATGGAGATCGGACTTCCCCCTGGGCCGTTATAAATAATTTCAGGATGATTTGAGAATAAAATTAAAATAACATTATTAGTTTGAGGTATATTTGCGAGTAGGGTTTGTGCAGAATTTACTGCAGTATCAAATTTATTATAATCTTTCATTGATGGGCTATTATCGACTGCGATCACGTATCTTATATTTGCTGTAGTAGAATATTTTTCAGGTACTATGTAAATTATTAGTCCGACTTCGGTCTTATCGTCTCTGCTAATATATTTATGCGATGTTTTAATTTTTAATGATATGGTCAATTTTTAAAAACCCTATAGTAATGTATGCAAAAGAGTTTATTAATGTTTTTGTATAAGTAATTAAGTATGACATGGAAATGTCCAGTTTGTGGATATGAAAATTCTGATGATGCACTTTTTTGTATTCAATGCGGTACAAAGAAACCTGAGAATATTCAACCGGAAACACAACAAACGACGCCAGAAGGACAGCCAACTCAGAATGTAGAGACTTTACCAACTCAGCAATCCTCAGTTGAACAGCCTACAACCCAAAATATGGAAAATTCTCCGTCTCAGCAATCTCCAGTTGACCAATCTATTCCACAGCCAACTACCTTAGAACAACAAACTTCAGATACTACAACTCAAGCTGCCCAAGAGCAGTCTCAGGTCACTCAACCCGTATCGCAACCAGATCAAGGTATGCAACAAGTTTTGCAAACTCAACCTACTACAGGAAAATATTACATAATCTTTATTGCAACTCCTGTATCAGCGTTAAATAAGAGTAAACTGCCTTTAGATTTTGATGTTTTTGAAAGCGTATCGATAGGAAGAAGTCCAGAAAACGTTATCGTAATACCTGATCCAGAAATTTCAAGAAGGCATGCGATAATTTCACTAGAGAATGGTAAATTATATATAGAAGACTTGAATAGTACTAATGGAACTTATATGTACGATGGTAAATTATTCCAGCCAGTGAAGGGTAAACAGGAAATTATTCCGGGTAGTATAATAAAACTTGGTAGTAATACAATGTTAAAAATTGTGATAGAGTAATGACGTTGAGTGAAAGTGAAATAAATGATATATTAAAATTACTTAGCGAAGCTCATGATTTTTTCGTGACTAATCCTCTTCTGCTTGAATTACCAGATAAAGATACCGTAGCGTTTATAGGAGATACTCACGGAGCTTTAGATGTTACAGAAGAAGTTTTTAGAGAATTATACGATAAAGTAGACCTGCTCATATTTTTAGGTGACTATGTAGATAGAGGACCTCAAGGAATAGAGAATTTGATGTTAATTCTAAGGAAAATGTTAGAAAATCCAAAAAAGGTAATAATGCTTAGGGGTAACCATGAAAGTCCCTTAACTAACGAATTTTATGGTTTTAAAGGAGAAGTAATGGAAAAAATGGGAGATTATTATGAGGATTTTGCTAATATGTTCTCAGTTATGCCATACGCTGCAACCATAGATGGTTATTTCTGTGTCCATGGCGGTATAGCAAGGAATTTAGAAGATATAAAACAGATAAACAGTTTAAAAAGACCTGATGTTAATCCTGATGATGAAATAGCTTTTGAAATGCTTTGGAACGATCCTAGAGAGGAATTAGAAGGCTTTATTCCTAATGTTAGAGGAGAAGGCACTTACTTTTACGGAAGAGATGTTACCTTAAAATTCCTAGAGAGAAATAACTTAAAAGGAATAATAAGAGGTCATGAAGCCGTTGACGCATTTAGGTTTGAGATGGATAATAAAGTGATTACAGTATTTTCTAGCAGATATCATGGTTTAGGTGCAGGAGCCCTACTATTTAATAAGGGAAGTTTTTGTAAAGTATTACTGTAGGTGAAATAAGATGACACTATCTTTGAGAGTAGATGTAAGTCATAGATGTTCCTTTACAAATGAAGTAAGAATGATGTTCAAAATACTTTTAGTTCCTGAAAAGATATCCACTGCTACAGGATTTCATTATATAATATTGCTTGATACTAGCGGATCTATGGAAGGGTTAAAGATAGAGAAAGCTAAGAACGGTGCAATGGACTTATTAAAAAAGATCCCTCAAGGTAACAAAGTTACATTTATAAAATTTGCAAGTACCGTGAATGTTATAAAGGAATATTCTGATCCATTAGACTTAACTGCTGAAATTCAAGACATTACGGCTGGTGGGCAGACGTCATTATTTACTGCATTATTAACAGCTTTCAAAATAGCTACTAAGTACAATATGCCAGCTTACATTCTTTTACTTACTGATGGTAATCCGACAGATGTCACAGATACAAGGACTTATGAGAAAATGAACATTCCTCAGAATGTTCAGATGATTTCCTTTGGAATAGGTGATGATTATAATGAAGAACTTTTAAAAATCTTGAGCGATAGAACGGGTTCGACATTCTATCATATAGAAGAAGCTTCTGAAATTATTGAAAAACTACCTAAGGCAGCAAAAACTAAAATAGCCGGTAAAAATATAGTAGTTAATATAGTATCAGAGTCTTCTGTCAAATTATTAAATTATTCTTCATTACCTGTTAAGATAAACGCAGCGGAAGGTGTAATCAAAATATTAGGAGAGACTATAATACCTCCAAACTATTCTGGAAATTTTATGACAGTTAGGGTTAATTATGAAGATCCCGCTAAAAATTCACAAGACGCTTTAATGAGTATCGTATCATTAAAGCCTGCTCAAGATCAGCAAACTTTCATTTCTAGTATAAACAAGGATGTTATAATGGAATATGAATATTATTCTACGTTACAGAAGTATTCAGAGGACGTTAATGCAGGTAATTTAATAGAAGCTACTAGGACATTAAAGAAGATGGAAGAATTGGCACAGGAAACTAGAAGACTCGAGCTTATTGAGACTACAAAGAGGTTATCTACAGATCTTGAAACTACTAAAAGAATAGGTTCTACTGAGCAGACCAAAAGACTTTCTAAAGAGGTCTCAAGTGAGGTTACTAGAAAGTTGAGAGGAGAATAATGCATAATCCATGTCTAAGATTTTTGATTTAGAATGCCTATTATTAGGGACTATCTTAATTTCTGCCGGAATCGAGGTTGCATTGATTCCCCAGCTTAATAAATAATTGGAAATTTCATTATATAACTCTTCTTTATTTTTTGCCATGATTGGTACATCATGCAATATTAATATCTTTTCTAACTCCTTTTTAAATCCAAAAAAGATAATGTCGCTAGTCAAAGCATTTAGATTTCTAATTAATTTAGCATTTATACCAAGTACAATTTTCTTGCAATCTTTAAGTGAAGAAAGTCTTCCATCGCTTTTAGAGGTTATTGTATATTTATATCCTATCTGAATTTTGTTACCTTGTAATCTATGATCTTTTATTACAATTAGTTCCCTTATAATATTAAGATTAGAGTTTAGTGATATAATTTCTGGAAATTCCTCTGCTAAAAAGGGTACAAAAGCTTTCCTAGTTACAATATAGTTAGCCTCTGGTGTAAGAATTGAATCAACATTATGACCGAACAATTTCATATGTAATGCTATATTTTTGTAGAATATATATCTTGCATTTATGTGTACTTAAATCTGTATGTAACAGTTTGATAGATAAAAAAATGTTTATAAAAATTCAATTAAATCGTTAAGGTATTATGTTAATGAAGTATAAGCTCGTGCTATTAAATAAACATTTATGTAATTTATAGTTATAAATTAGGCTGATAAAATAAAAAGTATTTAAGATAATGATATGACTAAAGCATTTAATAAATATTAAACATCATAATACAGCCTTATTTCTTATCGCAGTTTATCATTATTATTGAAATATAATATAAAAATTCAAGGGATTTTACGTCAATTTTATTGTGTAAGAATATCCTTAGTGATTGAAATTATGAAAAAATTTTAATATCATATCGAGATGTATTTAGCAAGAGGGAAGAAAATTGGCAACAGAAGATATAGTAAAAGTTAGCAGAAATTATCAAGTAACTATTCCTGCGAGAATTAGGCAAAAATTCCAAGTAAAGGAAGGAGATTTAGTAAGAGTTGTTTTCGATGAAAAAGAGAATACTGTGAAAATAATACCAGCTAATAAACAGACATAATATAATTTATTTCCTTCTTTATTCTATCTAGCATGTCATAAGATAAGTATTTTTTATTTTCCTCTAGTTTTTCCTCATCTATTACAAATTTTTCTCCATTTTTAATTACTACATCTACATCAAGGTCGATATACCTAATTCTTCCATCCATAAGTTCAGGCGGAGTCGATATATTTATGTATTTTCCCTTTAATATACCGTCTTTTCTGTAGTAATTATGAATCTCATGCCATTTACGCGAATCTATTTCCATTACATCATAATCTCCGTCTTCCTTCCTAATTCCTAAGCCGTCATAATAACCGTTCCCGGAAATTTCCCTTTTAAGTAATAAGCAATATCCATCATCTGAAACATTTTTCTTAATCACTTTTCCTGGTTTTAAGAATATTCTCTTTCTATTGATTTTTATATGTTCTATTTCCATAGTGTCCTTAATCATTGAATCTAAAATTTGTCTTGGAGTAGCTTTGTTATTTTCTGCAATATCCACTTCTTTTGATCTTGACATCTTAAGCATGTGATGAAAATTAATTGTCTGTATAATGTTACTTCTTATTCTGTCTAAGTTTAACTTATCCTCTAGAGATAGAATTATAAGGAAAAAGTAACATCCTTGATTATAAAAATCTTCATTTTCATATCTGAACATTAAATTTTCCAAATCTTTTTCAAGAGCATCATTGTTTTCAAATTGAGAATTACTTCTCCATTTTATATTATAGCCTTTTTTATTATATTTTATGCTTATGTTTAATAATCTCCTTTTATCTTCTGGATTTACATGTTCAGAAAAAAACGTTCTTCCTTCTCCCCTCCATAACATAGCGAATTTACTTACAGCCTTAGGCATAGACAGTATTATCTTATCATCTATTGGAGGCTTAATTACAATGCCTTTCTCTAAACAAGGTTCTACATCGTAATTTTGATATTTACAGTTTTGTATTTCAATGAAAGAATAAAGATTAACAGGAGATTTCCACACTATAGAATATGGAAAAAGTTCTTTCAAGTAATCTTCAGTTATATTTCCCATCACTATTAACGAGCCTTTATCTTCGCTATCCTTAAATGTTATATCTGCGGGTTCTCTTTTAGTATACTGCATAAATCTTTCAGCAATTTGAGGGCTCTGTTGTACAATCTCAAAGTTCTTAGATAGTAAGTATGTTAGAGCTGTGGTATAGATTCCTCTTATTCTAACTTTCATCTTTTATCATCTTTTCTAGGACATAATTCAATATTCCTCCAGATTTTAAGTATTCAATTTCACTTTTTGTATTTACTTTTAATGTTCCTAAGATCTCTATTTTATTTTCTCCTCCTAATGATATCTTAACTTTACCTTCTGGTTTTAATTCCTTTAATTCTATAGAAACTAATTCGTTTCCTTTTATTCCAAGTTTCTTCCAATCCTCAATCTCTATTGGTAAAACACCCATAGCAACTAGATTACTTCTATGTATTCTTTCAAAACTCTCTGCTAATACGGCTTTAATCCCAAGTAACGCAGTAACCTTAGCAGCCCAATCCCTAGAACTACCACTCCCATACTGTTTTCCTGCAACTACTATAAGAGGTACTCCTTCTTTCTTGTACTGCATTGCAATTTCATATACAGTACCTTCTTTTCCATCTGGAAAGTGTACAGTATATCCTCCTTCCTTATTTGTTAAGTAATTTTTAAGTTTAGGATTTGAAAATCCGCCTCTAATCATTACTTCATGGTTGCCTCTTCTAGCTCCGAAAGTATTCAACTCCTTTACTCCTAGTGACAAAAGATACTTGCCTGCTTCGTTATTTGAAGATATAGGTCCGGCAGGAGATATGTGATCAGTGGTTATTTTATCTCCTAAAAGTAAGAGTATCCTAGCATTTTTAATTTCCAAGCTCTGGTTCTTCTCTTTAAACCAAGGAGGCTCAACAATATATGTAGATTCTGGCCAGTCATATACTGGAGAAGGAGTTACTTTCAAATTCTCCCAGTTTTCATCTCCTTGAAAGATTGTAGAGTATTGTGATAAATAATATTCAGGATTCATTGCTAAATTCATGTAAGAACTTATTTCATCAAGCGTAGGCCATATATCTTTTAAATATACTGGTTTACCATTAGGATCAAAAGCAATAGGTTCTTCATAATTCATATCAATTCTGCCTGCTATGGCAAAGGCTACTACCATAATAGGTGAAGCCAAGAAGGTTCCCTTAAGTAATGGACTTATCCTTCCTTCAAAATTCCTGTTTCCGCTTATTACCGCATAGGCATCAATGCCATAAGCCTTTATGTCGTCCTCAACTTCCTTAATTAGAGGTCCTGCATTGCCTATGCATGTTGTGCACCCAAAGCCTACTACGTGAAATCCAAGAGCTTCCAGATAAGGTAGTAATCCCGAGTCTTTTAAGTATTTTACAACTACTGGCGAGCCCGGAGCTAAACTAGTTTTCACGTAAGATTTACTCCTTAATCCTAACTCTACAGCCTTCTTAGCTAGTATTCCTGCACCTAACATTACTGTAGGATTTGAAGTGTTTGTACAACTAGTTATTGCAGCTACTACTACATCGCCGTCTTGTATAACTTTCCCTTTATTTCTCTTTTCAATCTTTAATGAACCGAAACTTATTCTCTCATCAGGGTTTCTTGGTCCAGCAATTGAAGGTTCTATATCGTTTAGATTTACTTCCACAACATCAGAGTATTTAATATCTTCTTTGCTGTTGAAGTAAATTCCCAGCTCTATAGCAATTTTCTTTACTCTATCTCCGTCACGACCAGTTAAATTAAGATATTTTATAGTCTGTTCATCTATAGGGAAGTACCCTACTGTAGCCCCGTACTCTGGAGCCATGTTTGATATTGTAGCTCTATCTTGAACTGAAAGCCGTGATAAGGAGTTACCAAAGAATTCTACGTATTTTCCTACAACTCCTTTTTTCCTCAGCAATTCTGTAATGTACAAAACTACATCAGTAGGTGTTACTCCTTCTTTTATTTCTCCTTCAAGCCTTACTCCTATAACTTCTGGGACAACAGCATGGTAAGGTTCTCCCAGCATTACTGCCTCTGCTTCTAATCCACCAACGCCCCAGCCTAAGATACCTAAACCACCTATCATTGTAGTGTGAGAGTCGGTTCCTATTACAATTTCGGGCTCATTATTGTCATTAATTACTTTGCTTAAGTACTCAAGGTTTATTTGATGTATTATTCCCTTACCTGGTGGGATAATTCTGAGATTCCTAAAAGATTTTTGAGCCCATTTTAGGAATTTATATCTTTCCTCATTTCTTTCAAATTCCTTCTTCATATTAAGACTTAAAGCGTAAGACGTACCATAATAGTCTACTTGAATTGAGTGATCTATAACTAAATCGCTTTGGATTACTGGATTTACTTTACCTGGATTTAGTCCTCTTCTAGATAATTCTGACCTCATTTCAGCAAGATCTACCAATAAGGGAACTCCAGTGTAATCTTGCATTATAACTCTAGTCGGCATGAAGGAAATTTCCTTTCCAGTCTTCCAATTTATTATTGAATCTAAGTCGTCCTGGGCTATTTTTTCTCCGTCTATATGTTTAGAAATATTTATTGCTAAAATTCTTAATGAGTAAGGAAGATTTTTTAGATCCATGAGAATTTAATACTTTATAAAATATTAAGGTTTAACATGGAAGCTAACCTAGTTTCATTGTGTAAGAAATGTAAAGCCTTAGGATATTTTGGATCTTATGTTAGAAGAGAAGATTATATAGAAAATGTTTCGGACATAAACATATTTGCAATTACTGATGATAAGTCATTACTATTAGAGCTTGGTAGTTATAATGGAATTTCACCTATTGTAGTTTCAGAAGAAAAATTTAAGGAAATTTGTAAAAATGGAGATGTTATTTGTTATTATATACTTCATGACTCTAGGCTTATTTGCGGCGAACTTCCCAAGGTTGAATTTTCAATAAGTAATAACACGTGTGAAAGACTAAAACTGTCCTCCTCATCGTTCATTAAGCTAAGCTATGAGGCTTTCAAAAGAAACGATGAAGTGAGCACATTAGAAAATGCTTATAGAGCCTTAAGGAGCCTTATTCAATATATTTCCTGCAATTCCTTAAGGAAGATACCTGTTTCTAATTCTGAAATTAAGGATACTTGTATGAAGCTGAATTTAAATTTTTGCAAAGAATTTGATAATATAATTTTTATGAGAAATATGAGAAATCCTCTAACCGTGTGGTCTTTAAACAGAATATACAATATAATTAATTCTCAAATTAAATTAGATTTTTCATCAACATTTGCATAGAGAAAAATTAAATAATAGTATGCTAAAGAATTACATATGTCAGAAGCTCAAAGAGATATTGAAAGAGCTGAGGAATACGTAGAAACAACACCTAGAACTTCTATCTTAGGTGAAAATAAATTCGAATTATCTACAGGGTTAATAATTGCCGCAAGATACGCAGATAAACTAAGAAGGGTTGCCTTAGTATCGTTAAGTAAGATAGTTCCTAGGGAAATTATAATAAGAGATGTGTCAGAATTTAATAAGAACTTATATGATAAAATGGTAAATCAAATGAAAATTGATAAATTAGATGTAATAAAGTTGATTGTATCAGTTAGATATGATAAATCTCAAAATAAATTGATTTTCGAAGACACAAAAATTATAAAGTATTATACTGAAGACGAGTGCAAGAAGCAGTATGAATCTATAATTCAAGAGAATGAAATGCTAAAAAAGGAAATAAGCGACATAAGGAAAAAATTATCTGACTTACTTGGCTCAGTTCAATAACTTTTTTATCCTTTTATCAAACCTATTACTAAACCTATAATAAAGACAATAGAATTATAGGGAAGTAGTTTAATATAAGACGAAGCTTCACTTTCTGCCTTTGATGCTTCTTGGCCTAGTGTTATCAATCCATGCTCTATTGTGCTAGGAGATACTGCACCTATTGCAACAAGAATTATTATTATTGCAAGGATTACTATACCTATTTGAAATATTTTCTTTATTAGAATGCCTACTAATAATCCAAGAACAAAAGCTATGACTAACGATACTACATCAGTTGTTGAAATCATTCAACTAAATATCTTCCAAATATCTATTAAAGCTTTTGCCAAATACTACAAATAATAAAATTTGTAACTTAACAAAATATTTAAGTCTTAATTAAAAACTTATTACGCTTCAGCTATTACTGGTAAATGCTCTTTTAGGTTTTCTTTAACCTTACCCACTAATGCCTCTAGATCTTCTGCAATTTTCTTATATAAGTATTCATTATCTACCCAATATACGTAGCCCGGTCTTCCCTTCTTTTTGTCTTCATCAATTTTATCTCTTAGTATTAATCCTTTATATATTAAGTTATTTATAGATTTACTAATTGATGCTTTAGTAACTTTTAACGTTTCAGCTAGCTCATCTGTTGAGATCTTACCTTTTTTGGACATTATTACATGTAAGACTTCTACGTCACTTTTAGATAGGCCGTATAGGAATGCCATTACCTCGTGTATGTCGACTTCTCTTCCGTCAGGGAATTTTATTCTTTCTGCCATTTTTCCTCTAATCTTATTATACTGTATTCTAAATTTAAAAAAAGTATGTTTATTAAAATAAGCAAAAATATACGTTTAGGTAAATATGTGTACATTAATGAACATATATTTACATAAATATATACAATTTAGATATACTAGCGTAAACTGTGTTAATTAGAACATGATAATAGGCTACTTGAAAAAGACGTAATTAACTCTGTTAATTGATTTTTCCTTGACTTATATTACATTTAATATTTATTCCGATACGATAACATTCAACTATGAAATGGCAAACAGAATGTGAAAAAGCTTATTCCCTTATCGTTCCTTATTTGAGAACAATACTCATTAAAAAACTAATAGATCGAGGGGTTCCAATAAGAAGAGCATCTAAAATCGTAGGCTTATCTATAACATCTTATGAAAAGCATATAAAAGATGATAAGGTAAAGAAAATTCTAATGAATGAAGATATAAATGATATGTTAGATGCTCTTGCTAGCAGGCTTTACTCTGGAGAAAGAATAGAACCAACTACCTTTTGTCTTGTGTGTTCTACTGCTAGGAAAATATTTGACCTATCCCCTTGTATTTTCTAAACTTTTTATTTAGTTTCCTAAAAAATAGTTATGGCAAAGATTCTAAGTAAATGCAAGGTAGGGAACAAATTAATTGTAAAATTTGATGAGAAAATTCAGTTTAATCCAGGAAACACGATAGACGTAATTATAGATAACGATAGACGTACATTTTCAATAGCCAGCACACCATGGGAAAGTTTCATAATGATTGCCACAAAAATTAGAAACTCTCCATTTAAGCAGAAACTTTTAATATTGAAAGAGGGAGATGAAGTAAAAATTGAAGGCCCCTATCAAGACGAATTTGTTATAAAAGATTCTCCTAAGCATGTATTTATAACTAAAGGAATTGGAATAACTCCAGTAAGATCAATGGTATTGTATTTACTTAAAAATTCTCAGGATGCGGCAATATATTATCAACCGGACGATGATGGCGTAATTCTATTCAAAGAAGATCTTAACAGTGCTATGAAAATAGAGCAGCTAGATAATAAAATATTCAAAGAAAATCAAGATGCTATGTTTTATATAAGTGGTGAGCCTGAATTTACTAAGGAAGCTACAAAAATTGCAGTAGATAATGGAATAAAACCTGGTAAAATACTTGTGGAACCGTTTAGCGGATACTAAAAATCAGACTGTTATTTTATTTCATTAATCAAAACTCGGCAAAATCATCATATGTATAATTAATTTTTGCTAACGCTAATATTTAAATCAGACGCTGGCGTATTCCTCACAAGTCAGTTGCATAGTCTGTCATCACAAGAAAAAAGCGTTGAACCATCCTCTTTTTCTTATAATATTAAATATTTCTTTCCTCAAATTCACTTTATCCTTAAGTGGACAATCTACACATTCTTTAATGTCTTCTCCTTTCGTAGAGTAATACCAGAAAGATATTGGATCTACTATGCTAATTTGATTATTAATATTTTGCAAAGCAAATGGCATATCAATCATCATAGAATGTATTTCTATTACATCTTTTAGTAAGCTTCTAGCGTCGCTCTTAGATATTGCCAAGTTAAGGAAATTTGAGAATAATCTATCATAATTTGTAAAATCTAAGATTCCATTTTTAGCAGATTGTGAAAATGAGGAAAAAAGATACTCATTAATCTCTAGTTTTTCAGAATTATGAAAATCGACTAAACTAAATCCTCCAATTCTTAAGATTTTATCACCCTTTCTTACAAATAAGCCAACGTAAAGTCTTCCCTTATTTAGACTACTAAGATCGAAAAATTCTAATTCCTCAGTTCTTAGCCCTCCTTTATATGTCGATAAAAAGAATCTTCCTAGTCTTTTATTAACACTTTTCCCGTTAAATTCGCCCTTTCCCTTATCACCATTATCTATAAATACTGAAGTAAAGAACGTCAAATCATCTAATGTAGTTAAAATATTTCCGTTATGAGGATCTAGTTTATTTGTAAATAAAACCAAATAAAGTGATTTTAAATTTGGATTTACAGGCTGTACTTTTCCATTTACAAGACTTACGCTATTTGTCATAAAATCAAAATAATCTATTGCACCTATTTCTGGAACGTAAGCTACGAGTTTTCCTTTATCAGAAATTAATGGTACTACATAGAAAGGCTCAGAAACTTTTCTTAATTCGCTCACCAATTCTGGCACAGTATCTTTCTTTTCTTTAGGCTTTCTTTCTTCTTTTTTAGGAATACAATTAGTAAATAATGCAATATCAGATATTTTTACGTCATTAATCTCCTTACCTATGTAATCCTCAGCTTCATCTATAAAATCTAGTACAGCTCTATGAAATGTTGTTTTATCAAAGATCTTCTTAATAGTCTTTACTTCCCCATTTTGCGTACATATATATGCTGTAAATGAATACTTATCATTTTTGCTCAGTAATATTGGAACGTTATCTTCAGTAGTTAAAGCGGCTATAGATCCATTTTCAGCATGCTCGAGTAAGTAACTTATTACATCATAAGCTTTCATGGAATCCAATTATCTAAAAGATAAAATTAAGCCTTTTCTCACTTCTGTTTTCACAATATCTGTGATTTTAATAAAATAAAACTGAATTTACAAAAACAAGTTTATATTTGTTAAATGAAAAACAGATTATATGCAATATATAGAAGAAGTGACAATTCCTATTGGTAAGACGTTTGTTAATTCCATATTGTCAAATCCATATTATGTCTCAGGGATTTTAGGACACGTTTCGCTCTTAAAGGTTTATGATAAGGCTAAAAACGATTATTTTCCTCCATCAGAGGTGAAGGAAGCCGATAATAAATTCTTGTCAGCATTAGTTTTACAAGATGAGAAAGGTAGGGTTATTGTCTATCAAGGAGAATTTGCAGGACCTAATGTACTGCCTAACTACTTGGAATATAATCTTAAAACTGATGATGGGAAAATAGAAATTAAACTAAACTTTCAACTTCAAGAAAAGGTTAATGGAACAAAAATTAACATAGGTTGTGAGTTTACTCAGAGGAGAGGGTTTTTCGACTTTTTCTCTAAAAATTATGGTAAATTCGATGAACATCTAGTAAGAGGGCATATAGTTCCATTTCTCAATTCATTATTAACAAAGTTTGCTGTAATGCGGAAGATTTATGAGGAAACGCTAGGACTTGATGATGCGCTAATAAAGCTAAGGGAATTACCTAAGACCTCTGGAATTATAATGATTAAAGGAGATTCGTTAGATTTTACTGGATATTTTAACGAGGATGGAATGATTGGCTCTGAATTAAATTACAATGAAAAGGTATATAATAATGCAGACGCTTTAGCAGCGCTGTTTAAAGTAAAGAGCGAAAACGTCAAAATGGTTATTTATGAGCTACCCATTCATGATATAAAATTTAACTTTTAGCTATCTGTTTTTGCCCGTTAGTAGTTTGCAGCTCTTTAACAGTCTTCATAGTAACTCTAAGTACTTGATCTCTAATAGGTTCTTCAAATACTGATTTAGCCACAGTGTCTATTCCTAGGATATAGGTAGTAAAAGTAGTTTCTAGCACTTTTATATCAACGTCCAACACGCCATTAATCTTTTCTACTCTAGGCTTTAGTTCTCTAATTACAGTCTCTGGATCAAGATCTTTTGATACTTCATACTTAGACCTTATTTTCCTCATTTCTTCGGAATTATGAACAAATATCGCTGCTTGTACCATTATGCTGTTAGGAATCTTTACGGGCACTTTATCATCAGTATAAATTGTAGTATAAAGTAACGATATGTCAGTTACTACACCAGTGTATCCTGGAATAAGGAAATCATTGGAAAAGAACTTTGGAGGATAAGTCGGTATATCTAATCCGTATTGCCAAGTCGAGACTGTTATTCTATCTCCTACATTATAGGGTCTTGAGAAGAGTAACATTATTCCTCCAAATATATTTGATAGTACAGTTTGAGAAGCAAGACCTAAAACCAATCCGGCAAATCCGCCAGCAGCTAGTGCTGCGCCCAAACTTACATGGACTAAAATGAAGAACCCTATGAACGCTATAATATACCCTAATAATCTAGTTACGAAAGACACACTAGTCGCATTACTTGCACCAATGAAATTTCCTAGTCTATGTTTAACTACTTCAGATATTAAATATGATACTAGAACAGCTCCTACAAACCATATTACGGCATAAAAGTAAAGCAAATAATTTGGAGGGATTATATGGAAGATGTTTGCTAACACAAATACAGCAGAACCTATGGATATGGCTGAAACTATAACTGTTATTATTAATCCTATTAATTGTCTTTCACTAAAACGGCTCATATTATTCTCTATAATTCATCCTTTATAAACGAAGATTCACTAAACAGAGAGAGATATAAGCTAGCTAGATTATATTAGTATCATGACAAGGAGCATTATTCTGAGTAATGGAAGACTTACAATCTTAGCTGATCAAAATTACCTTTTGAGGGAATTATATTATCCTCTAAGCACTGATAATCATTTACATGTAGGGAGAATAGGAATTTGGGTTAACAATAGCTTTTATTGGCTCCACGATCTTCATCCACAAATAGAATATGAAGAGGATACGTTATCAGCTAAGGTCGAAGCTACTGTTGAAGGCATAAAAATTAAAATAAAAGACGCAGTCGACATGGCTTACGAGATTCTATCTAGAGAGGTTACAGTGGAAGGAAACAAAGAGGTTAAAATATTCTTCGCTTGGGACTACCATATTTTCGGCACGGAATACGGAGATACAGCTTTATATGACCCAGCAACTGATGGTATTATTCATTATAAGCGTGATAGGTGGTTCTTATTCACTTGTGATATTCCTACTTATCAATACGCTACAGGTTATAAGGAAGTAATGGGTTATCAAGGAACCTGGAAGGATTGTGAAGATGGAGAGCTTTCAAATAATCCTATAGCCCAAGGTGCAG
The DNA here is from genome assembly GCF_021655615.1 of Acidianus sp. HS-5. Classification (GTDB taxonomy): domain Archaea; phylum Thermoproteota; class Thermoprotei_A; order Sulfolobales; family Sulfolobaceae; genus Acidianus. The sequence continues at coordinate 2,111,816 of NZ_AP025245.1, forward strand.
TAGATTCTGCAATAAGTTTTAAGATAAACACGGGCACCACATTTTACTGTTGGCTTATTTCAGGTTATAATTACGGAGATGTGAGAAGAAAGAATGAATATGTACAGAACAAGAGCCCTAGAGAATTAATAGATAGAACAGAAAAATTCTGGAGAGCTTGGCTAATAAAGGCTAAGGATTACGATAAGGTAGTGAGGAGAAGTCTCTTAACCATAGTAGCTAACTGGCAAGAAAACGGTGCTATTCCTGCTTCTTTAGACACTGATATAATGAGGTTTAATAAGGATACTTATAATTATGTCTGGCATAGGGATGCTGCTTTTGCAAGTATAGCATTAACACTATTAGGGTATCAGGATTTTTCTAGGAAATTCTTTACTTTTTCTAATGATTTATTGTTTAATGGTTTTTTATTTCAGAAATATACTGTTGACGGTTTTTGGGGCTCTACGTGGCATCCTTGGACTACTGGCTATGTGCCTATCCAAGAAGATGAGACCGCGTTACTGATTTATGCTCTATGGATACATTTCAGAAAGTTCTGGGATGTCGATTTCGTTAAAGATTTATATAGGCCTATGGTAAAATCTGCTGCAGACTTTTTATCTACATACGTAGATGAGAAGACCGGTTTACCGTTACCTTCTTACGATTTATGGGAAGAAAGAAGGGGAATACATTTCTTTACATCTGCAGCCGTGTATGCAGGATTAGTCGCAGCTTCAAAATTTGCCGAATTCTTTGGTGATGAAGAATATAAGGATAAGTATTTTTCCGCTGCACAACTTATAAGGAAAGGCTTAGATACTTTCTACCAAGGAGACCATTTTGCCAGAATGCTGGGAGATAAAGGTTTTGATAAGACTGTCGATTCCAGTACAGTTTTAGGTGCTTTGCTTGTTTACGACCCTATGGATCCCAGAGTGATAAGTAATAGAAAGATAGTCGAAGAAAAGCTTAATGTTAATGGTGGCATAATAAGGTATGAAGGAGACTGGTATTTAAAAGAAAGCGATAAGCCTAATCCTTGGTATATAACTACATTGTGGGTAGCTCAGCAACACATAGCTGAGGGAAATATCGGAAAGGCAACAGAGTATTTGAATTGGGTTCTAAAGAATTCCTTACCTACAGGTATAATACCAGAGCAAATTACTCCGTCTGGCAATTATCCTTCAGTCTCTCCATTAGTATGGTCTCATGCAGAATTGGTAAGAACTTATTATTACTTAAAGAATGGCTTCACGAAGTTCATATAATTTGATTAATTCCTGTCTGAATTGTGAAAAAGTATAATTGTTAGTAATACCCTTTAGAGCTAACGATAAACCCAGCTTAGGGACTCCGTCATCTAGTAAGGAGATAAATTCCTTTAACATCGTAGTATCAATTTTAAATATAGTATTTACTGCATAAGGTAAAACATGTTTTTCCAAACAAAGATATTTATCAATATAAGGATCCTTGCTTCTTGAGAGAGATTCATTACCTTTATGGTAAACTCTTGCACCCTTAAATGTAGCAGAGTCTCCTCCTAATGATATACCGTGAAGTGCTAAAACAGTCTCATTATAGCTTCCTCTTAGAGAGAATGTAGGGATTTTATAATTTATGAAAAAATTTGTCTTTAAACTCATATTTACTCCAGCTATTGCTAAGGATTTTTCTACGTTATGTGTTCCTAAATCTTCTCTATCTACGCTTAATCCTAACCTTGTAAGAAATCCAGTATATTCGTTAAATTTTTCATTATAGGGCATCATGTACTCAGTATTTCTAAATTTCTTAAATAGAGCATTTGGGTAATTCTTCCATTTTTCTCCTATAACTTCTCCTGATGCCACATAAATTGACGGATTCTTATCATGAAATTCTATGTGTCCTTCTACCCATTGCTGTGAAGGTATTGCATCATCATCTGTAAATAACGCTATATCATCAGGATTTAAATTTTCTAAGGCTAAGTTAATTGCTTCTTCAAAGTATCCTCCTCTCAGTATAATTATTTTATTAACGTTGTTTATGTTAAGTTCCTTTTTTGAGATTAATATAATCTCAAAATCTTTAAATGATTGTACTTTTAATGCATCTAATGTATGTTTAATAGATTCTCTTCCTAAAGTAGGAATAAAAATTTGAACCATGAATATGCTTTTTTACACGATTTAAAAAAATGAGTAAATATGCCCTGGATATCTGCTAGAGGATCGGACAAGGTAGTATATAGTCAATGCTTGAAATTGCAACAAGGGAAAATATTACGAGTAGAGAGTTTTAAAGGAGATAGGTGGATAGAAGTAAAAAGAAAAGGAGAAGATGAGTTTGAAATAACAGAGAAAGGCTACAATAATACTACATATCTAGTAAACTCAAAGGACTTAAAAGCATTATTAAAAAGGATTTTCGAGATAGAGTTTCCCAGAAGCCACCAAGTAAGAATTTCAATGACATCGTGAATTAGTCTATCGCCTTTTAAAATAATACTTATAAATATATTAAACATGGATATTGCATTTGATGACATTATTAATGTTAACTTACTAAAAAGGAAATACGAGGATTACGCAAACTCTCTTACGTCAGGAAATAATATAAAAGCCATAGTAAAAGATTTCATTTCATTTATTAAGCAGATTAGATTAACTACATTTAATTCTGTTTTATTAGGAATATTAGATGAACAAGAAAGAATAGCAAAGAAGATCCTTTTGATTTACAATATAAGATATATTCTATTAATTTTCTATAAATCAATAATTAAGATGATGATTAATAAATTAATAAATTTAATAAAATCGTTCTTATCCCTCATCTAAATATATATTTTTATTTTCCATTCTTTTTCTCATGAAGATTGTTATATTCACATCTTCTAAAGAGGCACAAATGGAAGAACCAGTAATTTGTGACAGAGATACCGTAAAAATAGATGGAAGTAAATGTGCAGGTAGGAGCTTAGGTATAGCGCCCTATATTGCAAAATACTTAAAAGACCTTGGTTTTTACGTGATAATCATAGATCCTTTTGCTGAAGAAAATGAGTACGACGCTAATGAAGTTATTAAAGGAGAAGTTTTCAGTATATCTGACGAATTAATAAAAGGTAATTACGTTATTGTAAGCACTAAGCATGTTTATGATACATGGGCTATAATGAAGAGTGTTTTAGCAGGAGCTAAGGCAATTCAAGTAGTTATGAGTATAAAGAGGGCTAGAATTATTCTGGGAAGACTAATAAAGGCTGGAATATCTAAGGAAGAATTGAGAAGATTAAGAATACCAGCAGGGTTAGATATAGGTTCTAAAACGGAGAAAGAAATTGCTTTAAGTATAGTTGCAGAAATTTTAACTATGGAAAGAGGTACAAGCGGCCTACCCTTAAGTAAAGTTAAGGAGTTTGAGAAAGTTGTTGATGAATTATAAGCCAATAGGATATGTTAAGAGAGGAGATGGCTGCAGTTTAGATGAACCGGTAGAAATAATTATTTTTGACGAGTATAAAGACGGATTAATAGGATTAAACGAGTTTTCCCATGCAATAATAATTTATCACCTTCACCTTGCTAAGTTTTCTGGCTTAACAAAACTCAGACACGGAACTGCAGTAGGAATATTTGCAACTAGAAGCCCTAATAGACCTAACCCTATAGGAATTTCAGTAGTTAAAATCATGGGCATTAATGGTAACATATTACATGTAATTGGAATTAATGCATATAACGAAACTCCTGTCCTAGATATAAAGCCCTATGATCAATTAGATTCGATACTTAATCCTAAAGTTCCATCGTGGCATTTAATAAACAATAGGCCTTGCCTTTAGCCTAATAAAAGGTGAAATTCCTCCGTGTTCATCATCTATGTAGACACTCTTAACTTCTTTAGATATTGCGTCTATTGTAACTAATTCTTGTAAAGGTATTGCAATTTCTCTCACAACTGCACCGCCATAACCTATTAGCATCGAATTTCTAGGAAATATTCTGATGCTATTTTTCACAATTTCGCTCTTTTTAACTCCCAGAACCAATAGTCCGTTTTTAGTATCTTGTATTAATTCTTGAAATCCCCAATCTTTAGGTTTTATAATCAAGTTAAAATAATCTGGAATAGGTAATATTCCTCTAGCATTACCAGGATTTCCGTTTTTAGTAGTTAAAGTTCCTAAATATTCTAGAATTGTTCCATCACCAATAATTTCCTTCTTCCTAGTCTTAACGCCTTCATCATCAAATGTAGAAAAACCTATGAGGCTCTCACTAAGAGGATCATCATAAACTGTTATTTCGCGTGAAATTCTTTCTCCCAGCTTTATTCTTGAGTTATCTCCTTTCAAAAAGCTCATAAATTGATGAAATACATGAGCCGTAGCTTCTGGATCCAAGATTATGTTAGTTCTCTCTAGCCCTAGAATTCTCTCATTCATTGAGACACTTTGCATCTTTAGGAAATCTTCCACGGCCTTAAGATCTGATGGCTTTCCAGCATAGGCAAATTTTAATCCGTTATATTCAACGTAATTCAGAATTTTTTCCTCAGTACAATTATTAATTTTTCTATATACTTTTTTTACAGTAACGGTAATGTCGTTCAACTTGCACAAAATCTCATCTAGCTTTTCCCATTCTTTTACTGCTGGAGATACATAGGACTCGCATTCTTCATGAGGTTTTATATCTTCCTCTTTACCTTCAAATTTATTTAAAACCCAGCCTGACTTAGATAAGTATCTATTTACCTTGATTTTTCTAGATTCTCTATAAATTCCGGAGGCAGGAATTAAATGAGCAATCTCTTCCATTAGCTCATAAGTTTGCATTAACAAAAAATAATACCTTAAATTAGAAAAAACTACCTTTTCTTTTACTTGCTTATCTTCCATATAACTATTGAGAGCACTATCATTATTGCGTCTATTATTAATGAGATATCTACGTATGGATTGAATGGCAATACTTTTCCTACAAATAGTGCGGGAGCTGTCCTAGTTTCTAAGAGTAACGCAAAATCTATGGCATAAAATATTGTTATCGGTAAGTAAAGTTTCTTAATTCCTTGTATTAAAGCAACAGCAGCTACTATAGCTAAAGATGCTACGAATCCGAAGAATATTCTGTAAATTAATGTAGCAGTTGGATTCGGTAATTTTGCATCTACTAGATCTAAGTGAATTCCTGCCCATAATGTTGATAATAACATTCCTGCCCATTGTAATACATTTTGCTTTACTGTAGTTCCATTCATCATGATAAAAAGAGAATTAAATTAAAAAGACTTTTACCCAAATCAAAAAATTAATTTATCCCAAATCTAGTGATGAATTAAAAAGCTAATCTACCGAATTTACTCCTTAAGAAAACTCCCATTATGAAGAAGAATATAGCAAAAGCTATTACAACTGGAACTACTGGTCTCCAAGGTCCAAAACTATTTAAGTATAATGCTAACCCTAATGATAATGCGAAGAAGAATGCTAAAGGACCTACAACTACAGACCACGTAAATTTGTCCCATCTTTTAGTTTGTTTTCTTTGTTCCTGCTTTTCCTCGCTCATAAGATAGTCTTTTACTATTAACTAATAAATCTTTTTAAAATAAAGTTAACCTAAGATTCTTTTAACTTCCTCATAAAGTTCAGGATCCTTCTCTTGAAGTTTCTTAAGGGAAGGGGGTCTCAATCCTTTACTCTTAACTCCCTTTATTACGGATCTTATCCACGCATCATAAATCCTTCCTGTCCCAGTTCTGTAATAAAAATCCTTCAATTTTTCTAATGTTTCTTCTTCATTAAGGTTCTTAACATTAGCTAAATATCTAGCTGCAACATACAATATGAACCTCTTTCTGCCATCAGGAAGACCTTTTTCCAGAACTGTGTCTATCCAACTATAGTTTACTTTTGATGGTATTGGGGGAAATATACCTTCAACTTCAAATAAGAAGTTATCATTTTCATCGTAAACTTTGGATATTCCATCTTGATATACGACATATCCTGCAGGAGTGTCATCTGGATAATGTAAAATTATTTTAACTATTTATCTTCACCTCAGTTAATTTTATTTTAGTTGCACAGAATGAGCAAATTTCTCTGTCTTTATTCGTAGGCATTCCACATATTTTACACTTTCCTAAAGTTTCCTTAGGAATATCTTCCATTAGAGGTCTGAATTTTTCCTCAAAATTAGTTACTAGAGATATCATAAAACCCGGTATTTTATCCTCCATTTCTTCTGCTGATCTTCTTATCTTATCTTGTGTTTCTCCTCCGACTCTAAAAGTGTGCGGACATGAGTCATAAATGAAAGGTATTCCCTTAACTATAGCATAAGTCATTATTTCCTTTTCAGGAGATAAAAAGAGAGGTTTGATTTTCTTTATATAACCGTTTTCAGCAGGAGACACCGGTCTTAACCTTGCTAGACTCAGTATATCTCCATTATAGTATCCAGTTAGAACATATTGTGCAACGTCATTAAGATTATGACCCGTAGCAAGGGTATCTGCTCCCTCATCTTTTGCAACCTTTTCTAAGACATACCTTTTTGTAAGTCCGCAAGTACTGCATACAGGCCTCCTTATCTTTACCTTTGCTTCATCTATAGTAAAACCGTATTCTTCTCCTAGCCTAACAATTCTGTATTTGGCACCAAGCATTTCGTAGTTTTTAACTGCAAATTCCACACTTTTAGATGAGTACTTTTTGCCCATATCTATTCCTAAGTCTATTGTTATACCGAAAATCTCAATGCCTTCCTTTTCTGCTATTTTAGTTAAAACGTGAAACAAACTAGTACTATCTTTACCGCCTGAAACAGCTACGGCCAATTTCTTTGTTCCTTCAAGCATTTTATATTTTCTAACCGTTCTTTCAATTCTATTTTCGAACCATTCTATGAAGTGCTCTTTGCAAAGGTACTTATTAGCGTAAGGTATCTTAATTATTGCTTCTTTTCTGCACTCGCTGCATCTCATAAGATTTAATATATTTAACATATATTAAAATCAAATCTTTTAATCTAGTGTTCTTACGTATTACCATGCAATTGCTTGCTGAAGTTCATCCAAAGACAAAAATTGAGAAAATGAAGAAAGAAATTCAATGCTTGTCGTCATTTGACGGCTTTGATATACCAGATTCTCCTCTAGGTTTACCATCAGTTAAACCTGCTTCTATAGCATCTTTAATTAGAGAAGAATACGAAAACAAAAGAATAATAATAAATCAAAGACTTCTTGATGTTAACGAGCTTTATGTGCATTCATTGTCTTTAACTGCTAAGGCTTTTAACCTAAATATCGCTTTCACTAAAGGAGATAAACCTAAAATAGGAAAAGAAGTGGGCTATTTATCTTCAGAAGAGGCCGTAAACATTGCAAGGACTTACGGTGTTAGTTCTGGAATGATGATAAGTTTAAGAAAGTCCAGGACAGAAGTGTTGGCAAGACTAGAATCGAACGCCGATTTTTATCTTGCTCTGCACTTTTCTGGAATAGACTCAATAAAAGGCTTAGAGGAAAGCTTATCAAAAATAATTCCCTATATAATTGTAAAGACTGAGAAGAACAAGGAAATACTATCAAGAATTTCTCAGCCAGCATTTGATGAAGATAAAGTGCATGATTTAATTTATGAACTAGAAAGTATGGGAATAAAATCAGTTCTAATGTCATCTCCAGGGGATTTGAATTTTCTAATTAATTTCAAATTTTAAGGATTAGTTGAAATATATAGTTTAATAGATAATATTTTAAACTCAGAAGTATAAGCGTGTACTATGTTTAAAAATCTTAGCGAAGAGCTTACAAGAGCTTTGCAGGAAGCAAATTACAATAATCCCACTAAAGTTCAAGAATTAACAATACCCGAAATGTTACAAGGAAATAGTGTTTTAGCCCAAGCAAAGACAGGTTCTGGAAAAACGGCTGCATATTTAATTCCTATTCTTGAAAAAGGAGATCAAGCTTTAGTATTAACTCCTACAAGGGAGTTAGCAGAACAAGTAGCCGATGAAGCTAAAAAACTAGGGAAATACAAAAGCATGAGTATAGGTGTTATCATTGGTGGTGTTCCTTACTCCACTCAAGATAGAGAAGTTAAGAAAGATATAGTTATAGGAACTCCAGGCAGAATTCTAGATTTATGGGGCAAGGGCGAGTTAGAGCTCTCACGTTTTTCCGTAGCAATAGTTGATGAAGTTGATAGAATGTTCGATATGGGCTTTATAGACGACGTCAAAATGATATTAAAGAATACTAACCCAAATATTTATGGGTTCTTTTCCGCAACTGTTCCAGAAGAGGTAGAAGATCTAGCAAAGGAGTTCTCTCCTAATATTAAGTTTTTAAAAGTAGACGACATTAAACCTGTGGAAATAGAGCATTTATTTTATGAGGTAAAAGGATGGAGAGATAAGATATCTAAATTAAAAGACGAATTAGACGATAATGAGAAAACCATTGTTTTTGTAAATACGAAAAAGAGTGTTGAAGAACTTTACGATGAATTGAGAGATGACTTTGAAATTTCCTTACTTCACGGCGATTTGCCGCAGAAAATTAGGTTAAGAAATCTATCATCTTTTAGAAAGGGTAAAACTAATGTGCTACTTTCAACTGACTTAGCCGCAAGAGGTATTGACGTCATAGATGTCACCAGAGTAATAAATTTTGACACTCCAAGGGATGTAGAAACTTATATTCATAGAGTAGGTAGGACTGGAAGAATGGGGAGAAAAGGACTCGCAATAACTTTCTATACTAGAAGGGATACTCAATTAATTTTGAGAATAAAAGATTTAATAAGAGGTAAAAAATTGGAAGTGCAGTAGAAAGGAATATAAATCTCATTAAATAAGATGAAAATATGAATCTAGCAGACAAGATACTTGCATTGCTATACGATAGAGGAGAATTAACGGCTGCAGAGATTGCTGAAAGCTTAAGGCAAGATGAGGAAAACATCAAGTTAACGTTAAAAGGCATGGAAAAAGAAGGGTTAGTTCTTGAAAAGGAAAAGGGGCTATTATTTAAAAAGAAGGTTTTCTCATTAACTCCAACGGGTTTAGAAAAGGCTAATAAAGTGAAGGAAGATTTGCAAAATAAAGCAAACAAGCTTATGACTGCAATACAGCAAGGAGAAGATCCACAAGTAATAGTTCAAGAATACGCAGATTTGATACCTCTCATGATGGCAATGTCCTTAATAGATATGATGATGTTGCAAGATCTATTATTTATAGATTTTATGAATTTCTAAAAAGAGAAATATTTTATTGAGTAACTTTTACTATTTCTTCTTCTTTTATTTTGCTCTTTGGTCTCCAGCCCATTGAGTAAGCTATTGCAGTACCTGCTAATGTTACTGCCAGATTAATTGCTAAAGCAAATATTGCAATGAATAGAGGTCCTAGAGGAGTTGACATTAGAGACGTCTTGAATACACTTAAGTGAAGTTCTATAAAGTTTACATAGTATTCCAATCCAACACCTGATATTATTCCTGCAGCCCAACCAGCTATCAATGATTTAGATTCTAACTTGTCAGTATAAAGCCCTAAGAATACTGCAGGCAGTGTTTGCGAAACTATTATTCCTCCTAATAGTTGCAATTGTATTGCATAAGTTGCTGGTACTACGAATACGAAACCTAAGGCTAGGAACTTAAATATCGTTGAAGTCCACTTAGCTAATTTTGCCTCTGAATAAGGCGGTATGTCTGGTTTGAACTCCTTTATTACATTCCTTACGAATAAGTTTGCTACTGCGATTGCCATTATTGATGCTGGGACTAAACCGCCAATGAATATTGCTAAGAAAGCTAAACCTACAAAGTAGGGAGGCATTGTGCAAGCTATCAGAGCAGGTACTGCTAATGCTCCATTGCCAGTTTTTGCAATAAGACCTAATGCTCCAGGCACTGCATAAACTAGAACTCCAAATAATGATATCAGTGCTAAACCTATTCCGTAAACTGGTAGGAATGATGTACTGTACACTAGTTTCTTCTCGCTCTCGGATGATAATGAGCCGTTAATTGCGTGAGGATATAAATATAATGCAAAAGAGCTTCCTAATGCTAATGAGAAATATGCAGGAGCTAATTTTATTGGTAAAGTTTCCATTGCGGGAGGAACTTTACTTCCAGTAACTGTAGATAAATGGTAAGCAGCAAAGTTTGTTGATAAATCTGTAAATGCCTTAGAAAATCCTCCTATTTCTATTGGAACAATAATTATTACTGTAATAACTGTAATCCATATTAGCATATCCTTAAATACGCCTGTTAGCGCTGCACCTCTCAATCCGCTTACGAATGTGAAAGCTGCCAAAACAATGAAAGCCAGCACTAGTGAGATTTCAGTAATGACTTTGCCAGATATTCCTAATCCTGCTAATAATACAGCTAGTACTGCTTCCATTCCAACTATTTGCAATGCTATATATGGTAGTTCTGCAACAACTCCTGTTAATGCTACGAGTATTGCTAAACTTCTACTATTAAATCTGTCTTTAACGAAATCTGCTGCAGTTACATAACCTTTATTTCTTGAAACGTTCCATAATCTAGGCATTGTCAGTAATGCAACTCCGAATCCCCACGCTACATAAGGGATTGCAAAGAAATACAATGATCCAGAAGCAAATATACCAGCAGGTACTGCTATGAACGAATAAGCAGTAAATAGGTCAGCACCTAGTAAGAACCATACTAGAAAAGTACCTAATTTCCTTCCTCCTAGTCCCCATTCGCTCAGCTTATTTAAATCTCCTTTTCTCCATTTTGCTCCATAGAATCCTAAGAAGGAGAAGATTGCAAATAGTATTAAGAATACTGCCAAACTTAAGTAATTTACGTTCATGAATTTTCACCCTTAAATACATATCCTATTGCGAAATATAGTAGTGAAGTCACTATTAGTAATGCTATTTGCAGCCAGTAAAATTCAGTTAGTCCCAATAGCACAGGTTGCACGTTGTTGAACAATGGATATATTGAGTAAATTATAATATCTATTAAGAGGACTATTCCTAGAGAGAGATAGAACCCTTTTTTCATGGCAAATAAATGCAATAGCGAATTTCCCTTTATATTTTAATTATAAAGAGAAAAACCCTTGTATAAAAAAATCTTAATGCAAATATTAAGTTAGAATGCATATATTGTTATTCTTAGGAAAATTTAATCTACTATTCTAGTGTAAAATGGAAGAGCAAATTAATATGACTAATAATAAGAAATAGTGAGTTGGAGCTAAAAATTGAGTTACCTGAGGATTTAATAATTCCACCTTTAGATGAGTTTTCTTATGCATGCAATGGTGAGATAACTAATGTTAAGTGCGATGCTGTTATTTATAGAGATGAAGACAAGATTATAGCAACACCTTATGACATAATATATTCAATTTCATTAGAAAATTTGACAAAAAATAAGACAAGAGGCAGGAAGTACAATAGATGGACTTCCTATATAAGTAAATATAAACTAAGCATCGAGCCTATAGAATTTTCAACAATACTTAAGACTGGAGCAATTATCACAATATTTGCAGATGGAATTGATATAAATGGCACTTTTGGCGATGTTGTTATTAAGGAATTTAAAATAAGCGGAATTAAGAATTGTGAAGAAATCATAAATACGCTTAAAGATATAAATCCAAGGCTAATAGTTATTAAAAAGGAGAGTTTTGTCTTCACGATTTCTGCTTATAAAGTTGCATATATAGATAAGAATTTACAAAGTGCCATGAAAGAATTTTTAGGTTATAAAAGAATGGAGTGTGAAAAACTAGTAATTAAAAATAATACCAGGATATGTTATATTTCTTCTTAGCTTCTCGAGTTATCTATTACAACAAGTTTGTCATTTATTTGTCTCATATTTTCTTCAATTTTCATCTTTATTTTTTTATCGCCTACTATTATAATCTTGGAATATTTATCCTTAATTTCATTTAATTCCTTAAGTGTACCGCTGAAAAGTATAGGAATTAAAGATATTTCATCAAGTCTACCTTCTTCTATGAACTTTTTGTAATTTCCATCATTTTGCAGTATGTTTTTTATAGGTTCTTTTTCGTTGAATTCTTCATAAGACAAAACAGGAAGTATAGCGACATCTCCATCTTTAGATTCCGTTGAATAATTTTTTACTTCGTTCAAAATAATTGTGAAAAGTCTATTCATGTATTCTTTACCTAATTCAACGTCATATACCTTATCCTTATCAAAATTCTCGTGAAAATTCTTGTTTAACCAAGTATAGGAATCTATTATTTCATCCTTTCTTTTTGTTATTGTATCTATAAATTTAACATTGAAGGAAGAAAGGCAAGTAGACTTTATATAACCTGCAAGAGCAGAGTTAAGTATTACTATGTTTTTTTCCTTATCTAGTATGGTGCACAAGCTTTGTATATCAAAGAGTGAATTAGGTGCGGATAAAGGATCCGCGCCAATTCCTACTTCCATCCCTTCATTAGGATTAACATAAGAGTAAAAAGTAAAACGATAATGGTCAAAAAGTTCCACATTACTGTACCATTTATAATATTCTTTTAAGTTATCCTTAAGATCTTCAACTTCTTGTAAGATTTTCTCAAAAGCTTCAATACTTGAATTATATTTTCCATCAAGCCTTCCATAAGGCACGAAAATCGGTTCTCCTATTTTGGGATAAATATAATCAAAGCCGTAGGCTTTTGCAACATCAGGTATTGATGAGTCAATTATAGTTTTAATTGCAACTTTCATTTCTTCTGGAAGCCTATCAATGTGAAAGATCTTCTTTTCTTCTTTCTTCTTAAATAATGACATCAATATTTTGTAGAGATCTAATTATAAAAAATTAAGCAGTTTAGATCTTAAACACCGTTCTTATAAAGCTTAGAATGATGTATGTAAAAATTACGGTCATTATTCCAAACATAACAAGTCCCGTCCAGAATTCTTCTGAGATTGAGAAAGGTGAAAAAGTATAAACTTGATTAGAATAAGGAGGCCATCCCACTATAAGAATGACGGAAAGTACGCTGTCTCCCATCATCCATAATACAAAGAGTATCGCTTTAAACGCATTATTCAATTCATGGATTGTAGAACCCATAACAAGTCCGCCCAAATAGAGTGAAATATCCTCAAATATCCTTAAACATAAGTAAGCTCCACCTAAGTTAAAGAAGTAGGGAATATGCCAGAAAACTGGAATAATAACTCCAGGAATTAAATAAAATTTCGATCCCCTAAAGCCTATATACCCTAAAATAAAACCCCCAATATACAGTACATAATGCATTGCCATGTATAGGTCCTCATATTTTGGTTCTAAGAGTTCTGTGACAGGATTTATAGCAACTATCAAGAAAAGAATAGGAACTATCAAAGACTTTTTTGTAAGTTTATCCTTTAAAATCTGCATAAATATAAAGAAGAATTGGGAAGAAAAAAGATTTTATTCAGGAGGAATTTCTTTGAAGCTCATAGAAATATCTATACCGTTCTTCTTGTGTCTATACCAAGAAATCACATAAGTTAATGCTCCTACTATTATGGTTAAACCTACGAAGAATTCGGTTAATGGAAATCCATCCACTGTGCTAGTAAAACCGAAGACTGGATTGACTCCGGCTTCATATGTTAAGAACGCAAAATACGCTGCAGATATTATTCCAGAAATTTCGAGGCTTTTGATCTTGTTTTTAATACCATAAACGGTTCCTGCTGCACTCGCTATTAAGAAGTATAATGCCCCCAATATTGTTGCTCCATATAGTGAAGTTGCTGCTGAAGTTGAGAACACTGGAATTAAGAGTAACAATAACATTATTGATAAGTCTAATAAGTGAGCGTAAATAGGAGATCCTCTTGAATTTACTTGTGATAACTTCTCCGGTAAAACTCTATCAAAGGATAACGCAAATATATATCTAGAGAAAACTATTACTCCATAAGATAAGACATAAAAGTTCCATATTACAGTTCCTAAACCTATAATCCATTGAAGAATTGGATTTCCAGATAGTGCAATTGCAACTGTCCAAAAATTATAGATAAATGACGCATATGCATAATAATTGAAATTATAACCTGCAACTATATCCATTTCGAGGAACGCTAAAGTTACTAATAAACCTGTAATTCCTAAAGCTAAAATGAGGTTTAACTTAGCTGTTTTTTGAGCTTGTTTAAATTCTGATGCGACTGCAGGTCCAGCTTGCATCCAAGGATAAGTGTATAACGCAAAAATCGGTAAAAGTAATAGTGTGTAACCAAGATTTATTGAAGAAGGAATAGGAGAATATTTTACGGAAGGCACATTGACTCCTAAAGTGGAGAATAACGAAACTGCACTTGAAAAGTGAGAAGAGTTTAACGCAATTACCACCATTGCTAAAACTAAGGAAAACATTGAGAATATTCCTAATGCAGTAACTATGGAATAGCCCCATTTTGCTCTTAATATGTTTATTAAAATAACGGCAACAAAAAATGACGCAGAAATTCCGTAAAATATGACTTTTTGTATTAATGTTAAATTACCATAAGGATTAACGAAAATATTATTTGCTAAATTAATTAAACCAACATTATTCTCTGCATGTCCTATAACACATAAAATCGCATTTATGCTGCTTCCCGAAAAGAAGGCTATTAAAGCGAAATATGCAACAGATTCTATCATTATTGAAATAGCCATTATCGCACCAAGTGGACCGTTTAAAGATCTAGAGATCCACACATAATCTCCGCCAGTTCTGGAGATCTTTCTAGTCATTATAGTGTAAACTATCAATTGAGGTATTGCAAAAATGAAACCTATTATAGAAGCTAACCATAATACCCCTCCAGGTCCACTAATAGTGGGATTATTTGTGGGGTTAAGATATGGAGAAATTGATTCAAATAATGCAATACCGGCTGACATATTTCCTAGGTTTAACATTATCGCGTCTATTAAGCTAACTTGCTTTAAAAGCCCAGACGATTCTCTAATGAAAACGGATTTTGACATCGAGATGTCTCTAATAAAAGATGGTATAAAAAATTTACTCAGAAAAGTAAAATACATAGATTATTATTGACGTAAAATTTACTTGAACAATGAAATGTAAAAAGTAATAATCATTATAAAATACATAAAGTAATACTAAAAAATGAATAGGAATATTAATATAAAACGAAGTAAAGGAAGGCATATGGCTACTAAAGTAAAGTTCAAGTATAAGGGAGAAGAGAAGGAAGTAGATATATCAAAGGTAAAGAAAGTATGGAGAGTAGGTAAAATGGTATCCTTTACCTACGACGATAACGGTAAGACGGGTAGAGGAGCAGTTAGCGAGAAAGACGCACCAAAAGAACTACTAGAAAAACTGAAATAAGGCAAAGAGTTTTAATATAAGATCTTTATTTCTTTTTATGGATTTTCAAGATCTTTTTAAAATTAGGCCAGTATACTCATTTGATGTAAATAATGGGAAAATAAGTTACGTAATAAGGGATAAAAAGCCTTTGGCATATATTCACGGCGAAGGCATAGTTCCTTTAGAAGATGTTTACGCAGAAGGCGTGGAGTGGATAGATGATAAAAAATTGGCAATCATAGGTGATCCTGGAGGAAGTGAAAAGAGAGAAATTTACATATATGATAGAAATAAGGTATTTCC
Organism: Acidianus sp. HS-5; assembly: GCF_021655615.1. GTDB lineage: Archaea > Thermoproteota > Thermoprotei_A > Sulfolobales > Sulfolobaceae > Acidianus. Next base: position 2,127,484 of record NZ_AP025245.1, read on the forward strand.
TTTACTTAAGGATAAGTATGATAATTTCGAAACTTATTTTATCAATGATGATAAATTTCTTTTTATTTCTAATCGTGATGGAAGGACTCTTCATCTATACTTGTATGATAATGGTGATATAATTCAAATCAGCAAAGGAGAAAGCCCTGTAGAAAACTATTGTTTATCACCTAACAAGAGAAAAGTAGTTTACTCTCAAGGGATTTATGATAACGACCTTTATGTTTATAACTTGGATAAAGGAGAAACGATTTCAAAGATTTCTTATCCCAATTCTGAGGAGACTGTATCCTTATATTGCTTTAGCGATGAGAATAATTTCTTTTTTATGTCTAATAAAGATAATTATTTTAATATATATAATTTTAATATACAAAAAGGGGAAACTACTGAAGTCATAAAGAGTAACCACGAAAAATACGATATAGTCTCGGTAGGCGATAAAATAATCTATACCGAAGATGTAGATGGTGATCTTAAGATAAAGATTTATCAAGGTAAAGAATTAGTTATGGAAGGGTTCAATTTCTACTTAACTCCAGATCAAAATTACGTATATTACATTGGCTCTACTTATGATAAGCATTTTGACTTGTATAGAGTTAACGTATTGAACGGTAAAATTGAAAGGATCACTAACTCTATGAACGGAGTTAAAGGAGATTTTGTAAAGCCAAAAGTTGTTAAATACTCAAGTGAAGGAGAAGTAGAAATTCATGCGTTGCTTTATGAGAGAGGAAGAGAGGACAAAGGGGTAGTTTACATCCACGGTGGTCCTGATTGGGAATGCACTAATTCATTTAATCCTACAATACAGTTTTTAGTTGATAAAGGATTCAAGGTTATTTGCCCAAATTATAGAGGTTCTACAGGGTACGGAAGGAAGTTTAACCATCTTAATGATAAGGATTTAGGAGGAGGAGACTTAAAAGACGTCGTAAATTCCGTTAAGCTTCTTGGAGTTAATAAAATAGCAATAACTGGGGCAAGCTACGGAGGATATTTAACAATGATGGCAGTTACTAAATATTCAGACATTTGGTGTTCTGCCGCTGCAGTAGTTCCATTTGTAAACTGGTTTACAGAAAAGAAGCTTGAGAGGGAAGTTCTTCAACAATATGATGAAATGAAAATGGGCAATGACGAAAACTTGCTTAGAGATAGGTCCCCAATATTCTTTATAGACAATATAAGGTCACCTTTATTGATATTAGCAGGAGAAAATGATCCTAGGTGTCCAGCAGAAGAGACTAAACAAGTTATAGAGAAGTTAAAGGAAAATAATATAGACGTTGAATATAAAATATATGAAGATGAGGGACACGGATTTTCAAAAATAGATGATTATGTAGATTCTATAAAACGTGTAGTAGAATTCCTTGAAGAACACTGTAGATGATGATATCGCTCGTCAGATTGGTGAAGAAGGTCTTGAGTCCTGAATTCCTTTTCTTAATTCCTCCAAGTTATTTGGAGCAGTAAAGAAAACAGGAACGTCATGAGGCAGTGCTGCTTTAAAACTTACAAGTAACCATTGACCTACTTCTAAATCTAGAGTTCTATCCATTAATGTATCATTAATTCCGAAAGTTTCTGCGATTAACTGCCTATCATAAGGTCTAGGTAGAGTACTTATAAAGTAAGTGTGGAGCTGTTGGAGTACGTTAGTATTTAGATAAGCCAATCTTTGAGTACTTATCAAACCATGAAGGTGGTATTTCCTTCCGTGTCTCAATAATTTCTCTACTGCATTACTGGAAAAGTCACTATTATCCTTCTGTTTGGTATCAAATGGAATGAACTCTTGAGCTTCATCTAAAACAAAAAGTATTGGATTTGTCGAATAAGACCTCTTCCTCCTAAGCATAATTTGATTAATAAGCTGTCCTACGATTAACCTAGCTTCCTCTATGTTGGAAAGTTCTAAAACGAAAAGTCTTGGAGAATTTTCGTCACTATCTAGGATTTCTATTGCCATCTTTTCTATATCGTACTCTTCACCCTCTTGGACTTCAGAGGTCAAGTAAGCTCTTAATGCATTAAGAAATGCGAATATAGACGCAGTTTCCTTTAATCCACTTTCTCTAGCTAGCGATTCTATTTCATCAATTACTGGACTGAGAGTAGTGTCAGCAATATCCTCTTTAGTTAGCTTATTTTGCCTCATAGTTTCATCTATCCTTTTAAGGAATAAACCAAAGAGAGGCTTTTGTGCAAACGCTGTATATTTATCGTTAATCTGTGCTCTTACCATTTCAATAATTTCTCCGTAAGTTAAATAAGTAGAGCCCTCTGGCGGGACATAAAGTTGCCTTATTTTATTAGACTCAAATAAATCTTCTGCCGATTTTCTTATTTCGTCCTTTAAGTCTGAAATTTCCTCTGGAATAACGTGAGTTCTTATAAACCTTCTTCCTGCATCAACCTTGTTTAAGGGTAATCTTTCCGTTGAAATTAGCCTTGAATTGCTTGAAATCAGCTGATCAAGCAATAGTACGGAATATTCTAAAGAAATGTCAAATACAACAACTTTAGTATCTTTATTTTCTCTTAAAATTCTCCTGATAACAGAAGCAGTTAAATTGGATTTTCCTGACCCAGTAAATGCGAATATTCCTATATGATAATTAATTGCTTTTTCCATATTTATTTTCAGTTTTACGTCCTCACCTATTATATTTCCAATATCTACTCCGTTTTTATCGCATACGAAGTTCTCGTAAAGCTCTTTGGATAAAATTCTAACTGTAGACCCAGGAATTGGAGGAGAATATCCTTTGTAAAATTCTACGCTACCATCTATTTTCAAGAGATATCCTATAGGATACGCATACACGTCTAGCCAAGCTTCTTCATCGTTTCTCCCCCAATCTTCCTCTACCTTTCTCATTACTTCGTCCCTTATCTCCTTAGGTATACTGCCATCTAGGTTTATCATTCCATAATGCACAGGCAAGAGATCAGCTACTTCAAGCAGCAAGTAATCATTCTGTAAGCTTTTTACTGCCAAAATTTTACCTGCAGTAATTTTAGTGCTTATAGGAAATTCTATTATAAAATTTCTAAAGCTTACTGAACCTCTACCGTCAGCTGTCTGTCTAGTTATAACTTTCATTTCTCTTAATCTTCCAATTTGTTCTTCAAACAAACCTTCTGACATGTTCAACAATCCTTCTAAAATCCCTATATCTGGATAATTCCTTATTATTTGTAAAATCTAAAACCTTTGCATACTTATCTCGGTAATATTTAACTAGTTTGTCCGCTAAGAACAAAGGATAATTATAACCTAAAGCTTCTGGAATTGGATCTAAAGATAAATTATAAATTAGGCAAGCAAGTAAATCTAGGTTACCTAAGTTTGTCTCATATTTAAATATCCAGTTAGTTATTTTAAAATATCCAGCGTATAACTCTTCATCTTCTTTATCAAATGTAATCCATGGAGGCTCATCGGTTATGTTGATGTTTCCTCTATCAAAGTCCTTTATTATACCTATCGAGTTCTTAGGAATTTTCATACCTAACTTTTTATCCATAGAAAATTTTCTATCCATAAGAATTACATCTGCTTCAGTTTTGTTTGCTAATTCATATTCAAGTCTTCTCATGATCTCTTCTCCCTTATCATTACATAATTTAGTTTCTATCACACTATTTACATAATTTAGTTTTTTCTCGTAAAAAGTAAAATTAACAGCTCCTGCAATTACAAATGAGACAATTCCTTCATCACTTTTTATCTCATGTAAGCTTCCATCTATTGCTGAGATCTTCAAGTTAAAAGCACATTTATTTTGGTTAGTTAATCTAATAACCGTGCTTGACACTCCCCTTTCACTAATAACTGAAGTATTATTACCTAATATTAGAGCATTGGAGGCTAAAAGATTAAGAAGTCTTGGAATGAGTCAAAGTAAGATAGCTTCAACGCTAGGTGTTACACAACCGGCAGTAAAACAATATCTCGATATTCAAGATAAATTTTACTTTGAAAAGCTTCACGATCTAGGTCTTACTGATGAAGAAGTAAATAACATCTTGGACATGCTCACAGACGTGTTACTTTCTGGAGATATAAGGAACGCAATGGATTTTTTTACCTCAGTGAGTCTCTCATATTTAAGTAAGTTAAGGTTTTGTCTATTCCATAGAAAATTAAATCCGAAAATTCCTCAAGATTGTAGCATTTGCGAAAATCTGTATAGAGAAGATGAAGAAGAGGAAATTAACGTTGCATTATCCATGATTCAAAACGAAATAGTTTCCCCATTAATTCCAGAAGTCCTCAGCAATATTGCATATACAAGGAAAAACCCCAAAAGTTTGGAAGATATCATAGCTGTAGCAGGAAGAATAACGAAGATAAGGAATATTCCTACTCCTGCTTCAAAACCAATGTGGGGAGCAAGTAAGCATTTAGGAAATATTTTACTTTACATTTCTAGAAAGTATCCTGAGATTAGATCCGTTATGAACATAAAATATGATGAAAAGGTCAAGAAATGCATGGATGAACTAAAAATGAGGTACGCTATAATAGGTCCTCACGATTATGCAAGCGATGAGGTAATAGAGACCGCTGTTACAATGGTCTTTAGGCCTTGTTTAGACGCAGTAGTTCACTTAGGAGGAAAAGGAGTAGAACCGAATACTTATGTTTTCGGTAAGAAGCCTGTAGATGTGGTTAAAAAAGTGCTTAATATTGCCGCAAAATATTCTATAATTTCATGAAGCGAAAGGCCACCAGTTATATTTCTTGAGAATAGACATTATTGCTGGAACTAATATAGGTCTTACTATGAAAGTATCGAAAATCACTGAGAAACCTACAGAAAAGCCTATTTCCTCAAGAAAACGCATGTCTGCCGAAATCAAGGAGAAGAAAGCTCCTGCAAGTATCAATCCTGCAGCAGTGACAACTAATCCAGTATAAGTTATTCCTTTAATTATTCTCTCATCTTCGCTACCTCTTTCTTCCTTTATCCTTAAGATAATGAACATATCGTAATCAATGCCTAAACTGAATAGTAATGCAAATACTATAAGGGGAGAAAGCCAATAAACTTGTTTAAACACCTCAAACATTACCGCAACTCCTACTAACGAACTTACAAGTAATGTTAAAGATAATCTAATTGGAACTATTATTGACCTCAATACCACGCTTATATATACAGTTATCAAGATTATAGTAAGAAGCAATGTAAAACTGTAATAAGTACTTACAGTGTTATTTACAATATCTATTCTGTTTGCATTACTTCCACCTACCATGTAGCCTTGGTTTATTAATTTTTGAGTAAAAGATATCGCTCCTTTACTAAATACTGGATATGGGACATAAGCTTCTACAAGGGAATAATTATGTGAAGAATAAATATTTTCAAGGGCAGTATGATTTTCAGTCAAGAATTTTCCAAACGATACAGGGCCATAAGCTAAGCCTCCGCAATTAATAATTTCCTTACTTAGGTTGTAAATTTTGCTAAAAGTTAAGTTAGGATTTCCTTTTATTATTATATAATCTACACTATAATTGAAATAACTAGATAAGATTCTTTCTCCTACTACAGTCTCGGAATTTGACGGAACTATTTCATTAAATGCTACTGTAGTCGTATGAGTAAAAAATACTGCAAATGAGGCTAAGGCTAAGATTATCATTATTCCTACTATGTAAAACTTATGCTTAATTGAAAACCCGGAAACATCCCTTAAGTACTTCTGTCTTACGTCTATTGGATTAGGAATATCCTTCCTAGGAAAACTGAGTAACCTTAAGCTAACAGTCTTAAGTGCTGTATAATTGAATAATATTGCGGGAATTAATGCCGAAAGTGATGCAATTATCAAAGCCTCTCCTATGTTTTTAAGTAATGGCGATGGTGAAAGTAAGAATGATGAAAAGCCTATTGTTATGCTGAGTCCGCTAAAAATGGCTCCTTTTCCTGCAGTTCTAAATGCATTCCTTAAAGCAGTATTAGAGTTTTTACGTGCCTCTTCAAAGTATCTGTACATGAAAAGTATAGAATAATCTATAGTTATTCCGAAAACTATTGGAGGTATCACAAGACCTGAAATATAATAAATCTTGTAACCTATGAAAGTAGCCAGATATAGGAGACTGTATGCAATTTCAATTCCTACTATTGCGCTGAAAATTAGGAATACTATTGGGAAGAATGATCTAAGTAGTATTATAAGTAATGATCCTACTAAAATTATCGTTACTATATCTATTATCTTAAGATCCTGTTGAGTATAATATGCTGATTGTGCATAAATTGCAAAATGTCCTGTCACTATCGCAGGAATATTTTGCATGAAATCTTCAACATTAGTCAGGCTTTCATTATCTGGAACTTTAACTATAAATACCCAAGTATTTCCCCTATGAAAGTTACACAAGCCTATAGGTGGAGGAGGTATTTTGCTTTCTACTTCATGCAAAGCATAGACTGAAGGATTTTCTAATGCACATATCGGGACGTTTTTCCCAGTGATTTTGTATATTAAATAAGAATAATTTGAAAAAGATGACAATGTCTCTTTAACCAAACTCTCGTTAGTAAAATTATTTTCAGAGAAAAGTAAAATAAATGGATCATTAAAGGTTTTTACTCCAGAAATTACTGGATTATGAGTTTCTTCTAAATACTCGTTGTATTCAGTTACATAACTTGACGGAGTAACATTATGGCCTTCCTTAAAGGTCACGTTAAGCTGATAGTAAAACCAAGATAGATTATTTAGTAACCCTTCTTTTTCCAGAGTTAGGTTATGATAAAGCTCTACACTGTAAGAAAGATTATCTTCGTATTTTTTCAATATTGGTGATATAAATGACATATAAGATGAGTTAATCTGAGAAATGTATTCGTACGGTGTTATTAATTTTGCATCTTGAAGATTCATTAGTGAATTATTAACTTCTTTTAAGGATTTGTTATAACTTCCATTAATTATTACAAAAAGTTCTGACTCTTTAGTGTAGTTAAAATATTCTTTTAAAATGTTCTCAACTTTTACGCTCTGATATTGGTTGGTTAGAAAAGGAGAGTCGCTGTAAATGAAATGTGATTGAATATTAAGTGCAATAGGAGCTAAGAGTAATGCAAGAAGAATCCAAATGATGAGTATAAAAATTGGACGTTTCATAATTATAAGAAAGCTTACAATAAGATAAAATCGTTTAGGAAATACCGGTTTTATGAATGGAACCTATTTATCTAAATATAAAGTAATTAATTTATGCACTCTCTGAATGAGGCCTTAAACCTCTTAGAAGAAGTAGAAAAAATATTGAAGGAATATAATCCAGATAAGGACGACAAAGAAATTCTAGGTAAACTCCTTTCTAAGAATATGAAAATAGAAGCAGAGGCTTATGCAAAGTATATAAGGATCTAATATAAATTAATTTTTTGTGTTATTCGAAATTAGTATAGATAAACCATCGGAAGAGAAAGGGGGAGTAAAGTTCATAAGTAATTCTGGGCACTTAGTTTCTTTTTCTAATTCTTTATTTAATGAGTTGAATGTATTAGGAATAGATAAGAAAACTTTTGCTGAAATTGTTATTGATTTCTTAAATGAAGATACAAAGTATTATTCTACTTACATAAAACCTATATCTAAAGTTGAAGAATGTAAATATTACTCTAGAATATTCGAATTCTGGATAACATCTTCTTTAACTTCAAAGCAAATGTTCGCAGTTATTACAAATTACGATGAAATAAGTGAAGTACTTCTAGTAGATCCTCAAATTTTTACCTATGCAGCTGAAAAGTTGCTACATTATGCGTCAACAAAGGAGTGCATGAAGTTTTCCATGCCTTTTATTTACAAGTTTGTTGTATTTGAGACATTTAACATATTTAAGAGGAAATTTAATGCAAATATGCAAAAAATTGTGGGAAAAGATAAAGAGAAGTTTCTAATAGCTAAGAACATAGAAGACAATGCATTAATTTGGAAGATAGAATCACCTCGATTTTCTTATGTAAGTAATTATGAAGAGATTAAAGTAGGTGGTTGAGTCAGAAATTTATATTATAAATAGTAAAAGGATATAGATAAACTTGAGCAAGCTTGACGAACTAGAATTACGGTTTAGGGATATTAATGAGATTGAATCTTTCCTTCTTGCAATATTTTCTATAACAACTTTCGGTATAGGGAAATTAATCTACAGCATTATAACGGGGCAATCACTTTATTATTCATTAATTGCAGCATTATTTACATTAATTGCTGCAACAATAGCAGTAGTACCTCATGAGTTTGCTCACAGGCAAGTAGCTAGAAAATACGGATGCTTTTCAAGGTTTACTTTGAGCTTCTCCGGTTTTTTAGCAACATCCATAATTAATTTGTTCGGTATAGCAATAGTCTTCTTTTCTGGGTATACCCTAATTTCTTGTAATTTCTTCAGAGCAAATAAGAAACTTGACGGAATAACTGCAGCAGCAGGGCCAGCAACTAATTTGATAGTTTCAGCGATATTTTATGTTCTGGCAACGCTATTTTTCCCATCATTGGCAGGAATCTTATTCTTCTATATAGCAATGTTCAATTCAGCTGTGGCTTTCTTTAACTTATTGCCTTTCTGGGTATTAGATGGAGCAAAAATTATGAGATGGGATATAAAGATATGGGTATTAATGATAGCAGTATCGTTAATAATGATGGTCTTAACTGGTGTATTATGAGAGAGACTTTAGTAATAACATTTTTTGTAGTTCTCGGTTATTTAGTAGGATTATTCACTAGTATATATTATCCTTTTATTTTTGTTTATTTGATTCAAGTAAATTATTTAGTGTTTAGAGGAGATTACATATCGCTTTTAACATCTATATTTATAACAAATAGCTTACTCGATGCAGGATTTAATACTATAGCGCTTCTCATAATTTATTCACTCTTCGGCTCTAAGGTAGGTAAGCTTGAGTATATTGTATTTTTATTCTCAGGAATTCTCGGAAATATTTTTAGTTTATTTCTATTTCCTCCTAATACAGCATCAGCCGGAGCATCTGGAGGAATTTTCGGTATACTTTCCTTTTATATAGCTTATGATATGTTAAAAGACAGAAAGTTCAACTTCTATGAATTTCTTTTTTTGGTTATAGTTTTTGTCCTAAGTGATATATTACCTAACATAGATTACTTTGCTCATATAGGAGGAATCTTAGGAGGGGTAATATTAGCTTTTCTCGCTAATTGGCTTAAAAGGAATGGAGAAGGAAGATATAAATTATGAATTTAATTGAAGAAATTTTGATGATAATTGGAACAATTATGTTTCCTTACGGGCTGTATGATATTGCCAAAGGAGAAGGAGACAAGCATGTGAAAATTCTCCTTATAGGGATTTCGCTAACATTATTTATTGTAGAATTCCTACTAGTAAGATAATGAGGATTATAATCTCTGGAACTCCTGGAGTAGGAAAAACCGTCATAAGTAAATTAATTTCTTCAAAATTTTCTTTGGAATATTTTCATGTTTCATCTTTTATTATTCAGAATCATCTTTATGAGTCTTACGACCCTTTACGAAATACATATAATATTGATGATGAAAAAGTTGCAAAGGAGATTAACTCTTATCTAAGCAACAAGAATGATGTAGTAATTGAAACTATCTACCCATCACTTATAGATTATGCGGATAGAATAATAATACTGAGGAAATATCCTCCAGTACTTCATGAAGAGTTGGAAAAGAGAAGATGGAGCGATTTAAAAATTGCAGAAAATGTTGAGGCAGAAATTTTAGGTGTAATACTTCAGGAAGCAATTGAGTGGTTTAAAGATAAAAAACCTTGTCAAATAGATACTACCGGTAAATCTCCAGAAGAGATAGTTGAAAGAATAATGAAGGATCAATGTGAGGAGATAGACTGGTTGTCTGACGAGAGAGTTCAAGATCTTCTATTCACTTTAGATAAGGTTATTAGTCTTACAGAGAATAAGTAATGGATGAGTTCAAATCCTTTCAGATTACAGCAACCCCAAAAACAACCTAGAGATTTAAGAAAAGTTCAACCTCAAGTTCAAGGTGCTGATTTAAAAATCCAGATGAGAATGAAAAATGTAAAATATAAGATTGCAATACTTAGCGGAAAGGGAGGAGTAGGAAAATCTTTCGTTTCCTCTAATTTATCTATGGCTTTAGCAGCTTCAGGAAAAAAAGTTGGTATTGTAGATGTAGACTTTCATGGTCCATCAGTGCCCAAAATGCTTGGCGTTAGAGGTCAAGTTTTAACTGCTGACGATGAAGGTATAATTCCTGTTAGTGGACCTTTCGGCATTAAAGTTGTTTCAATAGATTTCCTCCTACCTAAGGACGATACTCCAGTAGTCTGGAGGGGAGCAATAAAACATACTGCAATAAAACAGTTTTTAGGAGACGTAAAATGGGGAGAGTTAGATTACCTAATTATTGACATGCCTCCTGGAACTGGAGACGAAGCTTTATCCGTAGTTCAATTAGTTCCCAATTTATCAGGATTTATAATAGTTACTATTCCTTCTGAAGTTTCAACCCTTGCAGTAAGTAAATCGGTTAACTTTGCAAAGACTATTAATGCAAAAATTTTAGGCGTAATAGAGAACATGAGCTATTTCGTGTGTCCTGCAGACAATAAACCTTACTATATTTTCGGAGAAGGAAAAGGAAAGAAAATGGCTGAAGACATGGGAGTGTCGTTGTTGGGTCAAGTTCCATTAGATCCTAAGATTGCTGAAGCTAATGATTTAGGAGAGCCTTTCTTCTTAAAGTATCCAGATTCTCCTGCATCTAAGGAATTTCTATCAATAGCAGATAAAGTAACGAAAATAGTTGAATTAAATACTAAATAAAAACTTTTTCCTCTCATAATTAGGAATTTTTTTGATTTTTCCTTCCCTAACCATTTTAGCTAGGATTTCTCTGAACTGCATGGGTGTAAAATCTAAATTTTCTTGAATTAGTTCATTTCTTATTTCTTCTGAGGTTTTTGCTCCATTTTTTAATATCTCGAGGATTTTTTCCTCAAGTTTGGTATTATCCATGTGATAATATTGGTTATACTTTTATAAAAAATTAGGTGTGATATTACATAAAACTTTAAAAAGAATAAAAACTTAAAGTTATAATGGTGAAACTTAAATGAGTATCGAAATTAGCGAAAAAAGTATCATATTGAGAAGATTTCTAATGGTCGCTTACGGCTTATCTGAAGCAGACGTAGATGCGTTCATGAAGATCGTAAATAGTAAAGAAGGAAAAGACGTTGATGCAATATCCTCAGAGTTAGGCATTAGTAAGAGTAGAGCTAGTTTAATCCTTAAAAAACTTGCCGATGCAGGATTAATAGAGAAACAGAAAAGCAACGGAAGTAAAGGCGGAAGGCCAAAATACATGTACTTTGTAAATAAGGATGATGTAGTAGAAAAATTAGTAAAAAGAGCTGAAGATGTTTGTAAAGATTTAAGTAGTATTATAAGAGGTTTATAACACCTTCATAAATCATGTAAACACCAAAGGATAGAAGTATTATAAATGAGAAGATTTTAACGTATTTTGCGTATTTGCTTCCCAGTCTGTTTATAGATGTAGTAAAAATAAAAATCCATATGACTATTCCTCCGAAAAATGAAGGTATTATTGAAATTCCGAAGTTGTTTATCATAAATAAGCCTACTGTTAACCACCAACTTATCTGATATGGATTTGTAATTCCCATAGCTAAGCCTGTGAAGTAATTGCCCTTTTTACTTCTATTACTCACTTTAGCCTTTAACGTTGCATAAGATAAGAATAACATTAAACCTCCGCCTATAAAGTAAAATATTGTAAGAAAACTTTCTGGGATGAACTTCCTTATCTCGAAAGTTATTAAAAAGAAAATAAAATCGGCGGTCATTGCACCAAATCCTACACTACTGCCATGAATTTTAGATCTTAAAGCTTCGTTAGCCATTATTGCATTTACCGGTCCAGGCGGTGCTGCCATAGATAAACCTAAGACGAGTCCTAGGAAGTAAGAAAGCACATGAAATGATAAAACTTTCTCTGTATAAATTTTTACCTTCAATTCTTTCAAAGCTCTATCAGAATATTCTTAGATTCTGGAAAAAATTTAAAAACGGTAAAGGAAAAGAAAGGTTATGCAGGAGGATGAATTAAAAGAGAAGATTAAAAATATGTATGAAGACGGTAAAACAATAAGAGAAATAGCAAAAGAATTAAACATGAGTTACAGTAAGGTAAGAAAAACGCTTATTTCAGAAGGGGTACAATTCAGGGGTAAAATAAACCAGGAATTAGTTAATAAAATTCTAGAATTAGCTAAGCAAGGTTACAGTGCAAACAGAATAAGTAAAGAAATGAGACTTAATTCCAATACTGTTCTAAGAATATTAAGAAAAAACAATTTGGTAAAAACAAAAAAGAGATTATCTAAAGATGATATAGAGAAGATTAAGTCCATGTATGAAAGCGGAAGTTCAATTTATAAGATAGCTAAAGAACTGAAAATATCTACAAACCTTGTTGTATATCACCTTAAAAAATCGAATATTTATAAACCGCAAACTTCTTACTCATGAATCTTATTCCACATTTCCTTGGCGAGTTTTCCTTCATGCTTGAACGTATTTACGAGTTCCTTAGCTTCCTCTCTCTTAGCTCTGTGCTCTTCTAAGAATTTATTCAATTTATCCACTAAAATTTGTTTAAGCTCTCCAGTAAGCATGTTACCGCTACGATAATCTTCTTCTATTTTCTTTATCTTATTATCATCATCCTCAAAAAACATGTATAACCATTGGAACGAGACATCTATGTCTGGGTTTCCTCCGTATTTCTTGTGAAGCTCTATTGTAGGTTGTCCTCCAGAGAACGCATATTTCATTATCTTTCTTTCCACGGTTTTTGGATCATCAGTTAAGTAAATTGCACTCTCTGGATTAGAAGAACTCATCTTACCTTCTGGTCCTGTCAAAGGAGGGAGGAACTTACTCTGAATTTGTGCAGCCTTATAATATCCTAAGCTCTCTGCTATATCTCTCTGTAACCTCCAATAAGGATCTTGATCTATTCCTGCTGGGATTAAACACCTCTTTTTCTCAAACATCGTAGGGACTATTTGCAACGCTGGATAAAATATTATTCCTATATTTGATGAATTCTCTAAGCCAAAAGTTGCCCTAACTTCAGAGAAAGTCAATTTTTTAGCTACTTTGGTCGCTAAGGGATACATATTCCTTATATATTCTGTATCTTGAAAAATGAAAGTCCTATCGGGATCAAAGCCAACAGCTATTATATCAAGGATATTATCGTAAGCGAACTGCCTTGTTTGATCTAAAGTTAGCTCAGGATTTCTCATAAATTTTTCATCGTCGGTTATCTCAATATATAGATTTACCTTAAACTTCTCCTGCAACCATTTAGTGAAAATGAAAGGTATTAAATGCCCTATATGCATTCCCAAAGAAGGAGCTCTTCCAGTGTAAAGGAAGAAACCTTTACCTTCCTCATAGTCTTTAATAACTAAATCGAGATCTCTATGAGAAAAGAATACGTCTCTCCTTAACATTACATCTAAGTCTCCTGTGATTTTCTTAATTCTCTCTTTCAATTCTGGTGTTATTTTTTGCGTTCCAAACTGTACAATAAGCTTATCATAATCAACCTTTCCTTTTACTTCCCATGGTGTTACGGAAAAGTTAGAAGACACGGAAAAATGTAAAAATATTAAAAAATAAGCTTATGCTTTCTGCGAGATTGGGGAAGACACTGGCAACTCTGGGAAGTTCTCCTTCATCTTCTGTTCTGCAACAGCAGCTGCTTCATCTAATATCTTCCTAGCTTCAGCAGTAGGTGCTGCAGATACACCAGATGCTCCAGTAAAGTCTCCAGCTTCAATTACAACTTCTTGCAACCCTTCTCCTAGCTCTCCTAATTCAATTGATAATTCTGGCATTACGCCTCTTATTACATTCCTCAATTCACCTATTACGCCAACTACTGGAACTAAATTAACGAATACATCCCCTAACTCGCTCACAGTTTCTAATCTCAACTCTACTTGCTCTAAAGCTATTTGAGTCATTATTAACTGTTTTGTTATTTTCCTAACTTCCGCAACTTCATTTGCATACATTGCTGCTCTTGCGGGATCTTTTGACATTTGGGCTTCAACAACTCTCTCAAATAGTGTCTTATCTCTCTCCTGCATTCTTGAAACATAAGCGTCAAGTCTACTGACCATTGAACTGATTTGGTAATGAGCTTGAACTAACCTGTATTTAAGAGGCTCCTTAGACTTAAATGCTCCTTTAATTCCTGAAACTATTCCACTCTTCTCTTCTTCTCCAGCCCAATATTTTTGGAAATCTTTTCCAAGCATTCTAATCTATTTATTATCGGCTAATACTATATAAAGGAGAGAACTCGGTCTTATTAACTTAAAAACCAAAATGACAAATAATGATACCAACAACAGAAGATCCTGACGTAGACATACTTAACAAGAACGATCTAGTGAACGTTTACGTAGACTTGAGAGGAAAAGAAATAAACGCGAAAAAATTACTAGTAAGAGCTGATAACTCTCACGTATATATTTATGATCCAGATTCTAATTCTATAGTGAAAATCATATATATAGATGAATTGATAGATCCATCAACGCTTTCTGTATCAGAAAAGAACGGAATAATTAATATTTCCCTTAAGAAAACATGAATAGTATATGCCTACAGAAGAACTTTACCTAAAAGATTCGTATATAAAGGAATTTGAAGGGAAAATTATCAAAATTAACGGGAATGAGATAGTATTAGATAAAACGGCGTTTTATCCAGGTGGGGGAGGACTGGAAAACGACACTGGGAAGCTGATAAAAGGAGATAATATACTAAAAGTCAAAGAAGTAAAAAGGCAGGGAGAAGATATAGTTCATGTCTTAGAAAGTGGAGACTTAAAAGAAGGAGATGAAGTTAAGGGAATAATAGATTGGGAGAGAAGGTATAAAATGATGAGGCTCCATACGGCATCTCACGTCATGGCTGCAGTAGCTTATTCTCAATTTAACGCACTAATAACAGGAGGACATATATCTCCAGAGTACGCTAAAGATGATTTTAATTTAGAGAATAAAGATTTAATTCCTCAAATAGTAGAGAAAGCAAACGAAATTCTATCAAAAGGTATAGAAGTTAAGATATATTTTCTACCTAGAGAAGAAGCATTAAAAATACCAGGGATAGTAAAGCTTGCAGAAAGAAACCCTCCTAGTATTCCGATTTGGAGGATCGTTGAAATTCCTGGAATTGATATCCAAGCTGATGGAGGTCCTCACGTAAAAAATACTTCAGAGGTAGGAAAAATACACGTAATAAAAGTAGAGAATAGAGGTAAAAATAGGAAGAGAGTTTACTATACAGTAGATTAAGCCCAAACATATTTTAAGCTTGTTATGAACCTAACTGCAAAGCCAGAAACAATACCTATGAAGTTAATTACCGCAAGGAATAAGGACTGAGCTTTTATATAAGAGAAGAACAAGAAGAGCAAGATTTCTGATAAATTAGAGAAGTGAAGAAATGCTACTAACAGTAATATTACCGTAATGTATTGTACTACTCCACCGCCAAAGGATGATACATGAAACTTTAAGAGCCTTTTTATAAAGCTTCCTACTCTCTTATCCTTAAAAGTCCAAATATCATTAAGGATGAAATTGAATATTATTGATAATTCTATAGCTAAACCTAAGGAAAAGAAAACCGGCACTGTATGAGCTGTGATAAGAAATATTCCTTCATTAACTAAAGTTCCTAAGCCTCCAACTATCATGAATTTTAATAGTCTTAGATCCACGGTTTGTAGTTTTCTATTTAAATATTATAAATCTTATCCCACCAAATTGCGTACTTTCTAGAATGGTGGTATTAAATTGATGAAATAGATAAAAATTTCTCAATTTCCTTAACTAAGTCTTGATAATCTTTTCTCATTGAAATTCTCCCGTAAAATTCGTTTAAACCAACAAAGTTAGAACAATCTCTAATCAGAAACCCCTTACTTCTGAGAAAGGAATTAAGAGCCTTAACGCTAACAGGAAATTTTACTAAAACGTAAGGAGCAAAAGACTTATAAACCGTAACATCTCCATCAATTCTAAAATTATCTAGGAGAGATTTTACTGTTTCTCTACTTTTTCTGAAAAATTTCTCAACTTCCTTAGGGTTTACATTTGATAATGCATAGTAAGCAATAGAATTAACTCTCCAAGGGGGAGTAAGCCTTTCAAGCTCCTTACTTCTCTTTCCTATAGAAAATCCTATCCTCAAGCCAGGTATTGATAAAGATTTAGTAAACGTAGAGATAATAAGGAGATTATCTTCCTTGTAAAGCCTCTTTGCAGACTCAACAAGACCTATATCTGCAAAGGATTCATCAACAACCAGATCTTTTCCATCGTTAAGAAATTCCTCAATCTCCTTAAGGCTTATTTTTGCTCCAGTTGGGTTATTAGGATTACTTATCATTATTTTGTCTCCTTGAAGGTGGTATACAAAAGAACTACCTATATCCTCAGCGAAATATACATAACTTCTTCTATATTCAACGTAATTAGGCTCAGGAACTACTCTAGGCTCAAGTAAGTTTATGACTTCACTAGCCCCGTTAAAGACTCCCACGTATTCCTCGTCCACATCGTAAATCTCTGCAATATTTTCCTTCAGTTTTTTATAGTTATCAGGGTAGTAAGTGTAAATCTTCTCCTTTATTGCTTCATTAATTAACTCGTCTATGAATTCAGGATAGATAGGATTAAGGTTAATACTAAAATCCTTTACTTTTTCAGGCTTACCGTTTATCCATGAAATTCCACCGTGCTTCATTAACTCCTCTCCCTAAAGAACGTCTCGATAACATTCTTTTCTGCTCTTCTTAAAATTTCCGATAAGTTCGAAATACTCATGTTAAGCTTTTCTGCTAGTTCTTTAATCCTTATCTTCTTAGGATAATCAAAGTAGCCAGCCTCGAAAGCAATCTTTAAAATCTGTTCCTGCCTAGCAGTTAAAGTGTCTTCGGATTTCACTTTAATTACTTTAACTACTTTCACTTCTATGTGATGCTCAAGAAATTCTCTTAACATTTTCTTCAGTTCGGCATAATCTGAGAGAATCACGGTCCAATACATTCCGTCACTAGTTGCTGTTCCATTCATTATTATATAATTTGATAGAATAAGTTCTATCTCATCATTAACTATAATTGTACCTAAGTACTTGAATTTAGAAACTCTAGAGAGATTCCATTTAAGCTTTCTCGATTCTTCTTCCTTTCCTTTAAATTCTATCAAAAGTCTAGCTCCACCTATAGAAGGCTTTATATCCAGTACTGATAATGAATTCCTAGAATAATCTATTCCCTTCGACCATTCTTCGTGGTTCACCTTAAAGCTTACGTATAACATCCCCGAAAATCTTCGGGATAAAAGAAATAAGTTTTTCTTACTCAAAGCCAGAAAGTTTTAAATATTTCATATTTCTAATTATATCTCGCTCCGGTAGTATAGCCCGGTCAAGTATGCAGGCCTCTCAAGCCTGTGGCCCGGGTTCAAATCCCGGCCGGAGCATTAATTTTCCCTTAAATTGAAAGAAGATTAAGTTTTCTATAAGATATAAGCTAGGAAAAATAAAGATAGATGAGAAATAGTTATATTATAGAAATAATACCAATTCTAGCGAAATATAAATTAAAACAAATAATGCGAAAGATTAGATCTATAAGTTATTTGAAAGTGCACAAAGTACCTCATATTACCCTAATATATAATTTCTGGCCAAGGGTCACACCAGTTAAAATAATTGAGGTTGTTAAAGAAGTAGTTGATAGATACAATAATTTAGAGTTTTATTACGATAAATACGAGATAAAAAATGGGAAAGAAGGATACACGATAGCCTTCGGTATAAGACCTAATAATGAACTTATCCAATTTAGAGAAGACCTCTATAAGAATCTAAAAAATTATATAAAAGAAAGAACTGATGCTAAATATTATAATGAGAACTTCTGGTTTCATGCAGGCATCTCTTTTCATTTATCCTATAGATTGGTAGGAAAAATCTCGAAGAACAAAGAGCTACTCCGTGTATCATCATGTTTTTGTATGAGTGTTTAATTACACTATTATTTTCATTTTTTAGTATATTAAATGGAGATTACATTAAAGAGAAAGAATTGATTATAGTTAAACAAATTTGCATTGTCTAAAATAAAAAGACTAAAGAAAGAGATAGTTGTACAACTATAATTCCTAATGAGATATTAAACTAAAAGAGAAAGATTTTTTTAAAATACGCATTCTATTTCTTTTATTGTAGTCTGTGAGAAGTGGAATGTGAGGTTTCTGATGAGGGATGCTAGAGACGTTAAAGATTTAGCTAAGTTTGTGGTTAGGATGTTTTCCAACTTAGAGGTTTTGATGGTGATAGTCGATAAGTTGAAGTTATTGCAAGAGAACCCTTTCAAATATGCAGGGAAAAACTTGGAAGAGACATTTACGGTAATCCGATGTTCTCAATAGAAGTTACGGACGATATAAGGATACTATACAGTGTGGATCTAAAAACCTGTATCGTATTTATTTGGGAGATCGGGTCTCACAAGGACGTTTATGGTCTGGGTTGAGCTCATAATAAGCTTCAATTAACATTTTCCTAAATTCTTCCAAATCTTCTTTAGTCTCAAACTCTAAAAACCTATTCCCGTACTCGTCCTCAACAATTCTCATAAGTATATGTTTGTTGAGAACATTAAAAAGGATATGCTGATTACTCTCATTGAATTTTATCATTAGAAAATGAGGATCTATGAAATAATTCTGGAGAAAAACAGAATTAATTTATTTGAAGAAATTAATACTCTTGATATAGTATAATTAACTCAAAAAGATAAGTAATATACTATAATGGAGCATCTACTGCGCTATGATTGAGTAAACCTAATAGTGATGATTATAATTACGTTATTCGTTAGTGGGCTAGTTGTCATAGTCTAAGCTCTCTAGGGCGTTTAACTTTTTGTGAGAAGATAGCCAATCTTGAATATTTTCAGACTACTCTGTCATACTAAATTTGTTGTAATGTATAACGAATATTCATGCATTTAACTCAGAAGCTTTGGGAGAGCTTCTGTAATTCAGAAAAGAGGATATGGCTAGTTGTAATTTGTAATATGATTACAAGGGTTAGACGGTGATTATATGGGAGCAATTAAGAAAAACATTATAACAAGAGCACTGGTTTTAATACTACTACCTTTATTGAGGAAGTACTATTTCATATATGAGGAGGAAGAGAAAATAATATTTCTTAAAAGAGGAAAATTATACAAAATTAATATCTAAATCATTATAACTTAACATCTATTCAAAAAGAATTTAAATTAACATATTAAGGGCAAGTAAGATAGAGAGTAAATTGTAATATTATATTCCTTACCTCCTATCCAAATTATTGAGCTTAATGGGATAAAGTGGCCTGGATTGGTTAAGCAATTATGCTTTGATAATAACTGTTGAGGATTAGTTATTTCATACTCATAATTACCGACCTTTGTGAAGTTCAATTGAATACCGCAAACCTCAATCTTACAAACTCCTTTAGGTAGTATAGTGTACATTTTACCGTCTTGATAAGTTAGATAGAAGCCAATAATGTTGGTACTTTTTAGCGGAATTGTAATTGTCTTATTAGTCAACCACGAGGTTATGATTATCTTGTAATTGTCTGATGCTAATGAAACTAAATGCGAAAAAGCACAATCAATAGAGCTCTTAACAGCTAAGCAAATATAACATAACCTTTGCAGGTACCATATCGTCTCTCCAGGATAAAAAGTGAAGTTCTCGGAAATAACCATAGGAAGGAGCATTACGCCTTGAGGACATGGAGCATAAGTCTTATTGTTTTCAAGGTTTATAATGCGTGTTGTAAAAGGTTTTAATGTAAATGTACCTACAGTAGAGTTAGGATCAAATAAGTTAGTAACATGTAGTAATATTGATTTATTGCCTAAATTCGTGAAGCTGACTAAAATATAGTAATATTGACCCTTTTTAAACAAGGTCACATTCTCCTCAATATAACCGAGTTTGCTATTAGTCTTACAAGTGACTGTCATTAACTG
The DNA here is from genome assembly GCF_021655615.1 of Acidianus sp. HS-5. Classification (GTDB taxonomy): domain Archaea; phylum Thermoproteota; class Thermoprotei_A; order Sulfolobales; family Sulfolobaceae; genus Acidianus. The sequence continues at coordinate 2,147,695 of NZ_AP025245.1, forward strand.
CGTAAAGCTGGTAAGATGTAGAGTATTATTTGAATGAAGCTGAACGTAGTATAAAGAAAATGCAAAAATTAATAGTATAGGAAATGCTAAAATCCACTTCCTTACCATGATTAGTCGTTAATTCCTTGATCTTATAAGGATTTTCCAAAGAGAAATTAAATAGATCTAGTTTTTTGAATGTATAATTTGACCTGTCACTAAAAATTCTTTAATTTCTAGTGCATTTAACGGTATAATTATCTTTTATTAACTTCTATCATCATTATTTTTATCTTTTAGTTTCTTCGATATGAAGTAAATTGCTCTTTATTTTAATTATTGTAGGCTAGTTTAGAGTTATGAATTGTTAAAAGATGACAACGTTCGATCAAAAGAAGATAAGAGTGAGTTAGTATTATTTCATGATAGAGCTAGGTAATAATTGTGTTACGATTTTTATGTAGTTTTATCTTTTATCTCATATTCTTCTGTTAGATATTACCAAATTTACATATTTAGTTATCACTATAAAATTCTGAAATATTTCTTGGACATTTTGTAAAGATCGCATGTTCATGAGTCTAGTCTATGAGAGATTATTAGATTGTTAATTTATTGGAAAGTTTTAGGCTTTCTTCCAAGCCTAGTCTAAAAGCTTTGACGTTATTTTCGCCTTTAAGAGTGGACGTAAAGCTTTCTTCACTCATCATCCTAAATATTCCTAGGCCGTAAGCGAAACCTAAAATGGCAGAATTTACTACTCTTTTATCTCCAACTAAAGACGCTATGTTATTTGCGTTAATTCTGAACACTCTGAAGTTTGAAAGTTTCTTAACTATTTCTTCAACGCTATTTTCCTTAACTTTAGGTAGAACTGGTTTAAGGCTATATTCATTTAGAACGATAATTGTATTGCTGTTTGCGTAGTCTAAATTTCTCAAAACTTCGTTAGCTTCTAGGCCTATTAAACAGTCTGCTCCGTGCTTAGCTATAATTGGAGCATATACGTCTCCTATCCTAACATGAATATTAACAGCTCCGCCTCTCTGTGCCAAGCCGTGAGTTTCAGCTACAAGAACTTTTATCCCTTCTCTTTCGCACGCATTGGTTATCATTTTTCCCATCGTTATTATTCCTTGCCCACCTACTCCAGCTACAAGAATATTTAACTTAACCATGCTTCATCCCAACCTTTTGGTTTGTCTCCTTTTATTGATATTGCCTTAAATGGGCATATAGGCACACAAGCACCGCATCCTATGCACTGGGAGACGTCTATGGTGGCTTTCTTATTAGATAATGGTATAATAGCAGGGCAAGTGAAGTAATCGTAACAAATTGTGCAGCCAGTACATTTGTTCATATCTACCTCCGCTATTGGCAATTTTCCCTCTATTTTATCTAACGCGTCTAATGCACATGCTCTCTTAGCTATAAGTACTGCGGGCTTCATATTCTTCTTTACCCATTCTGCGGTTTCTTTGATAACTCTTGTTGAAGAATTATAATCGAATGGATCAAACTCTCTAACATATTCTATTCCCATTCCTCTTGCTACATTCGCAATATCTATATACTTAGAAGGGCTAGGTTGTTGGCCGGTCATTGCTGTTGACCGGTTATCCAGAACTAGAACAATCATTGGTGTATTATTATATACAGCATTAGCTAAACCTGGTAATCCTGCGTGGAAGAAAGTTGAATCTCCTATTATTGCTACTGGAATAACACCAGAACTCCTGTAAACTCCATTTGCTACCCCTAAACTGCTTCCCATTTCTATTAAACTATCTTGCTCATTAAATGGCGGAAGAACTCCAAGAGAATAGCATCCTATATCTCCAGAGAAGAACGTATCTTTTATCCCAGCTAACGCTAAACCTTTTTTGAGGTCTATGAAAGATGATCTATGAGGACAGCCTGGGCATAAAGCTGGAGGCCTTGGAACAACATCTATTAATGTATTTTCAACTTCACTAACTTCTTTACCTAGGAATTTACCTACGGCGTAGTTCACTTTCTCGAACGTTAATTCTCCAGTTCTATCTACAAGATCCTTACCGTGTACTTTTAATGCTATACCTTCTGATACCATTAGATCCTTAACTTGCATTTCAACTATTGGCTCCAACTCTTCTACAATTAGGACTTCTTCTGAATCCTCCAAGGACTTCAAAGTAAGATCCTTTGGGATAGGGAATGGTGTCGAAAGTTTCAGAATCTTAACTCTCGAATTTTCAACAGCCTCTTTAACGTATGCATATGCTATTCCTGAAGCTATTATGAGTTTTTTACCATCTCCTTCCAAAAAGTTCAGATTTTCTACTTTCTTCTGTATCATCTCCCATCTTCTTAACTGTTCTTTTCTGTTCCTTCTTGCATTTTCTGGAACCAATGCATATTTTGAGGGATTTTTTGATAGCCTACCCATTACTGGAGACTTAATTTCTTTCATTTCTACCTGAGATCTAACATGACCTATTCTTGTGCTGCTTCTAAAAATCACGGGGTGCTTAACTTCTGAACTAAGTTCAAATGCACTAATAATTAAATCATAAGCACTTTGAGTGTCATAAGGCTCAATAACTGGGATTAAAGCCATCATTCCATAATATCTATTGTCCTGTTCGTTTTGAGAAGACCACATTGAAGGATCGTCTGCAGAAACTAAAACTAAAGAACCATCTACTCCGGTATATGAGGAACTCATTAGCGCGTCTGCTGCTACGTTAACTCCCACATGTTTCATTGTAGCTAGAGCTCTCGCGCCCATCATTGCTGCTCCATAGGCTGTCTCAAAAGCAACTTTTTCATTGGAACTCCATTCTGCGTAAACCTTATCTCCGAATTTCATGATAGTCTCTATTATTTCTGAGGAGGGCGTGCCGGGATATCCTGCAGCTACTGCCACACCTGAAGAGAGCGCACCAAAAGCTATTGCCTCATTACCTAGAAGTATTCTTTTCGACATAATTTATCATTATATTTTAAACTTTAAAAACTTGGTTATGTAAACTTTAAAAGTTTACTATATTGATATAGTAGAGATAGATGTAAGAAAAATAATATTAATATTGTTAATAAATTCCATAAAAAAGAGATAGTAGATAATAGCAAGTATTTACTTGGTATATTTTACAGTAATGGTGATTTAGAATAGACTTATCATTTTTACATAGAATTTTTTGAATAACTAATCTGAACTCAAAAGGCATATTGTATTTATGAATCTGCAGATATCTAGAAGTTATTATCCCTAGAAGAGCTTTATGAATTGTGAGACTGTATCTCAATTAGCAAAATAAGTAAGCACAATTCCTATACTTATGTTGAACATTAGACACTTCTTTATTGTATAATTTTTTATTAATACTCAAATTATTTCTCTTAAGTTCATTCATGGCTTCGTGGTAAATCCAGCTCTAAAAATGTCTTATTAATAGTAATGAAGATAGTAGCGGAAAACTAAGGCTTGAAAACAGTCATAGAATATAGACTTGTTGAATTAAGCTTATCTCATGTACCATGTTCCTAGAGCTTTAGCACCCAATTTTCCTTTAGAGTCATAAAATTCTATGGATACTACAGCAACATTATCGTCAGTAATTTTAATTACTTTTCCTTTGCAGTAAAATGGACCTTCAGTCATTGGTTCTAAAAAATTAATTTTTAATTCTTGAGTAAACTGGTTTGTTTTCTTATTTATGCTTAGTACTGCTATTGCACCAGCATAGTCAATCAGTGCCATTATTATTCCTCCATGAAGTATATTTCCTAACCTAGTGAATTCTTTCTTAAATGGCATCATCATTTCACAATAACCGTTCTCCATCTTAAGGATCTTGATATCTAAAAACGAAAACAAGTATTCGTTAGCTTTAAGGATATTTTCGATTTGGTTTATTTCCATATGAATACTTAGCATAAGAAAGATTAAGAAAATTCTCATCTTTATAATAGTTTTTCTTAATAAAAAAGAATGAGTAAAAATGATATAAAATATATAAATAGATTAAAATATTATTAAGGCTTATCTAGACACTTATATTGCCTAGGCTTCTGTTTAATACTTCCTCGTACTTATCAGGAAAACTTTATTCCTAAAAATCGCTAAAGCTTCAACTATTCGCTACTTATTATAGCTGTTCTATTATTTCATTTTTCACTTTTAGAACACCGGTATAATATCTCCTTCACTAATGTCTGGTATATCCTCTTCTCCAGATATCCCGATCTCTGGAATTGAAGGCATTTTTATTCCGTAATGTTTTAATGATGCACCTACTCTTATCACTGCACTTTTCCAAGCTTCTTCTTTTTCCTTAAGCGTAGGAATGTAAAATCCTGCATCCCTGGCTAAATCTTCCATCTTTTGATGAACCTCAACAAACCATGGAGGTAATTTCCAGAAGTCCTTTGGAGGTAAGTATGTGATTAAAGATAAGAATACGAAGCCCGCTCTGACTTGTTTCGTTACCAATTTCTTTCTATCGTCATCCATCTTTTCCGCGTTCTGCGTCATGATCAAGTGAGTAAACGCATAATGTCTAGTCTCGTCAACTGTGGTGTTCTTAAACAAGTCTTGGAATGTTTTCAGTTTTGCTCCTTTAGACATTGTAGAGAATACAGTAGTGGCTGCAGCTTCGCCCATCATGAAAGATGTAAACAGGACGTCAAAAGTATACTTGTGATATGCCTCAAGGTAAGCTTTCCAATATCTCGAGCCGTTCCACCATGTCCATAATACGTTTAGTTGAGCTTTTCTTTCTAAGTCATCCTGGGGTTTAAAGTCGTTAGGAAATCCAGGGAAAACATTGTTAATTCCCAGTCCGCACATTATATTGTGTCTATTCTCGTCATACGTTATCGTTGTAAGTATTCCTCTAATGGGAGTAGGGAGGTGTTGTTCAAAGGCTTTTACTACTGCATAAGCAAACACTGGAGTTGCGTTATCAAAATTAGATAATAAAGACCACCAATAGGCTATTGTCATTCTCTGTTTTCTATCTAAACCGGTAGCCCATTCCTTTACTTCTTTCCAGTCTACATTTTCCTCATCCCATTGCTCCCTTTTTGCTCTTCTGTATAGCTGCCATGCTTTATCGTTGTCAAAAGTCCAAGTTGGAGGATAAACATTATTCGGAGGGAAATCTGGTGGTTCATCAAAATTTAAACTTGAGTATTTATTTGTCATAACTATCAAATATCTTCTTGCTCTATCTAATATATAAACTTTTTATTAAAATTAAATCGAATAAGGTTCAATTATATGTATTATTATTCATATTAATCTGACACTCTTGTGCATCGCATCGTCCATAATAGCTATACAGTAGGAAGCCATTCTAAGAAGCTCCTTACAAGACTCGGCTATACTACAGTTTCTCTCCAATTCGCTCATTAGATCCCTTAGCCACTTAATATCTTCCATCTTTTCTGTAAAGAACATCTCAGTGGACTTATTGAACATTTCAGTTACATTTATTACGAAATCTTTTCTTACGTTTTTATCTAATAGTACTATGAATTGCTTCAGATGTGATACAAATCTACCTAGATCCCTCATGAAAATCGCGTAAAGGATAATGTCCTTATACGGTAATTTAAAATTATATTCATCATCCAGCTGAACGCCTACGGCTATATTCCTTATAATTCCGCGATAATCCTTAATTAAACTATCACATCTGAAAACTAAATCCTCCTTAAGTTCTGGAGTTATATTATCAATTACTGAAAGAAGATCTGATAGAATTCTCTTAATTTTTTCTACATATCTTTTTATAAGAGTCATCAAATCTTCACTCACAGTGTAATTTACAATAAAAGTCGCACTGTTAAAGCTCTCATCTACTACTTCTAATCCTGGATGGGTTAATTGTAGTTCCTTTAAAGCTTTCTTTACCTCTGGACTCATTATAGTGCTAGATCTAACTATTATTTTTGAAATGCCTTGCATATAATAAACTGAGATTAGATATAATGCAGTATCCAGATCGTCTAGTATCAATTCCCTTTCAATATTAGGCGATTTTATGGGCCGTATTTTCAGTCCTTCCCAAGCTTCGTATACCTTAAGCTCGCTTTTAGCATCTAATCCGTATTTTCTAACCCATTCTGTAGGAATGGAGATTATGTAGCTCCCGCCCTTTATTTTCTGAAGTCTTCTGATACTCACAAATTATACTATCTGTTCACAATATATATTTATTTATATGCGTATATATATCAAAGAATCATGTAGTCCAATTTGGCTTTCTTTTTTCTACGAATGCTTTCATACCCTCCTTTCCATCTGCACTTGCTAAAGTAACATAAAATTGTCTCCTCTCAAAATCAAGCCCTTGCGATAGTATTGTATCGAGAGCTCTACTTACAGACTCTTTAGCCAACTCTTCGGCAAAACCTGATCTTGATGCTATCTCATTGGCCAATCTTATAGCTTCGTCTACTAACGCTTCGTCTGGGACTACTTTAGTTACTAGGCCTCTCCTATAGGCTTCCCATGCTGAGATCATTTTTCCAGTTAATACCATCTCCATTGCTTTGTATTTACCTATAGTTCTAGTTAATCTTTGAGTACCCCCAGCACCAGGCATAATTCCTAGGTTTATTTCTGGCTGACCAAGGGTAGCGCTCTCAGCAGCTATTATAATATCACAAGCCATGGCTAACTCGAGTCCGCCACCAGCGGTAATGCCGTTAAGTGTTGCAATGACAGGCTTTCTAAAAGTTCTTAATCTTTCCCACATTGGCATGTGACCCCTTCTTACTACTTCTTCTATAGGCATGTTAGACATCTCTGCAACGTCCGCACCAGCACAGAATGCTCTTCCATTTCCAGTTAAGATTACAGCTTTAACTCCGTCCTTTTCAGCTTGGTCGAATGCTTTGACGAAATCCCCTACCATTTCCATATTAATTGCATTCAGTTTCTCCGGTCTGTTAAGTCTAATAATAGCAATGTCTCCTAATTTCTCGTACAGCACTGTATTAGTCAATTTACTCACCTCTAAATTGAGGTTGTCTTTTCTCGAGAAAGGCCTTTACACCTTCAGCAAAATCTTGAGTTTTACCTAGGGCGCCTTGCATTGCCGCTTCATAATCTAAGAACTCTTCAAGATCGTAGTATAAGGCTCTATTTATTAATCTCTTACTTGCAGAGTAACTTTTGAATTGTCCGCTAGCAATTTTTTCTGCAATATTAAATGCCTCTTTTAACGGATCTTCAACTACTTGAAATAATCCCATCTTTTCAGCTTCTTCTCCAGTAAATTCTCCTCCAATTAGCAAATACTTCTCCGCTTTTACGCCGGCTAATCTTAACATCATTATAGCTAAGCCACTATCTGGGGCTAACCCGATGTTATGGAAAGCTGTTACGAACCTTGAATCCTTAGTAGTAAATCTAAGATCTGTTGCTAAGGCCAGGCTAATTCCTGCCCCCGCTGCTATCCCTTTAACTGCAGATATGAAAATTTTTGGTGAAAACTTAATCTCCTTTATGATTACGTGGAATGAGCTTCTTAAGTCTTCAGATATGTCGTTACTCATAGAGGACAAATCAGCACCTACACTAAATGCCCTTCCAGCACCGGCAATTATAGCTACTCTCTTTTCTGAATTTCTATTAAAATCTCTGACTGTCTTTATTAGAGAATCTCTTAATTCTTTATTCATTGCATTTAATTTTTCTGGTCTATTTAATGTGATTAGAAGTATTTTCCCGTGATCCTCTATCTGAATCCCCGAACTCATTGATAATATATATACTCACTGATTTATATTTCTAGCTTAATTTATATCATTTAGAATTAAAGAAATGAATAGATACATGTTTAATTTTATATTTAAATATTTTCAAGTTAAAATATTCTGGTAATAAAGTTTATAAATAATTTAAACATCATTTAACTTATGAATAGAAAGGTTGGAATTATCGGTGTAGGAATGAGTAAATTCGGTAAAAGAAATGACGTAACGGTTAGAGAACTATCCTGGGAGGCAGTTAAGGAGGCCTTTGAAGATTCTGGACTAACACAGAGAGATGTTCAACTAACAGTAATAGGAAGTACTGCCTATAGGGGAACTGAAATTTATCCTGCCCCTCCAGTCTCGGAGTACTGTGATTTAATAGGCAAGTCTCCCTTAAGAGTTGAAGCTGCTTGTGCAACCGGAAGTTCCGCGATCTTTACCGCGGTCAATACTATTGCGTCTGGACTAGTTGACCTTGCTCTTGTTATTGGCGTAGATAAGATGACAGAAGTTGATACTGCAACGTCATTAGCAATAGGAGGAAGAGGAGGAAATTACTATTGGGAATTTCAGATGTACGGAACTACATTCCCTACTTATTATGCTTTATACGCTACAAGACATATGGCTTTGTTCGGAACTAAGGAAGAGGATATGGCTTTAGCGGCTGTAAAGGCTCACAAATACGCCTCGTACAATGAGAAGGCTCATTTTAGAAATAGGATTACTGTAGAGGATGTGCTCAAATCTAGAGTTATATCTTGGCCCATAAAATTGCTTGATTCTTCCCCAATTAGTGACGGAGCCTCTGCAGTCATTCTAGCATCTGAAGAAAAGATTAGAGAATTGAAGATTGATACTCCAATCTGGATTAGAGCGATAGGTTACGGTAGCGATACGTCTTATATAGCAGCTAGGGGCGAGTGGGTAGGGCTTAACGCTGCTAGAGAGGCAGCATATATGGCGTATAAAATGAGCGGTTATTCACCCCAAGATGTAGAATATGCTACTGTCCATGATTGTTTTACAATAGCGGAGATAATGGCTTACGAAGATCTTGGTTTCGTGGAGAAGGGAAAAGGCACGAGTTTACTTAGAGAAGGGCAGACAGAAAAAGGAGGAAAGATCGCTGTAAATTTATTCGGTGGCTTAAAGGCTAAAGGCCATCCTCTTGGTGCTACTGGAGTAGCAATGGCCTATGAGATAACTAAGCAGTTAAGGGAAGAAGCCGGTCCAGTTCAACACTCCTTCAAGAAATATGTTGCACTATCTCACAACGTAGGTGGGACAGGTCATTACGCATTTGTTAGCATTTACAGTAGGTGAGAGTTATGGATGGAATTCCCCTTATTATGAAATATACTTTACCTGCTGAAGAATTATACAAGCCATTTTGGGAGGGACTGAAAAGAGGAGAGATATTGGGAACTAGATGTAAGAAGTGTGGGACATTGTATTTTCCTCCGCAAAAGGATTGTCCTAAATGTATGGCTTCAGATATGGAATGGATGGATATAGGGAAGGTGGGAGAAGTTATGACGTATAGTATAGTACTCCAGAAGCCTCAAGGCTTTGAGAATTTTAGTGATTACACAATAGGGATAGTAAGAACTGAAAAAGGAATTGATTTAATGTGCTGGGTTATTGGAACTCCAAAAGTAGGAGCAAAGGTATTTCTAACCTCTGATGGACAACGTGTTTTATGCAAGGTGAGATCTTGATCTTATATGACGAAACTGATCCCAATGGTCTAACTAAAGAGGAGATAAGAGAAATACAGAACTTCAGATTCAGAAGAATGATAAAGAAGGTATACGAAAAAAGTCCTTTTTATCATAGAATAATGAAAGAAAGGGGACTTACGCCAGACGATTTTAAAACTCCAGAGGATTTAGTTAAGATGCCGTTTACAACTAAGGATGACTTGAGAAAATATGCTTATCCTTACGGAGGTGACTTCCTAACAGTGCCATTAGATGAGCTTGTAGGTTGGCATATGACAAGCGGTACTACTGGAGTGCCCACGGTTGGGCCTTATACTTCTTCAGATATTGAATTATGGGCTAATTTAGTTGCTAGATGTCTTAGGGCTGCAGGAGTGGCTAAGAATGATATTGTAGCTAATATTTACGGTTATGGGTTATTTACTGGAGGTATAGGATTGCACATAGGAATACAGAAGATAGGAGCAAAGGTGATTCCTTGGAGTGCAGGTAGGACTGAGGCTTTAGTTAAGGCATTAAAAGACTTTAGAGCAACCGTCATAACTGGTACTCCTTCATATAACTTATATGTAGCTGAGAAGATCAGAGAGGCAGAGATAGATCCAGAAAAAGATTTAAACCTACGTCTTGCAATCCCTGGGGCTGAGGCAATGACTAAGGAGATGCTAAGTAGAATTGAGAAAGAATTGGCTCTAACGTCTCATGGTGGGGGAGCTAGAGAGATTTACGGATTAACTGAGGCAATAGGACCAGGCGTTGCTCAGGAGTGCCCTCAAGACAACCATGAAAAAATGCATATATGGACTGATCACTTTTACGTTGAGATAGTTAATCCAGAGACGGGGGAAAGAGTAGGGGAAGGCGAGGAAGGAGAACTCGTAATAACGCATTTAACAAGAGAAGGTATGCCACTAATTAGGTATAGGACTAAGGATATTACAAAACTTGAGGAGAGTAATGATGATATTCCCTTTCCAACTATCAGCATTATTAAGGGCAGAGTAGATGATGTAGTATTTTACAAGGGTGTGAAGATCTATCCTACGGCCATAAATGAAGTACTAATGAGATACCCAGAGATAAAGGAATATCAAATAGTATTAATGAAAGAACCGGCAAAATTCGAGGTACTAATAGAGACTGATAAGCCTTCTGAAGAGTTGCGAAAGAAAATAGCAGCTGATATTGAAGCAGTAACATTTGTCCACGTAAATATTCAGTTCGTTAGCGGATTACCGAGATGGGAAGGCAAGTCCAAGAGAGTCGTTGTAAAATGATGCCATTTTGCAAATCTTCTTTACTTATTTCCAATTTATATTGGTATATCGAGGATTTTATCACATTAAGGAATAAATATGTGAAAGTTTTGATTCATTTATTCTTCATTCAAAAAAGAGGGCAAAATTTAGAGGAGAATAGCTAAATATATGACAAGAAAAATACTAATTATGGTCATGAACTTCTTAAAATATTCTGGAATTGTAGCAGCCTTATTAGCATGGTTAGTTATATTTCTCAGTATTTCTATTAATCCATGGTTTATTTTCACGAGGAATGCATTTAGCGATTTAGGAGGATCAATGGCCAGAGATCCGTGGCTATATAATTATGGCCTCGTGGTAGTAGCAATATTTACTTTTTTATATGGTATTTATTTAGTGATAATTAATGAAGGAAAAATAGAAGTAGTGGGTTCTTCATTTATTATGGTAGCAGCAATATTTCTCGCATTAATAGGTATCTATCATGAGGGAACATATCCCCATGTTTTTGTCTCTATGTGGTTTTTTATTCAATTTGACATAGCAGTTTTAACGTATGGAATAGGAATATTTATGAAACTGAGAAAGCTGGGTATCTCTATGATACTCTTGTCTATAATTGCTCCTCTAGTAGCCGCAATAATTCCTTGGCCTTCCACTGCAACTATAGAGGCATGGGGAATTTCAGCTATAGATGCATGGGTAGTGCTGTCATATTTAAGCATTAGAGCTAAGGAAAAATAAATTTTGGGTATAAAAACTTAATTGATCATTAAATTTTATATTTTTGGATTTTACTCGTCATGAATATTTATGCTTTCTTTAAATAATATTTGGCGAGCAGAAATCCAATTATACCTGCAATGAAAGCTGGTACTGCTAAAGCAAAATAACTATTGATATGTGATAAGTCTACATAAGCAGTAAGCGAATCTATAAAGCCTAGAGGAGCTATTGTGAGGATGAATTTCGCATCTTTCTTCCAGAAGCTTAAATAAGCAGATACTCCCCAAGCGTAATGTAGGAATAAGGAACTGAGTCTATCCATTATTCTTCCTGTAATAACTACTGCTAAAGGTTCGTTTAAAAGAGGTGATATTAAAGTTAGATTATAATTTGCAGGTAAAGCTATTGCAGATACTATTCCTAAAAGACCTACTAAAAATCCATTCTCCCAAAAGGCTAAAGATACTCCGTAAGTTTGAGGATTTTGCTTAACAAAGCGTACAAACAAATAAGCAAATCCGGGCTCTGTAACCGCAGTTAAGATACCGTAGGCTAAATAAGTCTGTATTTGAGGAGTTTGGAAGAAGTGTAAGAAAGAGACCTGCACGATTTCCTTAGTTATTATCGCTGAGAAATATGCTCCACCAGCTATTAATAAAATTTTCAAATCTCTTTTTACTAAAAAAAGAGGAACTATTCCTATTATTAACGCTATCAGTGCAAGGATTAAAAATTCAGTATTCATAATGGAAGAGCAACTTACATTTATTTAACGTTCACTTTCAGAGATGAAAAGAGAAAATTTCTTGCCTTCTCTAGTAAATCCTTTATCTCACTCTCGTTCTCAAGTACTACTTCAAAGTTGGAAAGTACGTCAAGTACTATAGCATAATCTATGGGATCTACATTAGAAGGTATTTCGTTGTATATCTTAGTTTTCCTCATAGACTTTTCTCTCAGCTCAAGTATTCTTTGATAAATTTCCTTAACCTCCGGGTCTTTAGGTACTAAATCTGGAGAGAAAGGTAAAGCATAATATAAGGCTTTAGCCCTGTAAAATACCGTCTTAAAATTCCTTCTTCTTTCAGTTTTTACTATTTCAATAAGTCCACTATTTTCGAGCTTCTTAAGTCTCCTCCATACGGTAGATATAGGAATTTTTGTTTTTTCAGAAATTTGAGTAGAATTCAATTCCTCGTTTATCAAAAGTTGAACTATCTTGATATTAATAGAGTCCAAAAGTAAATCTGCTTGCTCTTTATTTACAATTAACATTCTTTGCATATCTATTATATTATATATGGATATATTAAAATTCTTTATAAGTTAAGAATAGAGAGAAGGGATAGTAGATCTATTACCTAATTATATGCTAATTTCGGATTAGCTATAGCAGTTGGCTTCGGCGGTATGATGGGTTAATAGCAGTATTACTTACACTGCTTCTAGTAAGGGAAACTAAAAGAAAATCTTTAGAAGAATCCTCGGAAGAGTATATGTTCTTTAATATAGAGAATCCATAATAAAAATCTCTTATTTAAATGATTTTTTAAACTATTTATTTTAATTTGTATCCACAATTTGGACAATAATTAGGCGAGCCATTAAGCAGATATCCGCAATTTGGACAGTATCTGTATTGTTTGGACATTGCGTTAGTAGTCAATATTTGACCTATTTGCTGATAGGACATAATAACTTGCTGTATTTGGGATAAGATCTTATCCTCTTCCTCGTAACTACCCAAAACACTTGCTATATCTACTCCTGCAAATGTCCCTGAGAGAAGTGTTAACCATTTATTATGCAGGACCGTATCAGACAAAGTTCCTACACCTCCTTCAACTCCTGTCCACTCAAGCTGTTGTTTTGCGCTTATTATACCGGATTCTATGAGTACCTGGTTTTGATTTTGGCAGATCTTTACAACGTAGTAATGACCTCTTATTCCTCTAGCATGAATCTGTAGTAATAAAATGCTAGGGCTGGTAGTACTTGTAACAGACATTCCTTCACTTCTTAATAGTAATTTCAAATCCTGAGAGAGTCTTCTTATATTGAGAGGATTAGCCACGTTAAGCCAGACAGTCTTTCTTGCTATGCCTACTGGCTGGCATACCATTGATTGTATATTGTTTGACATGTTCGATATAAAATATGTTTCTAGTTATTTAAAAGATATGATGACTATTTCTGTCCTCTTGTTAAAAGAATTATCTAGAATGTTTAATAACATTCATAAAAAATTTAATACAAAATTTTTTCCTTAATGTAGACCATGAATATTGGCATAAGTGCGGAGGTTTACTATAATGATGCTGAGGAGCTTTTGGATAAGGGTGATCTTGTTCAAGCTTGTGATAAGTATTATAAAGCTTCAGATGAATCTATTAAGCTATTAGTTATTGAGAACAACTTGAAAGATATTATAAAAACTGTTGAAAAGAAGGGAAGATGAGAGAGTGAAGATTTATTTAAAGTGTGTAAGTTATTAAGGTCTAAGAATGTTGAGACACTGAAGTTTTGGACAAGTGCTTGGATTCTTCACGTTGATTTCATGAGATGGACTTGAGTGAAAAAGAAGTTAAGAAATTAAAGGAAGACGTAAAAACTAATTTCTATCGTGAATATCTAGTGAAGTTTTTATTTGAATTAATTTATTTTCAATAAATAATATGTTAGACGGCATGTCAATTTTATTCTTACGATAATCTTTTCAAGAATTGTGTTTTTGTGATAAAATATGCTTTTTAGTTGATTGTATTGGAAAATTTTTTAATAGTGCTCTAATACAATAGAGTATGGGAGTATTTAAAAAAGAAAAAATATATCCTGGTCAGCACAACTTAGAAGCAATAATTCAAGAATTTACCCAATACCTACAGAGCGATGGATGGAAGGTTCAACAGAAGGCTGAAGGAAATATAGCAGTAATCCAAGCTCAAAAAGGCGGAATATTTAGGGACATATTCGCTGCGGACAGAGCGCTACAATTCTCCTTTGAGCAAACTCCTGACGGATTAAAAGTTACTGTTGGAGTAGGCAAGTGGGCTCAGAACTTAGCAGTTACTGCAGTCGAGACAATAATTTATGTACCGTTCTTGGCAATAGATGTTCCAGAAATGCTTTGGACAGAGCATATAGAATCTAATCTAATGAAAGAACTGGACAGAATAGCTTCGTCCACATAATTTTATTATTTTTTAATAGTAGGATGTCTTTATGAAAGGTTTAATAGCAGGTTTAATAATCGTGATAATTATTCTTGCGGCAGTATATTATTTATACACTGAAGGATACTTTTACTCTGTAAAAATTAACGGAATATATGTCACTTTACGCTCCACCTTTCTTAGTATAGAAAAATCTATACATGTATCCTACTCTAATGTGAGTATCTCGGCTCATGGAGATCAAGATATTACTATCAAAATCTTCTTGAAAAATGATAATTTACTATTCTCGGATGAACTCACTAATGTCACAGTTTCTCATCCATTTACGCTAATATCTGCAACTCCAGTGCCTTCTAAAATAACTCCAGGTGATAATGAAACTTTGTGTATAGTTATAAAAACGCCAATGTGTAATTATGCAGGATCTGTTGATATTATATTATATGTTACTAAAGCATAAAATCATTTGCTAAGATACTTTTCTTTCAGATATTTTATCAAATACCCAGGATTATATGCGTCTCCAAATGACTTTTCAAGGAGAACTTTTGGAGGATATATTGCACCGTATTTGTGGATCTTTTCTTTCAAGTAGTCTTTTATTTCATTAAACTTCCTTTCCTTAACCTTTTCTAACACGTTGAATTTTGCATATATCATTCCTGCAACTACGTTACCTATCGTATAAGTAGGGAAGTAACCGAAACTCCCACCGCTCCAGTGCACGTCTTGTAAGACTCCTTCTGCATCGTTCTTAGGCCTTATTCCTAAATACTTTTCGCTTAATTCGTTCCATAATGAAGGTATTTCTTCAACTTTTAATTCATCGGCAATTAATTTCTTCTCTATCTCATATCTGATTGCTATATGGAGATTATAAGTGACTTCGTCTGCATCAACTCTTATTAAACTAGGTCTTACAACGTTAAAATATTTGTAAATTTCTTCCTCATCATACTTTAAGTCAAGGAATCTCTTTAAGAGGGGATAAACAATACTAACGAATTCCCTACTTCTACCTATTATGTTTTCCCAAAACCTTGACTGAGATTCGTGAATTCCTGAGGAAACTCCTTTACCTACTGGGGTCATCTCAAGATTGGGGTCAATTTGTAACTCATACATAGCATGTCCGCTTTCATGAATTACTGAAAACATTGTAGCCCTAAAGTCTTTTCCTTCGTACCTAGTTGTAATTCTAACATCTCCTGCTGAAATCCTCTGAGTAAATGGATGGGGAGAAATATCTAGTCTAAACTTACTTCTCGGCATTTCTAGGATATTTATAATTTCTTCATTAACTTTCTTCATTACTTCTACATCATAAGCCATATCCTCTAAAGGGTGGTGATTAGGATAATATCCAGAGGATAAAATTTTCTCCAGTATGTATTTCAATTCTGGGAGTAACGAAGAAAATATTTTGTCAGTGTCGTCTATAGTTAATCCTTCTTCATATAGGTCAAGTAATGCGTTATAAGGATGTTTTTCGTAACCTAGACTTTCTGCGATCTTTCTTTCTAGTTCTACGATTTTCTCTAGATAGGGTTTAAATATTGAGAAATTTTCCTCATTCTTTGCTTTCGACCAAGATATGAAAGCGTCAGAAGTTAATCTAGCTAACTCTTCGTCAATCTCCTTAGGTACTGCTCTGTAATATTTTATTTCCCTCCTTAACACACGGACTATTCCTTTCTCTTTGTCTTCCAATTTGTTATCATCAATTTTATCAACATTGTCTGCAAATTTCATCATCTCGTTCCTTCTTAACGTGAGGATCTGTGCAGTAGCTTCTCCTCTGTATTTTGAACCTTCTTGAGGCATGTAAGTCTCAAGATCCCAACCCATTAAAGCTAGTGCATGATCTAAAGCCCAAACTTTTTTGTATTCTTCAAGAATATCTTCAAGCATAAATTGAATATTAAAGCAAGGTATAAAAATGCTAGTTTTTCTTTCACTTTATGGAAAATGCTGTTGTTGTAGTTGTGGGAGCAGATAAGCCAGGCATAGTTGCGGGAATCTCTTCAAAGTTAGCTGAAGAAAATGTAAACATAGTAGATATTTCTCAGACTGTTTTAAGGGGAATATTTGCAATGATTATGCTTGTTGATATTTCTAAGAGTAAAATTCCTCTATCAGAAATTAGGAAAGAATTGCAACAGAAGGGAAAAGAGCTTAACGTGGAAGTTTTAGTTTACCATGAGGAAGTTTTTAAGTATATGGAGAGGATTTGAATGAAATATTCTGCAGATGAAATAATTGAAGTTATTAGAATGTTAAGTGAGGAAGATTTAGACATAAGATCCGTGACGCTGAGTATAAATACCCTACCTTTCTTATCAGACGATATTAATAGAGTTTTAGAGAAATTTGAATCTCTTAATACAATTCTAGAAAAGTTTTCTTCTACAGTGGACCAAGTAAGTGAAAAATTTGGAGTTAAAATAGTTACAAAGAGAGTTTCAATTTCTCCTGTGCAATATTTTCTTGAAGTAACTGGCGAAAGCGGTGGAATAAAAATAGGCGAAAAACTTGAGAAACTTGCGGAAAATAACAAAATTGATTACATAAGTGGTTATTCAGCATTCGCTGACAGAGGGTTTACTAAAGGTTCGTTAGCTGTAATGAATACTTTAGCCGAAGTTATGAACTCTACAGCTAAGCTAACTGGAATGATTAATGCCGCCTCAACATTCTCTGGCGTAAATTCAGAAGCTGTAAGGAAGTTCGTTGATCAGATTTTTAGTATGAAGCCAGAAGCGTCTTCCAGAGTTTCCATACTATCAAATGTTCCTCCTGACAGCCCTTTTGTTCCTTCAGCACATCATGGTATAGGAATGCCAGATATGATGATAAACGTTGCTGTAAGTGGTCCAGGAGTAATAGAGAACGCTATAAGGAGGAGTTCTCCTTCTTCATTAGATGAGTTACACGATGTGATAAGAAGGTCTGCGTTTAAAATAAGTAGATTAGGAGAATTAATAGGTAGTGCAGTATCAAGAGAGATGGGAGTAGCTTTCGGTTCTGTAGATCTTTCTTTAGCTCCTTCTCCTAAGGTCGGAGATAGTGTAGCAGGAATAATTGAAGCTATGGGTATAGAAAAAATGGGTGGACACGGAAGCTTATCTGCCTTAGCAATTTTAATGGATGCGATAAAGAAGGGAGGATCTATGGCTACTTCTCACGTAGGAGGATTGAGCTCTGCATTTATCCCAGTAAGTGAGGATTCAATAATGGCAGAGAGAGCATTGGAAGGTTACGTAGATTTCTTTACTCTGCTTGCATTGTCTTCTGTTTGTAACAGCGGTATTGACATGGTCGGAGTAAGTAAAAAACAAGGCAGAGATAAGGTTGTAGGTCTAATTATGGATGTACTTTCTTTGGGCATAACTTTAAACAAGATTCTTGGAGTTAGAGTAATTCCAGTAGATAGTGAGCCTGGAACTATAATAGATTTAGGAGGGCTTTTAGGTAAAGTTGTTGTAATGAGGCTAAAGGGTGTAAATGTGGAAAGGTTTACTTCGCTTAATGGATTTATACCTAATACGATAAAAAGGCTGGAAACGGGTTAGAAATGTTTAATTATCATAAAGACTAAGGTATTAGTGATGAGGAGTATAAAAATTTCAATTCCAGTATCTCTTGTTACTTGGTGGCTTCCTTTGGTTGGCGGTGCAATAATAGGCTTCATTTCTGGAACTGTAGAGAAAAAGATCGCTTCTGCGGTGATTAGCGTAGGAATAACTTCAGCAATTGCTTCAGCGTTTTACATTTTACTAGGTTTTAAGGTTTTTTATGTTCCGCTTTTAGGTAATCTTTTGCCAGTAATTCTGGTTATCTCTTCTGCAGTTAACTCAGCGTTGGCAATATTCGTCGCTTATTTTATATCAACTAAAATGATAAGATCTACTTTTGAAGGCAATAACGCTAAGATAGAGTTCTATGCAAAAGATCAAGATGAAATAAATGAAAAATTGAACGAAATAGCGACTCAATGCAGCGATCCTGTATATTCGTTCCGTGGTGAAAATGAAGTGGAGGTTACAAGAAAATGTAACGGCTTTACTATGAAATATATTATTAGGAAAGAAGGAAAATTGTTTAAGGTAACTTTATTCATAAATGGGGATCAGTAAGCTTTAATTCTTTCAATATATCTCTTATACTCTTCAGTAGTTTTATTCCAATCGTATTTCAAAGATTCCTCATAACTTTTTCTAGATAATTCTTTCATTACATTATCGTCACTCGTCAAATAATCAATGTATTTAGCAATTGTCTCAGTATCCTTATAAGGAACTATGAAACCATTAATATCATTTTTTATTATTTCAGGCAATGATCCCGTGGAATAGGCTACTGCAGGTGTTCCGCAAGAATTTGCCTCTACTATCGTCATTCCCCAGCCTTCGATAAAAGATGTAGATAGTATCACCCAAGATTTCTTGTAAAGATCAATCTTTGTTTTCTCATCTATTTTCCCTAAGTAGTATATCCCTTCCTTTTTTGCAATTTCGCCAAACTCTGCAGAAAGCTCTCCTCCGCCGGCTACAACGAATTTTACGTTCCTGTTTTTTACTCTCCTTTTCACTTCAATTACATCAAATGGATTCTTGTATTTCATCATTCTTCCAATCCAAAAAACTATTGGTTTTTCACTCTTTTCTCCAGGCTTGAACTTTTCATGATCCACTCCATTGTATATTACGGTTATTCTTCTTTCATCTACCTTCAATTTCTTTATCAAGTCTTGTTTAGTAGTATTAGAAACTGAAATTATGTATTTATAATTCCTTATTCTTCTCTCTGCAACTCTTACAGCCTCAGCTAAAAAAGGATTTAATTCGAATTTTACTACATCTTGATGAACGTGGTGAACTAAGGCTATTGCCTTCTTATTTACTAAGTAGGAGAAAAAAGGTACTGCATGAGCTATACTATCTATTACTATTTCGTGATTTTTAGCTTCCTTTAGCGAATAAAGATGTAAAGTAAATTTATTTCCCTTTCTGATAATTTTTATCCCATTTAGGTATTCTACTTTAGGTCTTCCTTTAACTTCCTCAGCCAACCATGTAACTCCTTCTAGTCTCTTTCCTATCTCATAGATTACGTTTTCAGCTCCCCCTGCGTTAGGATGATAGAGATCTCTATGATTTATGAAGATAATGTCCACAGAACTGTTTTAATCTTGTAAATTTTATCTTCTTTGTATGATATCTTTAATACTCTCGGAAGAAAACCCAACTTTACCAAACGATATTAAGCTAGTATTTGAGGACGTTAAAGTATTTTACATGAAGTATTATCCGGGTCATGGGATTAGGAAAGACGAACAAGACAGAATGTACAAGGAATTATCTTTAATAAAGAGCGAAGTTGAGAAAGGTGATGCAATAATCTACGCAAGGTCTTACGGAGTATTTTACAGAGATGGTATGAGTAAACTAAAGAAATTCTTTTCCAGGCCTGTAGTTATCTCTACAGAGGCTATAATAGATAGGCTAAGAGAATTAGGCGCAAAGAAAGTTTATGTAGTAACTCCTTATAATCAAAGGAGACATGATTATGAAATAAAGTGGATTCAAGGCTTCGGTTTTCAAGTAGTGGGATCAATTGCTTTAGGTAGAACTGGAGGTCCTGCTATAGCTTCGACTCCACACGAACTCGTTATAAATGCGATAAAAGTTGCTCAAGAGGCTTCAGCAGATGCAATTTACGTTGCTTGCACAATACTTTCAACTCTTCCTATTCTTGACAAGCTTTCCGGAAGGCTTCCCGTTGTTACCGCCGCCTCTGCTACTGTCGACAAGGTTAAAGAGACTATTAATCTCAGAAACAATGTTTAAGAAGTCTCTAGCCCATAAAGTGAATGCTTTATCTTTATCCAGGTCTGTAAAGCCATAAGGATGAATTACTCTTGATATGTTAGCGTATATTCTCATTAAATTTGTAGTACTCTTTCCTGTTATGTATTCTGCTAGGCCTATTAATGCACTAGCCTTAGGCATAGCTAAGGTAAAATAATCTGCTTGTCTGTGACAGAACTTACATTTTGCGGAAATTCCTAGTCTTAAATTATCTTCTAGTTCATCAATGCTTATCGAATATTTTTGGAATTTTAGATGCTTTCTGCAAACAGGAGCACCCATTAAATAAACTGAGTACTTGTCAAGTTTTAGTGTCCTTCTTGCAGCTTTCTTTATTCTTCCTATTCCTTCGCTTGCAGCCCTTATAATGTAACCTTCATCAACTAAAATATGCCATTGTCTTTCCTTAAGTAACTCTAGGTATTTTTCTTCAGTAGCTGAGACGAAAATTGATAACGAAGCTCTTTCTATTATGAATCTATTACTCTCTTCCGCAGATCTTAGATAACCTGCTAATGCGTTCTTATAGCCGCTGTACATTGCGGAAATAATATCCTCAGCAAACAGAATTCCCTCAAGAAGTTTTTCTTCTTCCTTGATCTTTTTTCTTACATAACTCTTAAAGCCAGGATAAGCTTTAGGAGCATTATTTATTAATTGTAAAGTTCCGTCCTTTCTCTCTAAGAATTTCATTATCTTTTCGCACTTTTCTGTTCTGCATTCCACTAGAAAATCTACGCAATTGAATTATCAAATTTTTCGCATTTCTGCAACATCAGAAAATCTTACGTTTCCTTAATCGTTAAGGTAGATAGGAATAAGAAGGTTTTAGGGAAAGAGTTAAGGTAATCTTGTGAAAAATTTCCCTAATATCGCCAAAAAGTTTTTAAGGAATGACGTAAAGTAATCTCACATGACTAGTGTAAAGTTCAAGTATAAGGGAGAGGAGAAGGAAGTAGATATATCAAAAGTAAAGAAAGTATGGAGAGTAGGAAAGATGGTATCCTTTACCTACGACGATAACGGTAAGACGGGTAGAGGAGCAGTTAGCGAGAAAGACGCGCCAAAAGAACTACTAGACAAGTTAGAGAAGAAATAAATAGGATTAAAAAGAAATTGAATATAAATTATATATTATTTTTATTTTTGTTCTGAATAACTTTTTCCTAAAATTTTAGCTATTGTGAATAACACTCCTATACCTTTCTGTACATCATCATCGGTCATTTGCTTCACTATACCTCCTAAAGTAACCTTAGGAGGATTAGAGAGTAATTTTGTAGCTTCTTCGCTGTTTAGTGCTTTCATTACTTTTAATACTGACGGGTTTAATGCGTAGTTTAAGAACTCTTGTGCTCTTGGTAAAAAGTCTAAGAGTAACGATAGTGTACTGCCTATGTTCGTAATTGCATCATCTGTTAACGCATCCCTTAAGCTCTTTAATGCGTAAGCAAAATTAACTAGAGTATCAAAAGCTCCGCTTTCCTTTAATTCCTTAAGCCTTGTCACTATATAATTTAAGGTGCTAGATTGGTCAATTATTGAGTTTACATCATCAACATGATAACTTGTAGTCGATAAGAGCAGCATTAATGTTGATACCATATTACCTAAGTTTTGAACAGAATCATCATTTAGTGCATCCTTTAGCGACTTTATTGCATAGGAAAAGTTTACTATTGCGTCCAGTGCTCCGCTTTCCTTTAATTCTTTAATTTTTTCTAAAGATTCATTAATTGTTGGTAGATAATCTAAAAATTTTGAAAGTTCTTCTGCCTTTTTCTCATCAATTTTTGAAGTTAATTTTTCCACTGCCGCCGTTTTTATCACCTCAGACTATCGCCTTTGCTGTTACTGTCCAGTATAACTTATTGTATAGTAACTTACCCCACCAGTGAACATAAGATGGAGGCGGAGGTATTGGAGGATTATTATAATTGAACCTAATGTATGTTCCTGAGTCTAGTCCTGTAGCAATGTAGCAGAACACTGAACCGTCAAATAACTTTGACGCTCCGTTCCCTCTAATATCATTCACTATATTTCCTGAAACGATGTAAGATTCGAAATCTGCGGTCGATCCTGCCTTAGAGATTGGTAAGTCAGTTGTGTCTCCTATTATGTAAACGTTGGATTGATCCTTCATCCTTAAGGTTAGTTTATCAGTAGGAATCCAATTTCTCCTATCTCCAATTCCTGAGTCTTCAACTACTTTTGCTCCTTTATGGGGAGGTACACCTAAAGCTAAGTCAAATTTAAGTTTCTCGCCCTCTTGAGATTCTATAGTTTTTTCCTCAGGGTTAACTCTGGTGACATTAAATGGTGATACTACTTTTATTCCTCTTTGTTCAAATATTTTTATCATTACGTCATTGGTGGTCTTTATCCCGAAAACTCCTGGAACTGGATAAGTGTATATTATTTCAGTCTTCTCTCTCAATCCTCTTCTTCTTAGATAATCATCGAGCATTAACGTCATCTCCATTGGAGCAACAGGGCATTTATGCGGCAGTTTAGCTACGTTAATAACTACTGTTCCTCCCGAAAATGATTGCAGTACTTCCCTCAGTTTTTGTGAACTTTCTAAATCCCAAGGTGAATAAACCGCTCTATAGCCTGGTATTTCGTCCCACTGTAAATGAGATCCAGTTGCAATAACTAGATTATCGTAATTATAAGTAGTTCCATCAGCTGTTATTATTGAATGATTTTGAACATCTATCTTACTTATATCTTTTGTTATTAATTTTATTTTAGGATCTAGAAGATCTCTTTCATCTCTTATTAGCTCTCCAGTATCAGTTACCCCGAAAGGTAATAGTAATTGTCCCGGTTGATAAATGTGTCTACTAGATGAATTTATAACCAAAATTTCTACTTCTCCTTTTTCTAATTCTTCTGTAAGTTGTTTTGCTAATCTATTTGCTACTATAGTTCCTGCAATTCCTCCGCCCGCAATTATAACTCTCTTCATTTTCCTACCACCACCACAAAATTGTTTCCTTCTTTTCTTTCTTCAAATACTTTCAATCCTATACTTTTTGCCCAGTTTACTACCATGTTCTTAGTCTCTTCGTCTTTTAGTAGAGCTTCTACTGCTTCTCCTTGGTTTATTTCATCCATTAGCCCCATTAATTCCCCTATAGGTCCTGCACAAGACGTCCCAGTTAAATCCACTTTTTTATAAATTTTAACCATTGACATCTCAAATTAAATAGTATTATTCCGCATTTTAAATATTTTGCTTTTTTTACACACTTTTTAGAATATTAAATAGATATTCATGTAAAATTATTTTTATAAAAATTAATATTAATGTTAAAATAGATCGTAATATGCAGAGTTTCGGCTTTTAATTTTCTCTTCTCAATGCTAAAGCATGGACTTAGGATTTCCTCTTAGTTCTTCAGAATTAGTCAGGAAATGCATAGCAATTCTTGGCATAAGAGGTTCCGGGAAATCAAATACCGCTAAGGTTTTGGGGAAAGAGTTAATAAGAGAAGGCTTTCCTTTAATTGTAATAGATCCGGACGGAGAGTATGATTTCCAAGAAGCATTAAGAATAGATAACTTTAATCTGGATCCTGAATTTGCAGTTAAAGATGTCTTAGAAAGAAAGAGGTCAATAATTATTGACATGAACGAATGGAATGATGAAGCCTTTAATTTTCTTTTTAAATTTCTTGATATATTTTGGAATTTATCAAAAAAATACAAGGCTAATGTTTTTCTAGTCCTGGAAGAAGCTCATGAGTTTATCCCTCAAGGCGAAAGGACAAAAATTAGTGAGGAAATTACTAGAGTAGCCCTAAGGGGAAGAAAGAGGGGTATAGGGATGATAATGATTAGTCAAAGATCTGCGAGGGTTAATAAAGACGTTCTAACGCAGAGTGAGATTTATTTTCTTCATAAAGTCGTTCATCCTGTTGATTTCAAAGTTTATAGGGAAATATTACCTTTGAAGGCAAGGGAAGTTTCTGATACAGTTAAATCCCTAGACGTAGGTGAGGCCTTATTTTACATGAACGGAAGAGTTGAGAAAGTTAAGATAAGGAAATATGAAGAAAGCGCAGGGAATACTGAAGCAGTAGAGAATTTAGCATAATTCCTTTGCAAGTTCCTTGCTTATCTTCCTTATATGCCTAAATCCTTTGTAATTATGATTTCTCAAACCTTTCATGGTCTTTGGAATATGCATAAGCTCATGAGTTATTACAAAGATTTTATCGCTACATTCTAACTTATCGTATTTTTCGGAAATAACTTCGACTATATAAAGTATGTCATCTCCTAGAATATATCTCCATTGAGGCGGTAAAGTTAATGTCCTTGCTATAGCGGTAGTTTTAGAATTTTTACTCCTTAAAAATGCTACCTTGTTCAGATTAATTTCCATGTTAGTCTCCTCATTAATTCTTATTGCTAATTCTTTTACGTCTTCGGCTTTCTCTAGTTTAAGCACTTGAATAATTGATAATAAAAATATTTGAAGTTTTATGAAAGAGGTACTCTTCCTAAAGGAGCTTTCTTATTTAGACTTTCAGCAACAACTTGTACTAATCCTGTATACCATGCTGCAATAGCCGTTAATATTCCTACATATCCGCCTGCATGAATTAATGTCGTATTACCGATCATGGAACCTATACCCAGTAGGAAGAAAGTAACCCACAAAAGCAAGAAAGTCATAAATAGTCCAAGGTTTGACTTAAAAGTCCCTATCCACATTACCAGAGTAAATATTCCAAAAGCTACTAGTACTAATCCTATTCCTTGAGCAGTGATATTACCAAATATACCTAACGCCGTTAGGAAATACCATTCCCAAAACGCACCGTAAGTGAAGAATGCTACATAGCCGAATGTATTTCCTCCTTTCCATTCTAGTATTCCAGCTAATAGTTGTGCTAAACCACCGTAAAACGCTGCTAAACCCAGGACAACACCAGATCCAGAAGTTATTAGCCCAGCATTGTAGGCACTTAAAACTAGTGTAGTTAATGCGAATCCAGAAAGCCCTAAAGGTGCGGGATTTGCCTTTTTTTCTTCTGTCATGGTGAATTTTCTGTAATATAATAAAATATAAATCTTATGTAAAATGAATGATGGAGAAATTCTTAAAAGTCACTCTTCTTAAAGATCTGTCATGTCAGAAAATCTTCCATTTGAAGAGAGGTACTATCAACCTCCTTACAAACAACTTTACAAGGAATCTCTTGAAGAGCCAGAAAAATTCTGGAGAGAAATGGCTGAAGGCTTAGAATGGTTTTCTCCATTTGATAAAGTCTTAGATGAATCAAATGCGCCATTCTATAGATGGTTTGCTGGCGGTAAGATTAACATAACATACAACGCATTAGACAGACAGATTAAAAATAGAGGGAACAAGATTGCAATTTATTGGGAGAACGAAAAAGGAGAAAGCAGACAATTAACTTACGGGGAGCTTTATAACGAAGTGAATAGGTTTTCGAAGATACTTCAAGATCTGGGAATAAAGAAGGGAGATAGAGTTCTAATTTACTTACCTTTAATGCCAGAATTGCCAATTGCAATGTTAGCCTGTGCGAGAATAGGTGCAGTGCATAGTATTGTATTTTCAGGTTTCTCAACGCAGGCAGTTATTGACAGAATAAATGATGCAAAAGCAAAGTTAGTTATAACAACTTCACATACAATGAGGAGAGGAAAGAGAGTTGAACTAAAGAGGATAATTGATGAAGCAGTTTCTCAGACTCCTTCGGTCGAAAAAGTTCTAGTTATAAAGAGAGACGAGGAAATAGAATTAAACGAGGAAAGGGATGTATTATATCAAGATTTAATTAAGAGAACGGGATATAAAAAAGTTGAACCAGAAGAGACTTTATCTACGGATCCTCTCTTTATTCTTTATACTTCTGGAACCACCGGAAAGCCTAAAGGAATTCTTCATTTACACGGCGGATACGGATTATGGACTTACTTGACTACTCAGTGGGTTTTCGATTTAAAGGATAATGACGTGTTCTTTAATACTGCAGATATAGGTTGGATAACTGGACATTCATACATAGTTTATGGTCCATTACAAAACGGAGCTTCAGTGTTAATGTATGAGGGAGTTCCCGACTACCCTAATCCAGATAAGTGGTGGGATTTAGTTGAGAAGTACGGTATTACAGTATTCTATACTTCCCCAACGGCAATTAGGTCTTTAATGAAATATGGCGAGGAATGGGTAAAGAAGCACGATCTAAGCACACTTAGGATTTTAGGAAGTGTAGGTGAGCCTATAAACCCTGAAGCATGGAAATGGTATTTTAAGAATGTAGGAAACTCTTCACTTCCTATAGTTGATACTTGGTGGCAGACTGAAACTGGAGGAATAATGATTTCAGCAACTCCAGGCTTAGGTAATTATCTACTTAAACCAAGTGCTAACGGCTTACCTTTGCCCGGAGTCGATGCAGATGTATTTACTGAAGATGGTAAGGAAGCTAAAGCAAGGGAGAAAGGGTACATTGTAATTAAGAGACCTTGGCCAGGGATGCTTGCAGGAGTATGGGGAGACCCTGAAAGATACGTGAAAACTTACTTCTCTAAATTCCCAGGGATTTACTATCCTGGCGATTATGCAGTTAGAGATGAGGAAGGATTCTTCTACATCTTAGGAAGGGCCGACGAAGTATTAAAGATAGCAGGCCATAGGATAGGAACTAGAGAGATCGAGGACATTCTAATCTCTCACCCTGCAGTAGCCGAGTCTGCAGTAATAGGAATTCCCGATCCAGTTAGAGGTGAACTTGCAGTAGCCGCTGTAGTATTAAAACAAGGTTACCAGCCTTCAGAGGAATTAAGAAAATCATTAATAGAGTACGTGAAGAACAATCTAGGGCCTATAGTAATCTTCGGCGGACTGTATTTTGTAAGTAAATTACCAAAGACTAGATCAGGGAAGATAATGAGGAGAGTAGTGAGGAGTGTAATATCTGGTCAACCTCTAGGAGATGTATCGACTTTAGAAGATGAAACATCAGTTGATGAGTTAAAGAAGGTTATAGAAGAATTCTCTAAGGAGATCCAAGGGCAACAGAAAGAAGATAAATGAAAAATCTTTTTCTATTTTTATTGTTCTACCATTATTACTCTTGCTTTTGCTCCGCTCTTTGGCCAAGTTATTACGCTTATCAAGACTAAAAGTATGGAAGCAAATCCGAAACCGTCTACCCATTTAGATATTGTTGTAACTCCGTACATTAATGTAAGTAGCCCTATTATAATGTCAGCAATTCCCCCTACAAAACCTCCAGCATTATACGCAAAACCTGAAAGGAATCCTCTAACTTCTGCAGGAACTGCGTCAGCTAATAATAATGGCATTAAAGGCCAGAAACCGGTAAAGAATGCAAAGACTATCACGCCAAAAGACATGCTCACTGTATTTATTAATGCATAAATTACTGGAACGGCAAAAGGAAGCCCTATCATTAGTCCTATTAGCCCTATGTAAATTAGTCTCTTCTTATTGTACCTATCAGCAAGCCTTCCGAAGAGAATGAAGGATATTGCTAAAACTATATTAGCTATTGTCATTAGTATCCCTAAAACGTAACCAGGAAGATGGTCAACTTCAGCAACTACAGTATAGTTTCCAAAAACTGCAAAATATGCAGTAAACATACCCGACATTCCTAATGTAGCCTTAAGTAGAACTCCCATGTATTCTTTATACCTTATAGATATCTTACTGGAACCTTCTCTCATGTCCTTCACTTTAAATTGAATGTAAGGTAACAAGAGGAGCGGTAATGCTCCAGTTAAAAGGAATAATCTCCAATCATTGATAATGTTTGCCATGAATATCAAGTAAGTTATTCCAGTTAAGGAATATCCTATTCCATAACCTGCTTGAACTATTCCAGTGACAAATCCTTTTAATGATCTCGGAGCCTGCTCGTAGGCTATTACAGTTCCTGCAGTCCATTCTGCACCCATGAAGACTCCTTCGATTAATCTGAATATAAATAAGAGAATAACAGTAGGAGAAAATACCATTAAACCTTGGAATAAAGCATAACCTCCAGTTCCTATCATTAACACTGGTTTCCTTCCCATTGTGTCAGCATATTTTCCAAAAACCATTCCTCCTATTACTCTCCCTATGAGACCTAAGGAGAAAAGTATCGAAATCTCAAAGTAATTTAAGTTAAATGCCTTCTCAAGTGCGCCATAAACGTATGTAATTAATAATAAATCGTATATATTACCTGCCCAAGCTAACGAAGATGATAATGTAGCGTGAATATAAGATTTCATAAAACTTGTGAAGATATGTTAAAATAAAAGGTTTCTTAATTTAAAACTTTCAAAACTTTCATGAAACTTTAAAGTTAAATTAGAGATTTTTTAATTTCAAGTGAATGCGATCGTGTGGCTTCTTTAAATATTTTAGTAGATTTATAATGATCAAAATTAAGGTTTAAACAAGTCAAAATTGTAAATGATTTAATATGCGTTTTTAATAAACTGTGACAAATCTTTAGTTATGAGCATTGGAATTAAAGGAAAAAGCTATAATTTAAAAGGCAATTGCCAAGTGTACTATGGCTACTTTGATTTACAAGATCTAGTTAATTCTTTGAGCATTTTAGATCCTACAGGATACCTAAAAATTAGGCGAATGCTTGCTTGGAATCTTTATTTTTACTTATCAAGGAATCACACTGACCAATTGAGGAATTTATACTATGTAATTTATGAAACGTCGGCAATTATGAGAGAACTCAATTTTAGAAACATAAATCCAAATTATGCCTTGCCTTCTATTCTCGATAGAGTAAATACTTCAATGAGGCTTACGTGGAAAAACGGTGAGTTCTCATTAAAGGATCCTTTAAACATTTCCTGTGAAATTAATCTTAATAGTGAGATTAATAAGTTAATCAAAATAGAGGTAGAAAATCAAGGAAAAATAAACGTGAATAGCAATGAAATTAAAAGCAATAACCAGATGGATTTATACAAGTTATCTGACGTTAAGGGATTAAGTTTAGAATCGGAATTTCATTATAAGGACGGTAAAGTTAACGTCATAATAGATTTAAAATTCAAACCTGAGAATAAGGGCTTTAATAAGGAAATACAAGCTGAGGAATTAAACAGAATACTTAGAATTACTGCAAAAGAAGTTAATGAGAAGGCAATTAATTCTCATGAGATTTTTGAAGATTTTATGGTAGGGATAATGGAGACTTTGATACAGCCTTTTTTGGACAAATATAAAAGCGAATTAGCAGAGGTTTTAGGTTTTAAGGAGCTTTTATACATTCCAGCAGGCAGGCATTTTATTTTAAATGCGGAGGAATCCGCATTAAATAACGAGGAAATAGCTCAGTTATTCTCTGATTCTTGCCAATTAGCTATAAATAGGATAAAAGAGGGCAAAAGCTTCTTTTACGATAGCTTTTCTATGCCAATAAGCATTAAAGGAGGACTAATATTTTACGAAGATTCTCAAATAACTTCATTAGAATCTAGATCAATAAAATCCCTAGCCACAATTATTTTGGAAGTTAACTCTCTAAGAGATCAAGCGTTAATAATAATTGAATCGCCAGAAGAATTCTTGATTGATGAAGATAAGAGGAAGGTTGTGGAAATTATAAGGAAAATGATGGATAAAGGTAATAAAGTAATAATACATACATGGGATAGTAAAATTGTAGAATATTTTAAAGATTGTACGGAATATAAAAATGAAAAAATGATTTAAAATTTAGAAACTTCTTTTAAAATAATAGGGAGAAGTAACTTACAACTCTCTTAAATTTAGTAAATTAAGAATAAGTGTTTAAGTTAAATTTGGAAAAATGCAATGCAAAAATATATTCATTCTACAATTTCAGCATTCTTCTCATGGGCAGGAAACATCTATGATTTACTAATAGTAACTTACGTTTATTATTATTTTCAGAAATGCTTAGGCTTAAATGCAGTAGAGGGCACATTACTTTTCGCCTTAGGTCTAATTTTTAGAGTGATTGGTGGTTACGTTTTCGGAAAGATCGCTGACCAAAGAGGTAGGAAACCAGTATTAATAGTAGGGACTGCAGGATATTCGATATTTCAAGGTTTAATGGCTTTTTCTCCAAACGCAGCAGTTTTACTAATAGCTAGAGCTCTGCAAGGCTTATTTATGGGCGCACAGTGGACAGCAGGAACTGTAATAGCTTACGAGCAAGCGCCTCCAAGTGCGAGAGGATTAATAAATGGGATAGTTCAAGCAGGCTATGGAGTAGGCTATGCATTAACTGGAGTTGCATTCATAGCTTTTGCTCCTTCAATGGGCGGAATAGGTTGGAGATTATTTTTACTTACCGGTGCAGTTCCTATAATCTTATTACCTTATGTTATTTTGAAAGTTTCCGATGTAAAAGTCTCTAGAAAAGTAGTAAGTAACGCAAATGTGAAAGAATACACTAAAGTGCTAATAAGATCTTCAATAATAATCTCAGGAATGTTCTTTTCTTACTATTCGATATTTGCAGTTTACCCTGATTTAGCTGAGTATTTAGGGCTTTCTAAGGATTTTGTAGGCTTGATGATGACCGCAGCCAATGTGGCTTTGGCAATATCTTTTATTGTATATGGTAGAATTGCTGATTTCATAAATAAAAGGAAACTAATAACTTACGGTGTTATAGGAGAAATGATAGGTTTACCTATGATGTTACCTATTCTCATAAAGTCTCCTGAGCTTATGCTTATAGGTCTATTAGTATACTCAATAGCTACAGGGTTCTGGCCTTTGGCTCCATTATTAATAGTTGAGTCAGTTCCTCCAGAAGTCAGGTCTGCATTAACTGGACTATCCTATAATCTGGGCAGTGTAATTGGCGGAATAGGATCAATAACCATGGGCTCTTTAGTTCAGATATTCGGATTAACGAATTCCCCATTGTTTGGCAATATCTTAGGCTATTCATCATTAGTTATAGTTTTAGTTACTTTGCTAACTTGGCCTAGAGGAACAGTTAGTACAAAGTGAATTAATAATAGACCTTTTCTATAGCATAATTCTCAACTTCTTTCTCCATTAATGTGAGTAATCCCCACTCTTTATCGATTTTCTTATATATTTCTTTGTATCCCATTTTTTTGTAAAATCCTACTGCGGTATCTAAGGCCTCAAGTTTTACTGTTTTCTTACCTTTATTTTTAGCTAAATCTTCTGCAAAGCCAAGAAGTCTACTACCAACTTTTTCTGCATTAATTAAAATATTTCTGGCTAGCATATCCACTAGTAAGCTTTCGTTCTCTTCAATAATATCTATAACCCCTGCAATATTTCCATCAACATCTAGAACATAAACTAAGTCTCCCTGCAATTTCCAGAGATAATAATCTTTAAGAGTATATTTATCCATTCTATGATCTCCACTCTTGAAAGGCTTCTCTACGTCAGTCATTCTTATTTCACGTAAGCCCCGTAAGGGGGCATTAACGCGATTTTCCTAGAAGTTTCCTTTTTGAAGAGAATTTATTTGACTTAAATAAGGATTTTTCGCGCATATTTTTAGTTCCCTTTTCTATTTTACCTTATCTAAAGAGGGGTTAATAAGAGTATCATTCCTTAATTTTCAATAAAAATAAGTAAATGAATGAGGAGATTATTATTATAAAACCAGCAAGAGTCCAAAGTAAATTAAATCCTATGGATGTTATAATTATTGAGGCAATTAAAGGAGCAAGAATACCGCTGCTTTGCCAGAAGAAATTCGCAAATCCCGAAACACTACCTGCATTTTTCCTATCTATTGTGGAAACTGCACTAGAATTTGCAGGAGTTATTATAAATCTAACAAAACCCATGACACTCGTTACTAGGAATATCTGAATTAAAGATAAATAATATGATAAATTTAGTGTAAGAAAACCGTAAATTCCTTCAAAAAGTGTTAAGGAATTCTTTATTCCTATTTTCCTTATTATATATCCAGAAATTATAGTAGAAGGAATTCCAGTTAAGGCTAACATTGAATACGCAAATCCCGCAAGATAAGCGTTCAACCCTAAAGTAAGAAAGTATTTATATGCATAAAGTGTTATTATCCAATAAGAGAGGAAGAAAAGAAATCCAGACAAACTAACTATTATGACACTTCTATTTTTTGCTACGATAAAGAGGGACTTTCTTTCAATTTTAGAATTTTTAATGCGCATGGGTAAATAAGATAGAGCTGCAAGTAAAGACATTACCGAAATTAAATAATAAGGAAATCTCCAACTAAAGTGAATGCTAAAATATGGTAGAATTACTCCAGATAATACAATAGACAAAGGCCAAGCAAGACTGTAATATCCTATAGCAATAGGTAATTCTCTTCCAGAAAATTTGCAAGACAGAATCCTTATAGTAGTAGGATAAATCCAGCCAGCAAATAATCCCATCAAAATGCTCGCAAGATATTCAAAAGTAATTGAGTTAGCATAACCTGAAAGGAAAGAAGCTAAAGATAATCCAAGTAATGATACTAAAGAAGTCATCTTTGAGTAACTGTTTGCAATAAAGCCAGAAGGAATTTGAACTATAACATAACCAATAAAAAAGAGGGAAAATATAATTCCATCCTGCAGTTCTGTAGGTTTAAGTGAAGAATAAACTGAAACTATACTCCATGCAATTCTAGAAAAATAACTAAGGAAGAAGGAAAATGATGTGATAAAGATTACTACTATTGCTCCCCTTTCTTTCATAAAAAGAATATTTAAAACGGGTTTTTAACTGTACATTAGGGAAGAAAAAGCATATAAAAATGTTAATGTAAAATATTAATTGCGGTCGTCGTCTAGCCTGGATAGGACGGCAGCCTCCCAAGCTGTTGATCCCGGGTTCAAATCCCGGCGGCCGCATACATTTAATCTATAACATAGTAACCTATTCTGTAAAATTGACAGTCTACTTTCATTATTATCCACAATTCCGTATAATATCCGGGTTTAATACAGACCATCTCAAGGTTTCCCGTATTAGCTTTGTAACCTTTTAAAATGCCGTTATATACGATGCAATTACTTAGGCCCAGCACTTCAGCGTTTATCTCTGAAGGTGCTGTAGAATTTATTAACGCAAAGCATGCGGGTTCAATTTCTGAAGCTGACTTTACATAACAAGGCTTTATGAAGAATGATACCAAAATTAAGCGTCCGTCTTTGTCGTTATAATTGCATATTATTACTGGAACTTGGTTACCTACAGGGGAGCCAGAAGTTACTCTGACCCCTGCAGAGTAATACTGAGCGTCTTGCAGTGCTATGGTCTTTGCTGAATATATTGCACCATAAGATGCAAAAAGCGAGAAAAGCACTATCCCTATAATAATCGTTGCACCAACTAGTATGAAGGATGATATAGACTCCATAGCGTATTTTTAACAATAAAAATAAGGAGGCATAACTGAAACTAATTTTTAGAAGATTTATTAAATCAGTAAATGCAGATTATTATATGCAAAAGCTCTATACCGGAAGGTACGTAAACCTTCAAGCATTAGCCCAAGAGATTAATAGTATATTATTACAAGAAGGTTGGGAATCAACAGTACAACCAATGATGATGGGAAATCCGCAGTACCAAGATTATATGATTAGAGGGTTGAAAAAAGGTCATCTTCATCATGCAGAAGAATTAATAGTTAGACTTACAGGGAGTCCATCAGAATTTAGGATAGTAATTGAAGAGGAGCACATAGGTCCTTTAGGTAGAGAATTAATAGACAGGAGGTTATTAAAACAAGTAGACAAGGAAATAAGTGATGGTCTATTTGATTTACCAATGCAGCAACAGTCAATGCAACCAATGGCGCAACCTGCAGTTACTCAACCTACAGCACAACAAGTAAGATGCCCCCAGTGCGGTTATTTAAATCCAGCAGGAGCTAAATTCTGCCTAAATTGTGGAGCAAGATTAGCTTAATTTTTCACTCTTAATTTCTTTTTGATACAAATTGTAGTGAGACTTTTATAAAATATAGATTTGGATATTCCAAAAATATGTGAACAAGGAACACAGTTAGAGGCTAATTATTTACAATAAGTAGAAAAAGAAAAGATTATAAAAATACTTAGAAAAAAATCTTCCACTTTACTCTTGAGTATGGAGATAGTGCCGTCACTAAGCTACAAATTATGTTACTAAACTTAATTAGGCCAAAAAAATACAAGCTATTTCACGTTTTCCTGCTGTAATTTATCTTAATGGGGATTCAAAGGGGCGGAAGACCCTCCCGTGACGGTAGATCCAAAATCATTTTACAAATATAAATCCAGCATTAAGTTTCATATTTTTTCTTCATAAGTAAAAGAATATACTTCATTAATATTTATAGTAAAAAGTATTAGGAATAATGTATCAAATAGTTGTCATAAATAAAACGTTTTCATTATTTCTAATATTACGGTAATATTCCTCAGTTTACCTTGTAGAAATATAAAAGATCTAACGCTTAGAAATTTCTAAAAATTTTCATAAAATCAACTATCCAATTACATTAAATTCTCATAGCCTATTATTAGCCGATAGAAATTATTTTCACAATTAGATTTTGGGTCTACTGTGAACGGCGAATTTTTCCGTCCCTTATCTCCATTTTTATAAACTGAAAGATGTTTGTGCAAAATTTTAGAGTGTTAATTTCATACATATTTTTAGATAAATTGAGAAATATAAATTTACATAAAAAAGGTTTTTTTATTATCAAACATATAGTTTCGTTGACAAAAATGACTAAAGTATTAATCTTAGGAGGAAGATTCGGAGCATTGACACCAGCGTACACTTTAAAAAGACTAGTAGGAAGTAAAGCAGAAATAAAGCTAATAAACGAGAGCAGATACAGCTGGTTAAGATTAGACTTACCTCACGTTTCAATAGGAGTAAAAGACGTTGACGAGTTCAAGTTAGATTTAGCTCAAGCATTGCCCGAAAAAGGTATAGAATTTCAAGAAGGAAAAGTAATTAAAATAGATGCAAAGAATAACGAGATTACATATAAAAAACCAGATGGCTCAATAGAGGAGGAAGAATATGATTACGTAATTGTGGGAATAGGAGCACATTTAGGTACTGAACTAATTAAAGGCTGGGATAAATACGGTTACAGTGTATGCGAACCAGAGTTTGCTTTGAAGCTAAGGGATAGGCTAGAAACTTTTCAAGGAGGAAACATAACAATAGGTTCAGGATACTTCTATCAAGGTCATAATCCGAGGCCTAAAGTTCCAGAAAATTTAGCTCCATTCTCAGATGCTGCTTGCGAAGGACCAGTTTTTGAAATGTCATTAATGCTCCACGGATATTTCAAGAAAAGGGGAATGTTAGATAAGGTTAAGATGACAGTGTATTCGCCTGGTGAGTATTTATCAGATTTATCCTCAGATGCTAGAAAAGCAGTAGGAGAAATGTACAAAGAGCTTGGAATTACTTTAATCCAAAAATTTAGAGTAAGGGAAATTACAGAGCATGAAATAATTGATGAAAATGGCAATAAATTGCCTTCAGACCTTTCACTAATTTTACCTCCCTATACTGGAAATCCTGCATTAAAGAATTCAACCCCTGACTTAGTAGACGACGGCGGATTCATTCCAACAGACTTAAACATGGTATCAATTAAATACGATAACGTTTATGCTTCAGGAGACTCGAATGCAATGACGGTTCCCAAATTAGCTTATTTAGCTGTAAAGACTGGGAGGATTGCTGCGCAGCACTTAGCTAATAGGTTAGGAGTTCCTACAAAGGTTGATAAGTACGATCCTGCAGTAGTTTGCATTGCAGATAATCCTTTAGAAGGCTACGGCGTTGCAGTAAGCGATAATACGATGTACAAGGGAACTCACTCCACTGCAGTTCCTTCTCCAACGAATTCTCTAAAGAAGGAGTTATTCGTTAAATACTTCATGTGGAGTAAAGGAGACTTAGCGTTAGAAAAATACTTCGGTGAATGGTAGCTATTCCTTTTTATTTCATCTTATTCTTTAGTATAAGTATACTTTTTGTAATTCCGAATATTACTATCATTATTGAAAGAATTACTATCATCGAAAGGTTAAGAAAAAATCCTTGAATTGAGTAATCTGGGAGAGTAAAAAGGAAATACATAAATTGGTAGATCCACGGTATTCCTATTAGCCTTGAAAATATTGACAGTAAGAATAGAACGGCAATTGAAGTACGTTTATTTAAACTTAATATTAACTTCACGCTATATGTTTTGACTATACTAAATTAAAGATTACTTTCATCCTCCACACCATTCTTAAAAAATCGAAAGAACTATATGAAAGGTTTATCAGCAGTAATTGGTATGGTGTTCCTGCTCATTGTAATGGTGTCAGTCCTAGTCCCTTTAGCAATGCTAACGAACTCAACAGCTTCAAAGGAAGAAGAAAACATTAACGCAGTACAACCGATGCAGAATGAGGCTGAAGAGCAAATAACCGAAGTTAATGAGAAAAATTCACCCGTGGGTTTCTACTACTGTAATACGACTGGGACGGTGTTGCTGGTTTTCTATTCTTCACCCCTTGTGTCCATTAACGTTTCTTATTTCCTAGGTTATGACGGGGGTGACGTCAAAATTATAGACCCGCAGCCGGAAGAGACCACGTGGGACAGTCACCAAGCTCTAGAGTACCAAGTAGGGGAATTTGAAAAGCTAGCAATGGTCACGACGCTGGGTAACATAATTTATGCGTATCCAATGAGAAATTGTGACCTGGGCAATAACCTAGATAACGCAAACGGAACTGCACAAATAATATACAACGACATATATTACGATACGTGCGTTCTAAGCCATAACGGTTGCGTTAATTATACAATAAATTCCATAATACCAGTGAATCAACCAGTTAAGTATATCACGGAAAATATTACAATAGAATACTTATATGAGACTTATAGTGACACCTGTGTTCGTTGGTATGTCTATTATTACAGCGAGGCTGAACAGAATTTTGTAGCATATTATTACAAAGCGTCCCTTGTGCACTGGTGTTGTTTTGGGTGCGAACATGCAAAGGTAGTATGGAAGCCTGCTAGTTACCCTGGAAAAGTAGTGAACTTAACGACTTTCGGGACAATCAGAATAACACCACCTCACCCTGCTTGTGTATTTGCGGATCTTTATAATGTACCCGCTATATGGGCTACGAATTACTATGATAACATGACAATTTTCTTCCAAAACGGAGACGTGGAGCATGTAATAATGACTGGGCCTGCAGTAAAAGCGTGTTCAGTCACCTCAAGCCCGTTAATTAAGACGATGACTGGGAAATCAGGCGACGTTGCGTTAATTAATGGCTTATATCCAAGAAATGTTAGTTGGTGTGTAGTGAAGGACGTTTTCCATATACATAGAAATTGTGTTTGGTACTGCTGTATCTTAAATTATAGTTTAACATCTATAATATGCTTTAGAAAGGACGTGGACATTAATTGGGTATTTGCAGAGGTATACGTACCAGTCCCATGTACGATATATAACCACATTTGCACAAACTTGGAAGGAAACAAGTTTGAGATAATATACAATATTTCAAACTTCTATATAGGGTACAATCTGCTGCACGAACCCTCAGAAGCAATTACCACTATTTACATACACGTCAACTGCATACTTTACGACGGAGGGGTCTTCATACTAGAATTAAAAACATGTCATATCGGTAACTGCGGAGTACGTAACAATATATTTGAGGTAAAAAATATCTAAATTTCATACGATAATTTTTTATTTAATGGTGAATTCTGAAGTTACTGGATTAGGCTATCCTAAAGATAAGGCATTGAGGTAATAACATTTTCATAGTCTTTAAAATTACTAGTTAGGATAGGTGTTGATATGCAAACTTTGAAGACACCATTAAGACGAGAAATTCACTGGGCAGATATACTTTCAATTATGTTCCTTATAATATCGATACCGTTTGAAAAGTTACTATTAACGCTTGAGAGCAGTATCACAAAGTTACCCTTTTCTACAACTATAGTATATCCGTTATTAAAAAAGAAATTTTCCTCCTCGTTAACTCCATTTATATATTTATCATTTGTGTAATTAGAAGATTTTATGCCAGAAATCAGATGATTAAATAGTGCATTAGCTACCTTAACGGAAGATATATTATATACAACTATAGAAATATTTGAATTCTTTCCTACATAGAACGCATTGTATTCTGAATAATAGACCGTATAATTCAGTATTGTCCCATATCCTGAGGTGTTAGTTTCGTCCTTAAGTACATATCCTTGAAAATTTTTAGGGAACATAACGGGTGTTGGATGATAATTTAAGTAAAATGTTACTGCTACTACTCCTAGTATTATAGCTACTGCCAAAGCTATTATCTTATACTTCATATTATCGATAACCCTTGGCCTGAAATAAAATTTTTCGTATTTTAAATCTAGTGAAGACTATCCCGACGATAATGATTATAAAGGAAACGAGATTAGCTGCCATTAAATAATCGTTTACTATAGGTTCACTATTAACTGCAATTCCCTCGCCGTTATGCATAGGGATAATCATTATTGAAGAATTTCCACCAGAGGTGTTCCAAAACCTATCAAAAGGATACTCGACATAAGCCATGCTAGAATTTCCTTTAACTATAATTTTACAAG
The DNA here is from genome assembly GCF_021655615.1 of Acidianus sp. HS-5. GTDB lineage: Archaea > Thermoproteota > Thermoprotei_A > Sulfolobales > Sulfolobaceae > Acidianus. Next base: position 2,186,863 of record NZ_AP025245.1, read on the forward strand.
GGCTAACTGAAATATTTAGGTAACCGTCATTGGAAAACGCTGTGGACACAAACTCTTCGTCCTCATACACTTTATAATTTCCAGAAGTGTAAACTAAAACTAACCCTTTCTCGTCAATAGGTTCCGTGGTAATTACGTACTTTACCCCTTGTGATGCTAGATACGACGCGTTAAGAGTAGGAATAAATTTTATATTATCAAAAAGGCTAGAAATGTAATTATCTCTTTCCATATATAGAGGAAAACCTATGTAAAAGAATTCATCGCCATGACTGTAAACATACTTTTCAACATTATATATACACTCGTTGACGGAATAATCCTTTGCATTGAAAGTAAAAATTGAATAAACAGTATAATGCATACCCCCGTTTGCTATGTAAGGATAATTTGATATGCTTAACAAGACTGCGACTAACAACAAATACTTCCAATTCCTTAGATAAGAAAGCGAAATTATCACTAACCCATTTATAAACAGTATAAACTTAGTCTGAAAAGTAGTTAAGGTAAGAATAATCGCATTAAGCAAAGGAAGGTTCACAGGGTGCAGGAAAAGGAAAGACCACAGCGTTAAAATTATGAAGGAAGTTGACAAAACTGAGAAAATGATTTTCCTCTTCTTTTCCCTTAAAGCTAAGAGAAAGTAAATAACTAAATATAATGAAATATACCCCATTTCATAATACATCAGCTCTAGATAACCGGAGATTAAGGAATAAGTAGACAACGAAGGGACGACAGTCAAATAAATTAAAACCTCATAATTAACCTCGGTCAAAAAGCCCAGGGCGAGAGAAAGTAAAGCATATAGAATGAATTTCTTTTTATCCCTAGATATAAAAATAAATGGTAAAAGGAATATTGCAGAAAATATGAAACCCTCAAAGTACACAAAGTTATCCAAAGCAACTGCCCCGGCTAAAAGGAACATACTACCTGGATTAGGGTTAAGGGCAAGGTCCTTCCCAGTCTTGAACACTATAGGTAACAGAGCATAGGCAAAAAGTATCCCCGGCGCGTCTCCTGATAGAAAAATAAAGACAGTCCCAGGGTTCAACATATATAGAAAAGAGAGTAACCAGTTCTTCCAATCTTCTTTAATTCCAGAAAAATAATAGAAAGACAGCGTACCAACAATAAAAGGCAAAACCGTGAATACCTTCTCAGGAGAATTCCACCACAAGCCATTGATTGCGTTAATTACGTACCCCTCAAGAAAAGGCGGAGAATAAAAGAAAGATACAATTTTTTCAGGAGAAGGTTCAGTATCTACCAAGGAGAACGCAGTAGTGTAGAAAAGAGACCTAAAAATTATAAGGTAAAAAGACGTAACTATTGGGATAGCTATTAATCTCCTCATCATAAACCAAAGTTGAAATTACACTTATTAACTTTTTACCGAGACGGCCTTAAGGACAATTCCTATAGTAAATAGGAGGAATGCAAAAAAATAGTATTCAAAACCCGTGTAAAACCCGTCGACCGCAAAAGCACCCAGCCAAACACCTAGCATTAGGAAAATACTAAACCCAAGGATAATGTTAGAGACGAAGGATAACTTGTTTTTTCTATCCTTTTTTCTCACACTACTTAAATAGTATTATCTCTTTTAAGCCTATCCGCAACATAATACTCAAGGAATTTTAAGTTTAAAAGAAAATTATTGAGAGTAAAAATTGATAAAATAACGGTCTGAATACCTTTTGAGTTCCCTGGAGTTTCCAGAGGGATTGTATACACTTGTAGTCGTATACTTTATATTTTATAACTTATTAGGTGACTGTCAGTGAAAAAGTAAATGGATTCGGAAAAAGTCTGGTTAAAGGGCGCATCCCTTGTTATTTTAGCTCTATTAATGGGAGAACTATTCATCTTTGTACCAACTACAACATTAGCTGCATCAAGCCAAGCTCCATCAATGAATTCAAACGTCGATGAAATATTTCCAGGACAAGTAGTATTAATAGAAGTCACATGCCCGAATCATCCTAATGACACAGCGTTTATTGCAAATAACTTACACCTTTATGTTGGGACTACTCCAGTAAAGGTTTGTCCTAAACAAGTATATGATTTAGAAGAGGGAGACATATACTATATCTTCCTAACAGCGACGCCAACTTGTGCTCCAAAAACATTGCCCGTAGCTTGCGGTAAATCCGTTAAGGCAGGGTACTGCTCTGCAGAAAATTATGAAGCAACGGTAATCTCATCCACTGGCACATTCTATAATGAATATTTAATATATAGCAGTAGTGTAGGTAATTATATATATGATTTACCTACTACATTATATCATCTGATATATAATAACGAGAGCAAGACCGTGGAGTGTGTAGTCCCGATTAATTTATACACAGCAGAGAAAAGTATAATTACCACTTGCGCTAAAATAACTGCAACGTTCTCACCACCAGGAGTAACTCCAATAACTATAAGCCTTGAGAACTTATTAGATTCAAGTAATTCATACTCTCCAACCTTACAGTTATGTCCAAACGCGGCTCACTTCTATAAAGAAGTAGGATACTTGCCATTCAACTCAACAATTCCTGTAATATTTACAGATCAAGTATACCAAGCTGACCCATTCCAGAGCTGCACATTCATAAACGCTACTACCGGTAAATGCGCTTATGTAAATCAAAAAGTATGCTATCCATCGATATTAAGTGGAGAATACGTCTCTACGAAGATATTCACTAACGAAGAGTACGCATATTCTGATCAAGTATATGGCGTCCCAGTATATAATGGTACATTCATAATGAACACTACAGTGGTCGCTACCTATCAATGTAAAAATTATGAGGCCTGTTTAACTTCAGGGCATTATACGCCAGCCTATGTAACTGGTGCACAGTTCAAATATGATACTGTTGGCACTCAAGAAGTAAAACCAGATACTCCCGTAAAAATAACCTTCGAAGACGCATTTGAGTATACTACATGCTTACAAAATGTAACCAGCTTCAGTTTAATTAATGTACAATCGTTCTCATTATCTATATCTTCTCAGGGTACTCTAACAGTTGACGCGCCCGACAATGTGACAAATTTGGGCGTCTCTGGAGCTATCAATGTGGTTGTTGCATTAGTATGTAAGACTAGTGGTTTAGTGGTAACAACTGGGTCAGCTGATATACCAGAAGTTGCAGCAGGATGTCCATACTTTACTGCAAAAGTAGAGGTTAAATACTCTGCAACACCTAAAATAACGTTCTATTCTTGCTACGATTTAATCGTTGTATGTGTTACGCCATCTCAATATTCAACTACAGAATTAAGAATTAATGCCACAAACGATATAGGAGCGTCATATTATATAGAGAGCAGTGAGATTCCAGTTAATAGCAGCGGTATAGGAACAATAACTGTACAAACTTCAACTTTAAGTGATTACTCTCCATCAGTACAACAAGTATCTAATACGACTGATACCTACACGTTTGTGTGGAACGAACCTAACCTAGCGTTTGGAGTTCCAACAACTCTTACAATGTCTGGATACAATGTTGAATATAATGGAATAGTAATAGCTAATGCTAATGTTACTGTAATATTACCTAATGGTAAAATATGTCACTTCTGCTTATCCAAATTAGGTATAACTTCGCTAACGTCACCAACAGGTAACGGAACATTCTTTATAACTGTACTGAAGACTGAACTTGAAAACGCATTGGGCTTGAAATATATACCGGCGGGAACTAAAATAACACTAAATATATATGATGACATAGTATTGCAGCAGCTATCAGCAACTTACGAGTTGCAAGTAATAGTTCCAACGATATACCTGTGCGCACCAACAAGCCATGGCTTCTCTTCAGTAACTGCATATATACCTAACTTAGAGGGCAGCTCCTACAAGCACTACATAAACATAGAAGTACATGATCAAGCATATGCCTCACAATCACCTACAAGCGTATTAACTGCGGCACCAGAATTAATAGTGGAAAACAGTTCGGGAATTAAATTATATTCGATTACAATGACTTTAACGGAAACTGCATCAGATTCTGGATACTTTAATGGTACATTTACATATTATATCAATAATAATGGATACTTGGTAATTAATGGAGTACCGACGACCGTTAAAGCATGTAAATTAATAGATGGAATGTTCGTAGTAGAGTATACGTCTCCAGCTACTGATCAAGTAGTAAATGGTACAATAACATTAACCATAGCTCAAGTAACATTAAGTACTAATACTACTACAGCTATGAGTGGACAACCAGTAGCAGTAACGCTTAATGCCCCTGGTTTGAAGCCAGCTCCAAATTACATGAACATGAAGTTATCTCCAATACCATTTACTGCTATGGCACTACTATGGAATGGTTACTCAACTACATTAACTAACGTAATGGAGATGGCATATTTAGTTCAAGTAAGCTCAAACAGCACAATGTTTACTGGAACAGTATATTTAGGTAACCAAGTAATAACAAACAGTACATCTGAGGGAATTACCAATTTAGCAGCGAATGGTTATACTGTAGCTCCACAAACCACTGTATACTTCAATTTTACTAATCAAATAAGCAGGTTCTCTACATCAAGCGGAATAGTATCCTCATATCATCAAGTATCAGTAGGTGTAAACGATATAAATTCAACGTTTAACTTAGGCATATATAACGTTCATATAGTAAATATACCTCCAGCAGGTCCATTTGAGAAGTTAGAGATTCAAATATCCTCTCCGTTATTCCAGTACTTAGAGCATCCAGCTCCAGGATCATTTAGCTTAACTAGCAATAATTATGAAAATATAGTAGGAGAAGCATTATCTATATTGCAGGCTCAAGTATCTGGACAGACATTGACAAGTACTGACATAATGGCCATAGCATCTACTGTGACAGCTAACTATTCAGTAAGTCCTGTTCCAACATATACTATATACGTACCAATGGCATTGTGGGACGGATTACCTAATTCCTATACGAAAGGTTCCTTAAACGTTAATTTAACTGACAATGTAGTCTTAAGTGGTAATCTGTTAGCATTCCATGAAATAACTGTTCCAGTACCTAGTGAACCGGGTATAACTGCAATATCTTCGGGATATGCAACATTAAGTATCAAGCCAAACATCTCAAGTATACCAATAGGAATAATGCAGCCAATAATATCTCTAATGTATAATGGAGAAAACGTAACAGAGAATCCAGCATTGGCTTTACCATTCGTCAATACGTCAACTGGAATATTAGTGACAGTATCCGTATATTCACCATCAACTGCTACCGAGTTCACATCATTCACAGTAAACGTGTATAACCCTGCTACCGGAGTAAAGACTACCTTAACTTTAGCTGAACAAGTAATATCTGGAGTATATACTGGTAACTATACGGGAGAATTAAGGATAGTACCTGTACAGTATTATTCATTCTATGCAGGACAGCCAGGAGTAGTATCAGTAGCGCCTGGAACAGTAAATAACATATCAACGACTGCATCAGCAATTATAGGGGCTGGATTTGTAAATGGCGTATATCATTCATTCACTGTGTCAGCAAGCAGTTACTTCTTCGTAGGCAAGATAGTATTAAAGCCAGTAGTGACTGGATTTACAGCAATATACACTACAACAGGAAAGCCAGTATCATTGTCTGATCTAACAGCTGGACAGACATATGAGTTGTTCTTCAACTTAACTAATGAAGGAACAGTAACTACTACTGTATATGCAGTAGTCGAGATTACAGTGAATACTACGACAGTACTTCAGCCGGAGATATTCGTAGAATCAATAACTCCAGGGCAGACGGTAACATTCGGACCAGAATGGACACCAGCAATGCCAGGAATGTATAATATTACAATATTGTTATTCAGTAATCCACAATTAACAATACCATATGTGCCTGGTAAATATGTCTATACTGCAACAGTTTCAAGTTAAAGATAAGTTTTTTATTTCCTTTTATTAAATGGTGATTGGGTATGATGTCTCATAAATATTTAATTCCTATATTAGCAATATTTGTATTGTTTACGGTTTCGTCAATAAACTTACTTGCAGCAGACTCTGTAATAACAGTTACTACAGCGCCAATTTATCATCCGGGTCAGACAGTGGTTGTAGAAGGGACTGCTCCTCCTAATGTAGAAGTTGGAATTTCAGTGTATAATCCAAATGGGGTTGATGTATATAGTACTATAGTAAATAGCACATCATCTGGTGAGTATTCTGCCGTATTATTTACTTTCCCAAGTGCTGCCAATAGTCAGTATCCATATGGAACATATGCAATAAAGGTTGGTACAAACACTGGCTTTACTAATGAGACAACTTTTGAATTTGAGCCTCAGTTAGCTACTGTAGTTGTTCAAGTATTTAATTCTCAAAATATACCAATTCAAGGAGCTAAAGTATCTGCTGTAGGAACTCCATATTTTGCTATTACTAACTCTACTGGTGAGGCAGTATTGATGTTACCAAGCGGAACGTATACTATACAAGTAGTACCTCCATCTCCTTATGTTACTACTCAAAAAACTATTACGGTAGTAGCACCAAAGTCATATACGCTTAAGTTTACTGTAGAAGTTCAAGAAGTTGCAGTTGATATAACAAAAGTATTAGGCTATAATTCCACTCATGCAACAATAGTTGATATATTAAGTCCGGCTCAGAACATTAATATTGATACTCTAGGTAATAGTATTTTAATAATATGTGCAATTGTAACCTATGCGGGCATTCCAGTTAGTAATGCTACCGTAACTGCTACATTTGATGGCGCTTCTTATCCTGGAAAATATAACGCAACTGTAGGAGCTTACGAAATAATGATTACAATTCCAAACATGCAGTTTGAGGGCAATTTAATAATTAACGCAACCTATACTAATCCTTCTGGAACATTTACTGCAACTGAAGAAGAATTTTTGACCGTTCAATATAATCAGGAACAAGAGATATTGAATCTGACTAAAGAAGTAAATTCGTTAAAAGTTGAGTTATCTACACTGGAGATGTACTTGTCTGGTAACATAAGCTACTTTAAGGGTCAAATATCTACACTGGAGATGTACTTGTCTGGTAATGTTACGAAGCTTGATGGTGAGTTATCTACACTAGAGATGTACTTGTCAGGAAACGTCAGCTACTTAAATGGTAAAATATCTAATCTAGAGATGTACTTATCTGGTAACATAAGCTACTTCAAGACTGAGTTATCTACACTGGAGATGTACTTGTCTGGTAACATAAGCTACTTTAACAGTAAAATATCTACCTTGGAAGGTAATTTATCTGCTGATAGTACAAAAATATCTAATCTAGAGGCATACTTGTCTGGTAATGTTACGAAGCTTGATGGTGAGTTATCTACATTGGAAACGTACTTGTCTAATAACATAACTTACTTCAAGGGCCAAATAAGCGATTTAAACAGTAAAGTATCTTCTATGACAACGATTGAATACGGAAGTTTGGTTCTTGCTATAATCGGTCTAATAATTGCTATAGTAGCATTGGTACTCGTATTTAGGAAAGTAGCATAAAGATAATTAATTTTTTTCTTTTGTTCTTCAGTTATTTTTGTTAATTAGTAGGCGTCTATACTAAGTGTTATATATTAATATAGTGGTGCGGAAGTTTAAGTTGAAACTTTATATTTTTATTCTCTTTGATATAAGATGTGTTTGAAAAGGAAATTTCATAAATATTATATTATAAAATTTACTATATTTTATACAAGCATGCTATGAGATTCAGGTAGTAATATCTAACTTGAAATCTCTTTAACTCTTATCTGAGTTCTAAGTAATCCAATGCTTCATCTTCATAAAATTCTTCTATAGCATAACTCTCAAGTAATCCTTTTATAACTATCTCAAGTACAAGGATTTTATACTTCTTAACAAGGTCCTCTATAATGTTCTTCATGACAGGATTAATCCCCTCTTATCTCTTATTTTGTGCATTCTAAACTTTGGAATAATTTATACTTAGTTAGCCATGAAGGTTAAGGGTAAATCATGAAGCAACACATAAGAATCATATGTTCAAACAATGTTATTATACATACTACATTACTTTGTCTTTTTAGGTCTAATTAAGAATATTACTTATGAAGCTATATGAATCTTGGTCTTTAAGATTTGATGAAGTATAACATGTTTATCAGTTGTATTAATTGACTTCAACATTCCTTGTAAGAGACTAGATAGGATAGAAAACTATAAATCTGAAGAAAAAAAGTTATATTATGCGGTCGTAGTCTAGCATGGATTAGGACGCCGCCCTGCCACGGCGGAGGTCCCGGGTTCAAATCCCGGCGGCCGCATACATAGCTTTATACTTCTTTTATATAGCATAACATAGGAGATTAAATTGAAGACAATATATGAGATTTTACAAAAGTCTGAAAGCCTCGCCTTTTACGGTAGACCCAAAATCTAATTGTGAAAAATAATTCTTGTTAGCCTATTTGTTGCATTATTCTTAATACTCTTTACCATAAGTATGATGACGTATATTCCTTTATTTATGAAGGAGTTTTTATTTATTTAATGAGAACTTAGCTAACCTCTTCTTATACTAGAAGCTAGACCCTTTGAGGATCAAACATAATACTTCTTGAGTTATTGAAGTATTTAATAAAGTGTCCAGCTATAGGAAAGCGAATAAGGATACAAGACATATATCTTCAACGAGTCGCATACAAATAAGAGTTTAAATAAAAGTTAAAAATGAATAAAGATCAACATAAAAGAAAAATATGAGACTTCATGCTGAATTTATATTTGTGAAATGATTTTGAGTCTAGTGCTATGAGGTTGGAGAGGAAGTTATTTTAGAGATGAGAATAATTCTTGAGCCACCTGTTTGCTTGGGTTTACGATCTTTATATCCTTTATTTTTCTTACGCTTTCCAATCTTTTTTCTAAATCTTCGTTATGAACTATTGCAATGATATTTGAATCTTTTGCTAGTTCAGTCAATATTAGTATAACATATAGCATATCGGATGTGTTTTGCATATCTATTATAATAGTCTTTACTTTCTCAGGATGGAATTTTCTAATCTCTTCCTCAGAAATTATGTTTATTGCGTATGTTTTTATTCCTTTTTCTGAAAGTCTCTCAGCTTCTGTTTTATCTGAGATGAGTAAGATATATCTTATTTTCTCTTTTTCAAAGTTTTCTGCCAACGATAAGTTAACCCCTCCGCTGCCTATTAATAAGACTTTGACTTTGTTCATTTCTTCTTCAATTTTTTCTAATCTTCCTGTTAGATCTAGTATTCTTTTACTAGCTATATCTCCCGAAATACTTGTTAATGCAGTTAAGAATGCCCCCATGCCGAATACTATTAGAACCACAACAAAAATTTTAGCTATCGGTGTAATAGGCACAATATCCCCATAACCTACCGTTGAGAGCGTTACTACAGTGAAATATATTGAATTCACAAGGTCCATGGATTGATTAAAATTGTGCCCGAAATGGCCTAAAATATATGATCCTGTAACGCCAAATATTACTACTCCTCCTAAGAGTATAAGCGAAGCTATAGATCTTACGGATAAAAACATATAATATACTTTTCATCTTAAGTAAAAATATCTTATTCAGACTGCATGTATTTATTGGTTAAATAACTTCCTATTGCTAGCATTATTAATCCAAAAATTGCTAGATAACCTAAGTAAGCCCAGTTAGGATCTCCTGAGAGCAGGGCTTCTCTTCCTAATTCTGCTGAGTAAGTAATTGGATTTACGTCGCTTATTGCTGAAAGCCAAGATGGGAAGAAAGCTTTGGGAAAGAGGGCAGTACTGGAGAACATTAAAGGCAAATTGAGTAAGTTTGCAATAACGCCAGGAGCTTGCCAGTCTGCGGTCCTTATTGTGAACATAGCGTAAAGTGAAGAGAATCCCATACCTAGAAAAGTTAACGCTAAGATTATTCCTATTATATTTATCACGTTAATGTTTAGTGAAACTCCCATTGCTACTGCAGTACCTATTAAGATAGGCACTTGTAGTAATCCCCTAGTTATTCCTCCGAAGACTTTTGCCAGGAAAACGTAGTATTTGGGAACCGGAGTTATGAATACTCTCTTCATGTAACCGAACCTTTTATCTTGTATTAAGCTCATTGAGGAGAACATCCCTACGAAAAGCATTGATACTGACAGTTCTCCAGGGAGGATAAATGCGATGTAGTTTGTAGTGTGGAAGAAGGAAATTAGGACTTCCTTAGGCATTCCTGAGAGAGAACTTCCGAAAAAGATTAGCCACATTACTGGCTGTGAGATTATCATTATCCACATGTAAATACTTCTATAAATTCTCTTAACTTCCCTCATGTATAGTGCTTCTAAACCTTCTATCATCTTCTCGCCCTCCTTAACATTGCGTAGAATTTCCTAGCGTCAAACTCTTCTTCCTCTAAGCTTCCTCCGGTTAAGTTTAAGAATACCGTATCTAGGGACGACTTGTTTATCTTAATTGATTTTATATTGCTTTGCCCTACGACGTTTATTACCTTCAGCAATACTTCTTCAGCATTGCCTACTTTGATCGCAATTTTTCCGTCGTTTCTTATTACTTTTCCAATGCTTTCTAAGTCAGAGATTACTCCGTCTTTCTTTTCTTTTAATTCAATTTCAATAACATCTCCTCCATATCTTTCTTTTAGCTCTTCAGGAGTTCCCTTTGCAATGATTTTTCCTCTATTAATTATACTTATTCTCCTACAAAGCATGTCTGCCTCCTCCATGTAATGTGTAGTTAGGAGTATTGTAACTTCATAGTCCTTGTTTATTTGCCTAATCAAATTCCAGAGGGAAGCCCTAGTGTTTACGTCTAAACCTATAGTTGGCTCGTCCATGAATATTATTTCCGGCGAATGGAGTAACGCCATAGATACTTCTAACTTTTTCCTCATTCCGGTGGAGAACTTTCCTGCCTTCCTGTTTTTGAATTCTTTAATTCCGAAATAATCGAGCAATTGGTTTGCTCTTTCTTGCCAGTCTTTAACTCCTAGGAGTTTGGCTTGAATTTCCAAGTTTTCCCAAGCTGTTAACTCGTCGTCTAAGATTACTTCTGAAGAAATCCAGCCTATTCTCTTTTTTACTTCTCCAGGTTTCTTCTTTACTGAAATTCCTGCAATTATTGCGTCGCCTTCAGTTATTGGGATTAATCCTGTTAGCATTTTTATAGTAGTAGTCTTTCCTGCACCGTTTGGTCCTAAAAGTCCGTAAATCTCTCCTTTCTCTATTTCAAAGTTTATGTGGTCTACTGCGAGGAAGTCTCCGTACTTTTTAGTAAGATCTTTCGCAATGACTACACTCATAAAAATAGATTATAAAAAGAAAGATATATCTTTATCCTCAGAATTTCCTTATTAGGATTATTCCTGCTGCAATTAAAGCTATTATTCCTGCTGGAATTAGGAATTCCTCAGGTTTAATTTCTGTTTGGCCATTATTAGCTGAATTATTAGTAGTTGGAGCATCCATGCCATGAGTGGTTACACTGTCTAGCTTAATGTTAGTATTCTTTAATATTACGCATAAAGTAGTATTTCCTTTGGAGTAAATATTCATGAAGTTACTGATTGTAATGTTCTTGTAACTTTCTCCAGTCAAGTATAGCTTGTAAAATATTCCCTTCTGGAACGTTAATATATTTCCTTCCATTGTTGAGGAGTATGCTGTATTAAAATACTTATTATGTCCTTCAGCTGCTAGGCTTAAGAAAGCTTTGAAAGAGTCCAAAGTGTAAGTCTTATTATTAAATACTGTTTTTTCAGTCCCGTTAGGTTGATAATTTACCTTGTAATTAATAGTTATGTTGAATACTTTTAATTCTTTGCTTATATTTAATGTAATGTTCAATAATCTACTTATGTTGAATATTGTTATTTCCTTAACTAATGGGAATTTTGTAGTAAAATTGAAGGTGTGGTGAATTGTCATATTGTTCACTGACATCATGAAGGGTGAAGAAGAATTAGTATAAATATACCCTGTTATTGTTATTGTATTATTATATTTGTTTTCGCTTATTTTTGTTGAAGTTATGTTTAAGTTTATTACAGATTCTTTGCATGAACTAGTTAAATATTTCCCTGAATAGTGGGAATGATAGGTTATTGTGTAGTCTATGAAATACGTGTTAGTTGTTGATGCGATTAAGACTGATGACATTAGGAGGGAAGAAATTAAAACTAGTGTTGTTAGTCCAGCTATTATTTTACTCATAATTTGAATTATCTACCACGTATTAAAATACCTTTTTACAAAAGTTTTTATCCTTTCTACTCAAAAATTGTCAAATTAACGCTTTAAATTCATTTTTACGTTTTTATTAGACTTAGTATGTAGCTAAAAAAGATATAAAAGTAACCTTTGCTCTTTATTAATTATGATCGTTAGATACGATCTCCCGCAGGACAAAATACCAACAACTTGGTATAATATTTTACCAGATTTACCGGAATCGTTACCTCCACCAAAGGACGAAACAGGAAAAGCTTTTGAAGTTCTAAAGGAAGCTTTACCTTCAAAGGTCCTTGAAATAGAATTTTCACAGGAAAGATATATAAAAATTCCTGATGAGGTTCTTGAAAGATACTTGCAAATAGGAAGACCAACTCCTATAATAAGGGCTAGAAAACTTGAGGAATACTTCGGTAATGTTGTAAAAATTTACATGAAGATGGAGAGCCATACATATAGTGGATCTCATAAGATTAACAGCGCTTTAGCCCACGTTTATTACGCAACATTGGATAACGCAAAATTTGTTTCGACAGAAACCGGAGCGGGTCAATGGGGAGCAGCGGTTGCTTTAGCTGCGGCATTATTCCACGTTAAGGCTCACGTCTTCATGGTTAGGACAAGCTATTTTGCAAAGCCTTATAGGAGGTATTTAATGCAGATGTATGGTGCTGATGTTCATCCTTCTCCTTCAGAGTTTACTCCTTATGGTAGGGAAGTTCTTCAGAAGGATTCCAACAATCCTGGATCTCTGGGAATAGCTATTACTGAGGCAGTAAGATATGCACTTGAAAATGGAGGAAAATATGTCGTTGGAAGTGTAGTAAACTCCGATATTCTGTTTAAGACTATTGCAGGACAGGAGGCAAAAGTCCAAATGGAGATGATAGGTGAGGATCCAGATTACATTATAGGAGTAGTAGGTGGTGGGTCTAATTACTCTGCATTAGCTTTTCCATTCTTAGGTGAAGAGTTGCGTTCAGGAAAAGTGAGGAGAAAATACATTGCCTCAGGATCTTTGGAAGTCCCTAAGATGACCAAAGGGGTTTACAAGTATGATTATCCAGATACCGGAAGAGTGTTACCGGAATTGAAAATGTATACAATAGGTTCTGATTTCATTCCACCGCCAGTTTACGCTGGAGGACTAAGGTATCACGCTGTTGCACCTACACTATCTCTTTTGATGAGTAAAGGAATAGTTGAAGCCAGAGATTACGATCAAGAAACTGCGTTTACTTGGGCTAAGTTGTTCTCTCAAATAGAGGGATGGGTTCCAGCACCAGAAACTAGCCACGCTTTACCGATAATTAAGGAGATTGCAGATGATGCGAAGAAAACTGGAGAGAAGAAGACCATACTGCTTAGTTTTTCTGGCCATGGATTGTTAGATTTAGCTAACTTTGCTGAAGTTCTAGGTTTTAAGTAATTTTTTTACTAAATTTTTATTTATTCTAACATAAGATTTTATAGAATAGACATAGCAAAATACCCAATTGTACTTAGTGGATTGGTTCAATTTTTATCCACGCATATGTGAAACTTATTTTCATACTAATATAGATTTTAGGATTTAATGAAAACTTATGGGCTTAACAACTAAGAATCGAAGTACCCCCCCATAAAGCAATCCAATTGAAAATCTTTATAAACTCTACATAGTCTATATAGACAATGAATAGAGGAAGGGTTACTAGTATAATAATTATATCAACTTTTTTATTGTTATTAATCATCATATCTTCATTATTGTTAATATCTACTCATAATAACAATTCACATAAGATTACGCCTCAAACTCTTACAGTTTATAAAGAATCTTCTCTCCTCCCTTATGATGGTAATACAACAGTTTTTGAAGGAGTTCCTTCTCACTTTTATGTAATTCCAGTAAAGACTGGTTTCTTTATCCTTAATATCACTACAGCAATTGTAGTTCCTCCTTCTGTATATCACTGTTTATTGTTAGTAACAACTTCAGGTCCCATGAATTTAGCTTCAAGACAGCTCTGTAGTTGTCAAGGGTGTGTGTACGCAATAAACATAACTAATGGTGAGGTAGTCTGGTTTAATAGGCTTAATAATCAAATTATGACTCAACCTATAGTAGTTAATTGCATAGTAATAGTAGGGCTTGGTAATAACGTCTTTCAAAATTGTCACGTAAGGGGTACTGGATATAATGCTATAATTGCATTAAATGCTACTGACGGAAAAGTCCTATGGGAATATAAAACGTTAGGAGAAGATATGCCAACTCCTGTTTTCTATAACGGTAAAATTATTGAAGCTAACGGTAACGGGCAGGTATTTGCACTAAACTTAAGTGGAGGAGTTTGTTGGTCTGATAATATAACTTCCTATGTTAGTATGTCCTCTCCTCTGCTGGTTGATGGTATAGTTTATTTCGGCAGCGCAAATCCTTACATTTTCTGGGCTGTTAATGCTTCAAACGGGAATATATTATGGTATGTTAACTTTTCTTCAACTCATACTTCTTTAGGAGGACTGGATGACGCTTCTCCAGCTTACTGTAAAGGGATAGTAGTAAGCGCTTATACTATAAAGAGTTGCACTACAATTCAAGAAGTCTTGTTTGCAGTAAATGCTACTACTGGCAAAATTCTGTGGTGTATAAATGAAGGATATGCAGGAGTTCCGCCTAATTTAGAATCTCCTCCACCACTCATATACGATGGAGTGGTTTATCACGATTCACCAGTAGGTTTACTTTATGCTGTTAACTTAGCAACTGGAAAAGTTCTTTGGACTTTCCATACTGGTTTCACTGTTGATAATCCAGAGATATACGAGGGCAATGTAATTATACAGAACGCTAGTGGATACCTCTTCGTTATATCTTCTCAAGGTTCTCTACTTAAAGGTTTACAAACTCCAGTAATGCCTGGAGCAGGAAACATGCTCATAACTTGTAATTCCTTGATATTAGTAGGCGTTAACGGTATAATAGATGCATTACCCCTTTACTGTTTGACGTAAACACCAAAAGGTAGCTCATTTTTTCTAATTACCTCCTCGTGCATTGATGAGTCAATCAAGTTTACGAATTTTCCTTTTATTTTTACTTCGAAATCTTCAAAAGGGTAAAAGGTTATTATTGTGATTAATCCGTTTCTTTCAAATCCACATCCATTTACTTTCAGCGGATGATAACCATTAAATAGATCTTTCCTTTCTTTTCTTAAGTTCAATAACTTCCAAGTAACGTATAGTTTAAGCTTGTGAAACTTCTCTTCCTTAAATAGTTTTATAGGATCTTCAGCTTTGATCTCTTTCAACATATCCTTTATTTTTTCAAAATTTACTTTCTTTCTATTATCAGGGTCAACCATTAGGTAAGTTAAAGTTTCATTACCTTGGTAGATGTTGGGCAAGCCTGGAGAAGTTAACTTTAGAATTATTTGCTCTATCGAATATATACTGCCTATATTATTTA
This sequence comes from Acidianus sp. HS-5, assembly GCF_021655615.1. Classification (GTDB taxonomy): domain Archaea; phylum Thermoproteota; class Thermoprotei_A; order Sulfolobales; family Sulfolobaceae; genus Acidianus. The sequence goes on from NZ_AP025245.1 coordinate 2,202,583, forward strand.
TCTTTTTAAGGAATGGAGTAAAAGAAGAGAGAAATTCCTCATCCTTTATTGCATTCTTCACAAAATCTATTACTGCATTATCATATTCTTGGTTGGCATTTAACCATGAAGTATTAATCTTCTCTTCTCTTATTGCTTTAATCATGTAATTTACTAACCTTTCCTCATATTCCTTAGAATATCCATTCCAAGTGCCTAGTAAAGTCTGGTAAAATCTGTATTCATCATTCCTAGTAGGGAATCCATTAACCTTGTACTTCTCATTTATCTTACTCCATTCATTTACAGCATTTCTCCATTCCTCAGGAAAATTGCTCAATGCATTTAACCTTGCCCTTACGTCTTCGCTGAACTTAGTATCGTGTGTTGACGTATCTGTCATAGTATTTGGCCAGAAGAGTTCCCTTTCTATGTTTCTTGAGTGGAATTCCTCGCAAGAAATACCGAACTTTAGATCGCTACCAACTTCATTCAGAGAGATCAATACGTTATATCTGTAAAAGAGAGTGTCTTCATAGCCTTTTGCCATTATCGGGTCTTCAAGTTGTTGTAAGACCATCATCGCTTTCCTTTCATTAACTAAGTCAAGTATGTCGTTATCTGTGCACTCCTTTATTTCCTCAATATCTTCCCAATCTACTTCGTCCTCGGTAATGTAAGTTCTATAAACGTTAAGACATGACAGGAATTTTACCAAGCTATCCTTGATGTCTTTCCCAGTAATTTCCTTAATTTTTCTAGATATTCTGTTAACATCACCATAAAAGAGCTGATTTATAACGTCAATCTTTGCTTTTACTTTTTCTTTATTTAAGTTCACTTTCTGTCCTATGAATTCCTCGTAAATTTCTTTAAACTTCTCCTCGTTTTTTGCATTAACAAATACTAAGTTAACATCTCTCATAAAATCGTATCCAGTAGTTCCGTCTATCTTCCAATTTCTCAATTTTTCGCTAGGAGAGAGTATTTTCTCTACGATAATGTATTTATCTCTCATTCTCTCTCTAAGTTCCTCAAGGTATCTTTTAGGGTTAAGTAAACCGTCTATGTGGTCTATCCTGAGCCCATCAATACAGTCTTTTAGTTCGAAAATCTTCTCGTGATATTCATTGAAAACTTCTTCATCTTCCTGTCTTATTCCTATTAATCCGTTTACATCAAAAAATCTCCTATAATTTATTTTATCGAATTTCTTCCAATAAACCAACTCATATCTTTGTTTTTTCAAAAGTTCTTCGAGGTCTTTTCCTTCTCCTTCTAGCGGTAATTTTAACTCCTGATAATCTAGGAATCTCTCTCCGTTCTCTTCCACAATTTTCACTTTCTCAAGGCTTTTTTCCCCAAGTATTGGTAGAATTATTTTATCCCCTTCAAAGTCGAAGAATTTTCTATACTTCGAGTTGGGATTCTTTAGGAAGTCTAGTAAGTAAGGATTTTCTAAAGCCATGTGGTTTGGAACTATGTCAACTATTATCTTCATTCCTCTCTTTCTCGCCTCTTTGCAGAGTTCCTTAAACTTCTCTTCTCCTCCTAGATCTTCGCTTACCTTCTTGAAGTCGTAAACGTCATAGCCGTGGGTACTTCCTTTCCTTGCCTGGAGTATCGGAGATAAGTACAACCATTCTACTCCTAAGTCTTGAAGATAATCTAGAATGGAGATAAGGTCGGAGAAGTTGAAATGTTTATTTAACTGAATCCTGTAGCTCAAGTTCACACTCTCTTGTAAATTACTGTAGTTCTTCCTTCAATTTGAATTTCTTGTTCTGCCTTAACTACCTTTTCTTCTTCTTTTGGTTCTCTTAAGCAACTCCAAGCTACTAATTCCCACTTTTCTCCCAATTTAGGAATCTTGAATTTTATACTGCTTGGGCTTCCGTTAAGTATCACAAGGAAAGCGTCGTCTGCAACTCTCTCTCCTCTTTCATTTATTTCATCCATTGCATCTCCAGATAATACAAAAGCTATCCATTGTGTAGGCGAATTCCAGGTTTTATCGTCTATTTCAGTTCCTGCAGGTGAAATCCAAGTTAAATCCTTGTAAGGTGAGCCAAAGAGCTTTCTACCTTGGAAGAATTTTTTCCTCCTGAATATTGGGTGAGCTTTTCTGAAGTATATCATAGATTTTACGAAATCTCTAAATGCTTTTTTCCTCTCGTCTAAACTCCAGTCATACCAAGATATTTCATTATCCTGACAGAAGGCATTGTTATTTCCTTTCTGCGTTCTGCTTAGTTCGTCTCCTCCCAACAACATGGGCACTCCTTGGCTTATGAATAAAGTTATCATGAAGTTCCTCTTCTGCTTTTCTCTGCAAGCTATTACATTGGGATCTTGGGTTTCTCCTTCAAATCCGCAGTTCCAACTGTAGTTTTCGTCCATTCCGTCCTTATTGTGAAAACCGTTAGCTTCATTGTGCTTTTGATTATAACTAACTAAGTCCTGCAAAGTAAAGCCGTCGTGGGAGGTTACGTAGTTTATACTCGCAAATGGAGTTCTTCCAGAACCTTGATATAAGTCTGGGGAACCCATTAATCTATTTGCCAACTCGGAGTAAAGTATCGGCTCTCCTCTCCAGAACCTTCTTATAGTATCCCTATATTTTCCGTTCCATTCAGCCCATTGGTAAGGAAAGTTTCCTACTTGGTACCCTCCTTCTCCTACGTCCCAAGGTTCTGCAATTAGTTTTACTCTCGAAAGTACGGGATCTTGCTGTATTGCTACGAAGAAAGTTGATAACATATTTACGCTGTAGAGTTCTCTAGCTAAGGCAGAAGCTAAGTCGAATCTGAAGCCGTCAACGTGCATTTCTAAAACCCAATAACGTAAGCTATCCATTACCATTTGGAGAACTCTGGGATGCCTCAAGTTTAACGTGTTCCCTGTTCCTGTGAAGTCCATGTAGTATCTGGGATTTTGTGGATTTAACATATAATACGAGGTGTTGTCTATTCCTCTGAAGCTCAAAGTAGGTCCTAAGTGATTTCCTTCTCCAGTGTGGTTATATACTACGTCTATAATTACCTCTATTCCTGATGCATGAAGTTCCTTAACCATTTTCTTAAATTCCGTAACTTGTTTTCCTAAGCAGTCGTTAGCATAACCGCAGTCTGGAGCAAAGTAAGCTATAGGATTGTAACCCCAGTAATTTGTTAATCCTTTGTCTATGAGAAATCTGTCCCTAACAAACTGCTGTACTGGCATTAATTCTACTGATGTTATTCCTAAATCCTTGAAGTAGGATATTGCAGATTTTGAAGCTAAACCGAGATATTTTCCCCTTATTCTTTCATCTATGTCTTCTCTTTTTATAGAGAAACCTTTAACGTGAGTCTCGTAAATTACTGTTTGAGACCAAGGTGTTCTAAGACCTAAAGGCTTATCTTCCTCCCAATCAAATTCGTCGCTTACAACTACCGATTTAGGAATAAATGGAGTAGAATCTCTTTCATCAAAGGACATATCTTGGTCTGGGTCACCTATTTTGTAACCAAAGAGCGAGTCATCCCATTTTATGAATCCTGCAACTGCCTTTGCGTACGGGTCTATTACAGTCTTGTTTTTGTTGAATCTTAATCCTTGTTCAGGCCTATACGGTCCGTCTACCTTATATGCGTAAAGTTGTCCGGGCATTATCCCTGGGACTAAAACGTGCCAAAGGTCTCCTGTCCTTTCTTTCACTTCAATTACTTCTTTAGGTTCTTTATCGTCAGGGTGAGAGAAAAGTAATAGTTGTATCGAAGTAGCGTTTTCAGAGAATAATACAAAATTCACACCGTCCCTAGTTAAGGTCACTCCTATTGGATAGGGATATCCTGGTCTTGTAGGTATTTGCACGAAAGCCATAGTAGTATATAATATAGACAGAAATTAAACTTGGCTTAGTGTTTGGACTATTGATTCCAGAGTATAACAGTCAATATAGAATTTTTTAATTCCTTTCTTGAACTTTCCATCAAGGATTATATTATAGTTCTTTGCTAAAGAAGTAGAAGAGCAGTCTACAAGCAAAAGTCCTTTCTTATGTATTTTTCCTTTTAATGATAAAAATTTGATATTGGAGAGGGTATATAAATCTTAAACCCATTAGCGTATCTGCCTATTATACTTTTTACGTTATTTATGTTAAGGTTGTAGTCCTTAATTCTATCATCTAATGCGTCAATTAGTATAGTAAGTGATGAATTCTGTGGAATGAGTAATTTGTTAAGCAACACGGGAATTAGGAAATAGAGTACTACGTATTCTTTTTTTGTTATACCTTTTCCTTTATCTGAATATACAATTGTAAGAGATGAGTTAAATTCCTTCTTATTTTTTATGTACTTTTCTAGTAAGGAGATGTTCTCTTCAAACTTATCGTTACAATGAAAATTTATGGGAAAATCTTCCAGTTCTGATGGAGAAGATGTGAGAAGTGTTGAGATAATAATAGAATCTCCCTTATAAGCCTCATCTACGTAGAGGTAGTATGAATTCGCCCATGAAAGAAAGAGAAATAAAAGAAAAATTTTCCCAATCGGGTTCTCATGGGATCACACATTATTTTTAGTAGTTCCTGTTAACTTTCTTTCTTCTTTAAACTTATAATAAGCTTTTCTCTAAGGAAATCATATGGACATTGGATCAAATTTTGATGGAAAATCAACATTGTTTAGGCTTTGGACTCCATACCACAAGGAGGTTTCTTTAGTTCTCTATAAGCAGGGAGAAAGGAAAGTAATAAAGATGGAATTAGAAGATGAAGAAAGAGGATACTTTTCACTTGAGGTCGATGAAGCAAAGCCGGGTGATAGGTACTCTTATTTAATAAGAGGGAAAGAGTATCCAGACCCGGCTTCAAGGTTTCAACCAGAAGGCGTTCACGGTAAGTCTGAAATTGTAGGAGAATTTTCTTGGGAAGATGAGGGTTGGAAAGGAATAGATTTTCCGATAATTTATGAACTTCACGTAGGGGCTTTCGGTGGAGATTTTGAAGGCGTAAAAAATAAGTTGGATTATCTGAAGGACCTGGGAGTTACAGCAATAGAGTTAATGCCAGTTCATCAATTTGCAGGTAAAAGAAATTGGGGCTACGACGGTGTATTGCTTTATGCTGTACAAAATAGTTATGGAGGACCTCAGAGGCTTAAGGAATTAGTAAATGAAGCGCATAAGAAAGGCTTAGGAGTTATTTTGGACGTCGTTTATAATCACGTAGGGCCGGAAGGTAACTATCTTTCAGTCTTTGGTCCTTATTTTTCCACTAGGTATAAAACTCCTTGGGGGCCTATTTTTAATTTCGACGAAGCCTACAGTGATGAAGTGAGGCACTACGTAGTACAGAACGCAGTTTATTGGATAAAAGAATATCATATCGATGGCCTTAGATTAGACGCAGTTCATAGCATATTTGATAATTCCCCTAAGCATATCTTAGAAGAAATAAGGGATGCCGTGAAAGAAGCTAACGGATTGGCAATAGCTGAAAGCGATTTGAACGATCCTAAGATTATTTTGCCTAAGGAAAAATGCGGTTACTGTATTGATGCTCAGTGGTCTGATGATTTTCATCACTCTCTTCACGCATTACTTACTGGGGAAAAGGATTCTTACTATGCAGACTTCGGGAGGATAGATCAGTTAGCAAAGGCTATGAAGGACGTTTTTGTTTATGACGGAATTTATTCCAATTTTAGAAAGAAGACTCACGGTAAGCCCGTTGGGAATTTAACTGGGAATAAATTTGTAATTTATTCTCAGAATCATGATCAAGTTGGTAACAGGAAAGATGGGAAAAGGCTAATTTCCTTGGTAGGAGAAAAAACATTAATTGCTCCCTTCCTTTACATTTTGTCTCCTTACATTCCTATGATATTTATGGGTGAGGAATACGGTGAAAATAATCCTTTCCTCTTTTTTACGGATTTTTCAGATCCCGAAATAATAAAGGGCTTAAGGGAAGGCAGAAAGAAGGAATTAGGAGAATATTACTACGATCCTCAGGATTACTCTACATTTGAAAAATCAAAGCTTAGTTGGAATATGAATACGAAAATTTTATCATTATACAAAGAACTGATAAAACTTAGAAAGGAACTTTTTAGTGACTTTTCAAGAAATATTGATGTTAAAATTAAGGATAACTGTATAATAGTTAGAAGAAAGGAAAAATACTTAATTATTGCATGTTTTGGAGATTCGGTTCTTAATATAAAAGCTAAGGCATTAATTACAACTGGGAATATGCCTTTATTGCTTCCGAATAATGTTAGCTATGGTGCAGGAATTTATGAGGAAATATAGTGAATTTTCTTCATTATCAGGTAGAGATCTTCGTCTGTAACGTAGTCCTCGCTAATATACCAGAATTTCCATTGATCTGGAGTAAATAATTGTATATAAACTTTATTTCTGTCATTTTTTATAATACTAACTACATGTATTCCCTCATCGTCGTTTAAATTAAAAAGTATTTTTCTTCCGCCGTAATGCCTAAACAATGCGAAGTTTATTTCCTCTTTAAGTTCATCGGTTAAATTCAAGACTTTACCTTTCATTATATGAATTTTTGTCTTACCTCCTATAGTTTCGCATAGGGATACTAATTCGCAATTATTTATGATCTCATTTAATTTTTCTTCGGCATCCTTTTCTATGCTTTGAGTTATTTTCGCCAATTCGTCTAAGGTTTTAGGTAAATTGTACTCTAAGTAGGAAGTAAAAGAACCACATGAGAAATATAACCTTATTTTTCTCCTAAATTCTCCCCTAATTTTTATCCTTCCTGTAGTTCCGTTGAAACTAAAAGGAGAATTTGTATTGATAGAGTAAACGAAACAGTTTAATCTCGAATATTTTTGTAATAATTTAAATAGTATCTGTTGAATGTAAAATTGTAAGGATGTACTCATAATTATTAATTTGTCAATCAAATTTATTAACCAGACCTAATACGCCAAGTTATGCAAGTAGCAATAGCAGTTCATAGCTCTCTCACTAAAGAGTTAGAGAATAAAATAAGGAGATTTTTCGAAAATCTCAAGTGCAGTCCTACTATTCTTGTAGGAGGGTATTGGGGCGGAATGAAAACTGTAGTTGATGAGGCATTAAAGAGGAAGCTTAAGGTTATCGCAATATTGCCTGTAGAAAGAGAAGACGTAGAATTGCCTTCTGAAGTTATAAGGATAAATAGTGGTTGCGAATATAGATGTAGATCTGTAATTCTAGTTAGATCTGCAGATCTTGTGGTCTCTTTAGGTGGTGAAGTGGGAACTACTATAGAGATTTTCATGGCTTATGCAATGGGTAAGAAGACTCTAGTTTTAACGGATACGGGATTTTCTACCGATAGGATAAAAAACACTTTCCAGGAGTACTTTGATAATAGGAAAGTTATGAAGGTTGATTACTATTCCTCTCCGGAGGAATTAGCCGAGGAAGTTTGTAAGCCAGCAATTCAAGTTAGGACAAACTTTGGTTAATATTCATAATTGCTTAAATACCTAAGTCTTTCGCTAAGCGATGGATGAGTCCTGAATAAACCTCCGTTGCCGTAATTACTTGAGATTATATCATACTTCATCAATAGCACTTGTAATTCTGGAAAATTCTTTAGTACATAAGATGGTAATTTATCGCTTAGATATGCAATTTTTATTAATGCGGTCTCAAGCGGTACTGCGAAATTTTTATCTCGCTTTACTGCAGTTATATCTGCCCTTTTCTCTACTTTCCTATGTATTGCAAAAAATAACGGAAATAGACCGAGGAAATACAATGCAACTATTAACTCAATGTAACAAGGGAAGAAGTAAATTAAAATGGAATAAACTGAGTTAATTCCCATTATTGATAATATTAACATTTCCGGATCATGATTTTTTAAGTGGGAGATCTCGTGAGCTATTACTGCCTCTAATTCTTGATCATTAAGTAAATCCAATAAAGGTGAAGTTACTGCCATTCCTCTAAAAAATATATTACCGAAAGCTAGGGCATTAGGAAAATCCACGTATGAAATATAAACATGAGGAGTTTTTATTCCAAATTCTTTGGAGACCTTCTCAACTGTCTTAGCTACTTCTTCTCCGCTTTTTCTCATCTTCAGTAAAAATACCATTATTAAGGGAGAAATTAAGTACCAAAGCCCAAATATTATAACTATTTGAAAAATATAAAGGAAGGGTATGTTTATTATTATTGATGAGACTATGACGTCTATGATTGCAATTGACGCGAAGGATATAACGTAGTATCTTAACCAATATCTAGTTACCATGGGATATTCTTCTAATGAAAGGTAATATTTTTGCCTTAAATTTCTACCAGGTTTCTATGCTAGCTCAACTAGTATCTAAAAAGTTTTATTAATGTTTATATATTAGTAGGTAACTTTAAATTTAGTATACTATATATTATATATGGTGATGTGAATGAAAGCAGTAACAAAGAAAATTGAAATTGCATATGATGAACTTCCTGAGGAGTATTTGAAGAACGAATTCCCAGAGATTTATGAAAGTTATAAAAGGAGAAAAGAAATTGCAGCAGATCTTTTACTTTATGTAAGGAACTGATTATTTTTGGTAAAGTGCCTAATTTTTAAACTAAAATCTGATTATGCAAAGTGAAAAACTTGCTGAAATAGTTTGCAATCTGTTTCCGCTTACTGAAGACGAAGTAGAAAGAATTTATATTGATAAAAGCAAATTTATTGTTTCTATTTACGATTTTTCTAATTCCAGGGCTAGAAACTATGAAGGTGAAGTAAAGAGGAATAAAGTTATTTTCTGGAAAGATAAGCTAAAATTACAGATATCGCTAAAAAATATAAGGATAATTAGAAAACCTATTAACATTGCAAAAATAGGGAAATTTGAAGTCTGGGAATATAAGAGGGATGAAAAATTACCAAATTTTCCTTTACAAATACCTCATACATTATAATTTTTTCCTTATTTCGTTACGAACTTCTTCCTTAAATTTCCTTATTTCTTCAACATTTCTTGAGTTTAAAACAAACTGCGCATTTCCTTCAAAGCTCACTGTAATTCCGGTTCTTCCCACTGTTCTGACTCCAGAATCTATTTGCAAAACTTCCTTATCCTTATAGTTTTGAATATTACCTAAATTTACATTTTCTCTCTTATCAGATACTATAACATGAATATCTATTCCCGGATTAGGATGATATAGTATCTCTATTACTTTCGAATCAACATTCAAGACAAAAGAGTCTACTAATTTTCCTCCCATTTCTATTGTGGCTTCTATCACTTTAGTCAGAACCCATTGAGAATATATTTCCTCAGAATAAGAATTAAGAAGCCTTACCCTCTCCTGTGGTGTTGGCCTAAGCATTGCATCAATTTCTGCCTCAATAGTATTAATAATGGGCAACCTTAGCCTGAACTTTTGGACGTCATTCCTTATATCTTCCTCCAGAGATGTTATTCTCCTAAATGTGAATAAAGGAGTTCTTTCAATACCGAATAATCTGGGTCTCAGCTGTACTAAAGGTGAAGGAGTCAATGTCTTGCTTATCATTAAATCGAAAGATAAGTCCCTTCCTAAGATGTTAGGTTTTGTGAATCTGAATAGTCTTGGTCTCGGGTTATAATTTACATAATATCCATTTGTTATTTCATTTTCTGGAACTTCCCATAATACAATGGATCTATTTCCTAAAGGAATTGAACCGACTTTTCTTGACCCGCTAATTTGAGACACATGGGCTACTTCAAATCCTTTCATAAAGTAAATAAACCAACTATCTTCTCCGTAAATTTCTTCTACTGTTATCATTATAGGTCTTTAGAGTATTATATTCTAAAGTTTAAACGATTAATTCATGAGAAAGAAATATAGAAAAATATAACAGAAATAAAAAGTAACAGATAATCTAAATAATGAAAGCCTATTTTTGCTAATGAAGTCCTGCTTTTTCTACTCATGTAACCTCTTGTCTCTAAAGCTATTGCAAGATTTCTAGATCCCTTGACAATATAAACAAAGACGGGTAAGATTACTGCAATTAATCCATAAAGTTGGTAAATTAATCTTAAAGGAAGCGGTTTTCCGTAATCTAAGCCTCTTAAGATTTCCATCTTATAAGATGTCTCCATATTCTTTAATGCATTTGGAATTACTTTAACGAAGACTGAGAATATTAAGGTAACTGCCAAAGGTATTTTAAGCTCGGAGAATGCTCTAATTAATTCAGACGTATTAGTTGTCGCAATAAAAATGAAGCCGAGTAGAGTAATATATAATGTTGGACTGTATAAAGAGAATAAGATTCCGTGAATTATGGAATAGTAAGTTACTACTCTGGAATAACCGAATATCTTTGAAATTTCATAAGGCCAAGTATAAATTATATTACCCATCCCATAATACATATTGATCTCTACCCACGATGTTATAAGTAAATAAGCTGTTATGTAATAGGTTAAACACTTTATTTTATCCCTAAGTATAAGTAAAATCCCTAAAAGAAGTAAGAAAGGGAAAATTAAGAGAACTAAGAAGTTATTCAAGAATGCATAAAATCCTCTCGAGAGGAATAAAAAGAGGCCTACTTCAAAGATTATTTTACTTAATGGATTGACTGTAATTCTTCTCTTTTCATACTTAACAATCTCTGCAAGTCCGCCATAACCTAATTTTATCATTAAAAATATTGTGACAAAATAAACTAGCGGTAATAAAAGATACTGTATATAAATCATTAACTCACTTTAGCTTATCCAGTTAAAATATCTTATGAAAAATTCATGATTAGTTTTATTAGTTAGACGTCCAAAAGTTTGTATCCGAACTAAAATGGACAGGAAAATATTAGCTTTAACAAATACTAGCATAGGAATATTTATGGCGTTTGCAAATTATAATATGATAATAATTGCATTACCTGCAATATTTAAAGGACTTAACTTTAATCCCACAAGTCCAGACTCTTTAGGCTACTTGATTTGGGTAATTTTAGGTTATATGGTTATAACATCATCGCTAGTTGTAACTTTCGGCAGAATTTCAGACTTAAAAGGTAGAGCACGATTTTACAGTATAGGATTCCTTATTTTTGCAATAGCTTCTGCTCTTTTGGCTTCAATAACTGCAACTGGGAACTTAGGAGTTCTAGAAATGATCTTCTTTAGGCTATTGCAAGGCGTAGGCGGAGGATTATTAATGGTAAATAGTACAGCAGTTTTAACTGATTACTTTGATAGGAGAGAATTAGGTAAAGCATTAGGGCTTAATCAAGTTGCTGGATTAGTAGGAGGTGTAGCAGGACTAATTATAGGAGGAGTCTTATCTATTTACAATTGGAGATATATTTTCGTATTTAGCGCATTAGTAGGAATAGTAGGTACAATCTGGTCTTTTCTCACATTAAAGGATATCCAAAAACCAATTAAGAGGTCTATTGATGTAATAGGCAATACTTTATTCGCATTAGGAGTAACAATTCTTCTCATTTCAGTAACTTACGGTTTATTGCCTTACAATAATCAACCTCTAGGTTGGAGTGACCCATGGGTTATGATAGGAATCGTAATATCGTTATCTATGATAGGAAGTTTCATTTATGTGGAGAAGAAAGTAAAAGATCCAATGTTCGATCTGTCCCTCTTTAAGAATAAGGATTTCTCGACATCAAATACTGCTAACATGGTAGCTTCTCTAGCTAGACAAGGTATTCTATTAATGCTTTTAGTTCTCCTTCAAGGTATATGGTTACCTTTACACGGAGTACCTTATTGTCAAACTCCTTTCTGGGCCGGAATATACTTAATTCCTAACGTTTTAGGTTTTGCAACATTAGGTCCTATTAGTGGGATTCTCTCAGATAGATACGGAGGAAAAATACTCACTAGTCTAGGATTGATAATAAGCGCCTTAGGATTTATATTTCTAGCGTTATTACCTTATAATTTCAACATATATGAGTTCTTTTTAATAACATTTATACAAGGAGCTGGAATGGGATTGTTTACTGCACCTAATACTGCAGACATGATGGCTTCAGTATCTATAGAAAAAAGAGGTATGGCATCAGGAATGAGGGCAGCATTGCAGAATACTGCATCGGCCTTTAGCGTAGTACTTTACTTCAGTATCTTAATTTCAGCGATGACAGGAAGTCTTAACTCATCAATTTTCTCAGCGTTAGCTCAATACGGCATAAGTTTTCATCAAACTATTCCTGCATCTGTCGTAATATTCTCGGCATTATTAGGATATGATCCTTTAGGAGCATTTGCGTCAACTTTACCTCATTCAATTGCAGTAAAGATAGATAATCCTCACTTCTTCGTTACAACTATAGCTCCTTCATTTATGAGTTCACTTAGGTTAACACTTTATATCTCCGCGGTTTTACTTTTCATGTCAGCAATAATTTCCGCATTAAGAGAGAGTGGTAGAGTTGGAAGATTGGGAAATAATACTCAAAGGGAACAGGAAACTGAGAGAACTGCTACAAAAAGAAGCTGAAAAACGTGGATTATCTTATACTGAGGTGTCTACTCTTTATTTTTTAAAAGGCGGAGAAAAGAACGTTAGCGGTTTAGCTGAATTTGTTGGAGTTAACAAGTCTACAATGGTTGAAATACTTGATAAACTAGAAAACGAGGGAATGATAACTAGAAGCAGAAACGATAAAGATAGGAGGGTAGTACTAGTTAAAATAACTCAAAAAGGTTTAGAAGAGCTTGAAGACGTCAGACAAGGATATAAGAATCTAATAAAGGAAATACTGGCAAAGTCTGAAGGAGATGTCATAAAATTCTTTCAAATAATTATAGAAGAAGTTTCCGCAAAGGAGAACGTAAATGTTCAAAAATGAATTTTTGTATATGGCAGTAACAATTTTTACGTTAACCTTTGCGATCAGAGCTTCAAATAATATGTTAATAACAACTGTACCATTAATATCAGCTTACGTCTTTCATTTCTCCTCGGTTTTAATAGGAATCGTATCATCAATGCTTTCAATATCGACTTTTATTTCGAGCTTTTTCATAAACTCAAGATTAGACAGTTCAAAGAGAAGAAGTTTGTTCTTAATATCCTCAGCAATTTATGCATTAACTTTCCCGTTATTCTTCATTGCCAATGAGATCTTGATTTTACCATTATCGTTTTTAGCAGGATTCTCTTTAGGATTTTTATTTCCTAATATTATTACGTTATCTAGCTCATTTAATGATAGAAGGAAAAGTGAGCAAATGCTCGCTTTATACACTACAGCTTTAAGCCTTTCCTTAATAATAAGTCCTGGATTAGAGTCTTTGATACTCCAGAGATTTACTCTAAGGCAAGCTTTCTTATTCTTTTCATTATTGGCTTTCTTAGTTTTAGCAATTTCATTAACTATTAAATTCCCAGAATCTCATAGAAAAAGGAAAGTTAATTCGAAAGCTAAGGAGATTATATTTTCTCCTAAGTTTCTTTCTCCATTCTTTAATAATTTGATGTACGACATACCTTTTGCCTTTATAGAAGTTTTTGGTGGAATTTACGCTATAGATTATTTCCACGCTAGTTATTCCATGGCTACACTTTTATTCACTCTTTATTTTTTAACTTCATTTATAGGTAGGGCACTATTTACATTGGCTGCTCCGAGTAATATATTTAGGATAATAATTTTGAATGTAGTTCTGAGCATAACTGGATTATTCTTAGCTTTTATCTCATTCAGTATATCCTTATATATAATCTCCTTACTTATTTTAGGTATACCTCACGGCCTAACTTATCCTTCATCACTAATAATTATTGAGAGGAACTTTGCTGACGATGAAAGAAGTGCAGCAAACAGTTACTTTACTGGAATACTTATAGGATTAGGAGGAGTAGTCCCCATGATAATGGGAGGAGTTGTGAGTTTAATAGGAATAAGAAAATCCTTCTTACTCCTTACTATGGTAGTGTTAGCGTTCTTCATCATGTTTTTCATAAAACAGAGAGAAATCAAAAATAAGGAACCTTCTTCGTCATATCCTTAAGTGTATTCAATAACTTTTCATCAATTTCTACTTCTTCGTTATTATTCCTTAGTAAATTCTCTCCTCTATCTCCCGGCAAGGAGCCTAAAATTTTTCTCATTAACTCTATGCCGTGGTTTTCCTCTTCTGTAAATTTAGGATTAATAACTATGAGAACTTCTCCCTTGTTTGGAGGATTTTCTGTATTTAACACTCCCTTAACTTCAGGACCCACTGCACTTCCAGTTAAGAAAGACGTTAGGAGTTCCAAACTTAACATTAAATAAAATCCTTTTTCTCCACCTAAAGGTAGAATACCTCCTTTTAAGGCTTCGGTAGGGTCAGTGGTTATTTCTCCCCTCTCATTAACCGCAACGCCATAAGGGATTCTTTCTCCACGTCTCTGCGCTTCAATTATTTTTCCTCTTGCAGTTGAAGATAATGCCATATCTAACACAACCGGAGGATTTGAAGGAATTGATATGCTTAAAGGAGTAGTTGAGAGCAGTTTTTCAGCTTTTCTTGGGAAAACTACTGCAGGTTCTGCGTTACCGAACATTATTGCTGAATATCCTTTTTGCGCAAGTCTTCTAGTATAGTACCCAAGGAAGCCTATATGCGAAGAATTCCTCACTGCTATGATACTTACTGGTTCTTTAAATTCAAGCTCATTAACTATTTTATTCCACAATACTATTCCTATACTCCTTTTTGCGTCTATTAGCAGTGATGATGTTGTAGACTTCAATATTTTATAATTTAACCTTTTTTCTATAGTTCCTAGTTCAACGCCCTTAACTAATGGAATAACCCTCTGCACGCCATGTGAAGAGTGGCCCCTTAATTCTGCCTCTGTGAAATGGTCAGCTATTACGTTAGAATATTCTACTCCTCTTTCTTCCATGATTTTCCTTATTATTTCCTTTAAATCGTTTACAAGAATTTTCATTTGTTTAAAATTTTGTATTTTCTTTTATAAGCTTGGATCCCACTAAGATTCTTTTGCTAAAAATTTAAAAATATTTCTCTTATTTAGAAAGATAATTTTATTAGGTAACTTTCGTAAGTTTTGATATGAAAATATATTTTACTGTAAAAGAGACACCTTATTGTCCAACAAATTACGGTATTTTTGAATGTAAAATAAAAGAAGACGGAGATGGGAGGAAAAAAGAGGTGTGCAGTTTAGTAGCTTGTTGTAGAGTGGAACTAAGTTCGCCAATAAATATATCTTAATTAAAAATTAGAACTTTTTCAACTTAACCTTGTTTTGGTCTAAATTCTTTAATAGTTAATTTTAAATATTTTAGGCTAACCCTAATTTTTAGGGTTTCCCAAATGAGTGTAAACATCCCAAGGCTTAAAAAAGGTGTAGTTGGGACTTTAGAAGCTGTAGCTCAGGAAATAGCCGCAATGGCTCCTGCTTGCGACACAGTAGCTTTTATAACATCAGCAGCAGCCTTTGCTTTCGTTTTAACTCCTCTATCCTTTCTCTTAGCAATGGTCACAATGTTTATTGAGGTTAATACTCTCTATCATCTTTCTAAGTGGCACGCAAGTGCGGCAGGTTATTATGGCTACGTAGCTACTGCATTCGGTCCATATCCGGCAATAATAACTGGGCTGATGTACCCAGTTTATCAGATAGCTAGTACAGCAGCAATTCCAGTTTACGTTGCGGGTATAGTATTGCCGGGCGTATTACATTATTTCTGGGGCATAGTTCTGCCTGGATGGGTATGGATAGCCTTCATATTATTCTTCATTCTCTTTCCTATATTCTTAGCAATGATAGGAATAAGACCTCAAATGAAATACATTAGGTATGCAGCATTAACTGAAGTAGCATTTCTGGCAATAACTTCATTAATAATAATATTGAAAGCTCCAGACAATACTATAAACGTATTTAATCCATTCGCATGGAGTTCAATTGCAGCATATACATCTTGTTGGGGTAAAATAGGAGGTCCTATAGCAGGCTTAGGATTGGGAATGATATTCGGATTAACTAGCTTCATAGGCTATGGGGGCTCTGCACCATTAGGAGAGGAAGTGAAAAGTAGCAAGGCAATCACGAAAGCATTAACGTTGGGTGTATTCATTGTAGGAATAGTATTGACTGAAGTATCTTACGCTTTAACAGTAGGTTGGGGATTAGATAATATGACCTCATTTGCTACATGCGGAATTCCTGGAATAGTTGTTTACGCTAGATATCTTACATTAGCCGGCGGACTATTGCTAGCCTTATTTGCATTTAATTCAGCATTCTCAGATAGCGTAGCAATGCAATCTAATGCAGGAAGAGTTTACTTTGCTATGGGGAGGGACGGATTATTACCTAAGTTCTTCTCCTATGTACATCCAAAGTGGGTTACTCCAAGTAAATCTTTGCTCTTTATAGGAATAGCATCCAGCCTATTAGCTTTAGCATCAGGATTTGCAATAGGTTACTTTGCAGGCTATTCTCCAGCACAGCTAGTATTCTGTCCTGCAACATCTAAGGCAGTATTCTGTGCTCTTAGTGCTACATTCGATTACTTAACAACTATAGCTCTTGTAGGGTTTATCGTAGCACACTTCATAAATAATACTGCAGTAATGGTGCTATTTACAAGGTTAAAGGAGAAACACTACGGAATAAATGTTATCTTACATCCATTCCTGCACTACATATTGCCAGCAATAGCAACTGTAATCTTTGCTTTCGTAC
Organism: Acidianus sp. HS-5; assembly: GCF_021655615.1. Taxonomy (GTDB): domain Archaea; phylum Thermoproteota; class Thermoprotei_A; order Sulfolobales; family Sulfolobaceae; genus Acidianus. Next base: position 2,219,272 of record NZ_AP025245.1, read on the forward strand.
TTTATGAATCAATATGGCCTCCAGTATTCCCGGTAACTCAAGCAGTAGCAACTGGTGGAGCAGTACTGATATTCTCTATAATCTACACGTCTTGGATAAGAGTGAAGAAGCCTGAAGCATATAAGGCGGCAGGAAAGACTGTAAACTTAGTTGAGGAAGAAAAAAGAGAACAGCCTGCTAGAGTATAACCTTTTTTGGTTTAAAGTCTCTATTTTTTAATAGTTTTTCTCTTTAACAGACATATCACGAAAATTTTCGGGATAACATTCTTTTTGTACTCTGCTAATTTATTTCTCGGTGAAATAATGGGAATAGACCCGAACTACCGTACTTCAAGGCAAGTTACAGGTGAACATGAAGGACATAAAGTATATGGTCCCGTAGAGCCTCCAAAAGTGTTAGGAATTCACGGCACAATAGTAGGCGTAGATTTCGACTTATGTATCGCCGACGGCTCTTGCATAACTGCTTGTCCCGTCAATGTGTTTCAATGGTATGATACACCCGGTCACCCGGCATCCGAGAAGAAGGCAGATCCAATAAATGAACAAGCTTGTATATTCTGCATGGCTTGCGTAAACGTATGTCCAGTAGCAGCGATAGATGTTAAACCACCGTAAAAATTTTTTTATTGCGTTTAGATTAAAATTACTCTTAATTTGGAGAAAAACTTATTTAAGAAAAGTTTTTTAACATCAAAAGCTAGGATATTTTAGTGATAAAATGGAGTTAAAGGGAAGTAAAACTGCCGAAAATTTAAAGACCGGTTTTATAGGCGAATCTATGGCAAATAGGCGTTATCTCTATTTCGCTAAAAGGGCTGATGAAGAAGGGTATCCTGATATAGCAGCAGTTTTTAGGAGTATCGCAGAAGGAGAAACCGCACATGCATTTGGACATCTAGATTTCATAAGGCAAGGAGGATTAACAGATCCAGCAACTGATAAGCCAATAAAAACATTGGAAGACATGATTCAATCTGCAATAGCAGGAGAAACTTACGAATTTACTCAAATGTATCCTGGTTTTGCAAAGCAGGCTAGAGAAGAAGGGTTCGAAGAAGTTGCGGAATGGTTCGAAACTCTAGCGAGAGCAGAGAAAAGCCATGCAGAAAGATACAAACAGCTATTGTCACTGCTTCAAGGTAAGCAGTAATGTATTCTTTAAATCCTGAAGACAATTCATTTTTTGATTCTTCTAAACTTAAGGCAGAATTTGTAAGACAAGCTTCTGTGTGTCACGGTTGTAGGCTATGTTTCAATTACTGCTTCGTTTTCCCTAAGATGTTTTCAATTACTGACAAGAAAGGCCCTAAAGAGCTAACTTTAGAAGATTTATTCTCGATAGTTCCCGATTGCTTTCACTGCAAGATGTGCTTCAATAATTGTCCTTATACTCCTCCTCACGAATTCAACATGGATTTTGCCCATTTAATGGACTGGGCTTGGCTTTATTATAAGCAGACTTCTTCTAGGTTGTCTTTAAGAGATTATTTATTTGAGGCAGTAAATGTTCCCTTTAAGAAATTAGTGAGTAGAATTTATCCTTACACCAGAGAAATTATGGGAATAAGCAAAGAGGCTCCGATGCCTCAAATGACAGAAGGCTTTAAACCTAAGGTTGAGAAAGTTGAAAGTCCAATAGCTAGAGTAGTTCTTTTTCATACTTGTCTTGTTGATGATTTTTACCCCGAATTAGGCCAGGACATCATAGATGTTTACAACAAGCTAGGAATTGAAGTAAAAACTGCGAACTTTCTTTGTTGCGGTGCACCTATGTTGGATGTAGGAGATGCTAAGATGCTGAAGAAGGTTGCTGAGTATAATTATTCACTCCTTGATGATTTTATTAAACAAGGGTACGATGTTGTTTCTCCAATACCCACTTGTTCACTTATGATTGAGGAATATAAATACATTATAAACAGAGGAATTAAGGTCTATGATGCCATGGAGTATCTTTTGAAGCTTAATAGGGAAGGTAAGATCAAATTCCCCTCAAAGATTGCCAAAACTATACTTTATCACACTCCTTGTCATCTTAAATATTTGAAAATTGGTCTCCCAGGAGTAGTTATTATGAGATCTTTAGGAGCCAAGGTTGAAATAGCTGATAAGGGTTGCTCAGGAATTGATGGAGGTTGGGGGCTGAGAAATTACGATAAGGCTAAGGTTATAGGTAAAAAGATGATGGAAGCCTTTTCTCAAAGTAAGGCAGAAGTTTTTGCTACTGAATGTCCTCTTGCAGGATTACAGATCTACAAGGCTTCTGGTAAAAAACCTCTTCATCCCATTCAAGTTTTAAAGGAGGCGTTGGTCAATGGTTAACATTACGATTAAAGATGTATTACCTTGGAGAGAATACGAGAAAATTAGGATGAATGAAATAAGGAGAATAACAGAAATTAAGAAGGAGAGGAGGATAGAACTGGGCGATAGATTATCAATACTCTTTGAGAATAAGGATACAGTTCTGCATCAAATTCAGGAAATGATTTACCTTGATAGACTAGAAAATGAAAAGGATATAGAAGAAGTAATAAGGATTTACTCTGATTTATTGCCTGCTAATGGAAAAATAAAGGCTACTCTTTATATTTATGCATATTCTATGGATGATTTGATTAATGTGTATAAAACTCTAAATAAAGTATATAATTCTGTCTTTCTAAAGATCAGCTCTAAGCTTATCCAGGGAGAACCAGAGGCCGGAAGAGAACAAGGTGATTCCTTTAGTACTTTACAATATTTAACATTTGACCTTCAAGGAGAAAAGTCTGATAATATGGAGATACACGTTATTCATGAGAACTATAAAGTAACTGCAAAAATTCCTGAGAAATTAGCTAATGAATTGATTAAGGAAGCATATGATGATCAATAATTAATTTCCTTTATACAATACCAGTATATGAAATGGAAAAACGTAATAATTATTGTAGCAGTAGCTGTATTTATTCTTTTATTTACTTTACCTTATATTCTATACCCGGTAGAAGTACCTTTAGACACATTCTTCAAAGTAAGTGATGAAGACCTAGCAAAGCCAGGATATATATGCATTATACTAATAAGTTGGTACGGCTGTCCTTTTGGTGCTGCGGATAGTTGGGTTTTGTACTCTTTCCTCTCTCATTACGGTAAGATAGTGTATAATTTCTCTTATTCAGATCCTCATGACGTTTATCCAAGTACACCCGCAATAATATTTAAGGAATTCTATCCTAATTCTACGATAATATTTCATTTCATATATCTTTATAATAGATACCTTAATGCTACAGCTTGCTGTAAAATTGTAAGCGATTACGTAAGCTTTGGGCTATCTAAAATTTCCTCCTGTTTTCCTAAGTACTGCCCAATAGTTAAAGAATACGTTGTTGATAGATGGGCTCAAGGAGGCTACTTCCAATCAGCGGCCTATATGGGTAATCCTCCTCATATACCTACAACAATAATAATCTCAAGCCAGAAAGGAACCTACATGTTAATAGGTTACATTTACAATCCTTCTTGTATTTCAGGCAAATCTCCCAGCTATCTTATGAATAATTTAAATTCTCTTTCGTTCATAAATAATAGTGTGCAAAAAATTGAAAACTTAATTTAAATGTATTTTTCAGCTTCTTCTACGTCCTTCTTATCTGCCTCTCTATAAGTTAGCCACCAATCATATCCTTTGAATTGTTGTAATCTAAGCTTACTGTCCTTTACTGTCCTTGGCGGAGGGTTAAGCAAGTTCTCTCCTATTATTTCATTCTTAGGCCAGTTTGCTGGAACTACCGCTCCTGTTCTATCAACTATTTGCAATGCCTTGATCGATCTAAGTATTTCGTTAATGTTCCTTCCTATTTCAAGAGGATAATACATGATAAGCCTTACAGTTCCTTTATCGTCAACAATGAATACAGCTCTTACGGTCGATGTTGAGGATTCTGCATGTAACATTCCTAACCTTTTTGCGACGTTACCCATAGGATCTGCAATTATTGGGAATGGTATTTCGACTTTGAGGTTTTTCTCTATCCAAGTGACCCATTCTATATGGCTTATGTTACTGTCTACTGAAAGTCCTATAAGCTCGGTATTTAGTTTCTTGAATTCTTCATATTTCTTTGCAAAGGATACAAATTCGGTAGTACATACTGGAGTAAAGTCTCCTGGATGGCTAAAAATGATAAACCATTTTCCTTTGTATGCTTCTGGTAATTTTATCTTACCTTGTGTAGTATCTACTTCCATTTCTGGAAATTTTTCTCCAATTAATGGTATTCTGTATGTTTCTGACATATTCTCAGTATAATATAGAATTCATACTATTTAAAACTTTCTCTTAAATTAGTTAAACTTCTACTTTATACTTACTTTAAATTAATAGTTTGTATATTTTTAGCGTTAACTTATAAATGAGAGATGAGTACTTAAAATATGGGTTATAAAAGTAGGCTTTATCACCTAAGAAGTAGGTCTTTATTCAATAGGTATTACTTTATAATTTCAAGAAGATATATTATGAAATGGGCAAGAAGGCATAGGTAAAAATACCTTCCTCAAAATTCATTTGATAAGCTAGTAATACTGGATTGATGCCTAAAAATTATTTTGAGGGAATATTAGTATCATGGCTAAAGACATACTGGGTGTATTAGGAGATTACGAACCAAGAGGAAAAACAGTTCAAGGAGTAGGGAAATTCATATTATGGGGGCTTGATGACCCTTTTCACATAACTACGGTCTCTGGTTCAATTATTTATGGTGTTGGTAAAATTATGGAAAGCAGGAGTCCTTATGGATTAAGAAGAGCTAAAATGGATTTAGCTGAAATAAAAAGGCAGATGAGAGAGCTTATTCTTGATATAAGCTCCGTAAGAGTTTGAAGTTTTTTATTTAAAATCGTTTCTCCTTTCGTTGTCTTAACAAAAAATATATTCATGTTTAAACACTTATTATTGTGCTTTATGCAATAGTAATATTAAGTACGCTAGTATCTGCTTGGAGTGTCTACAATTCCTTTTTAGCCATAGCTGGAATCAGGTGGAATCCTAAAGAATATAAAAATCCCTCTGGTGCATCGTTCTCATTAATTATCCCTGCAAAAAATGAGGAGAAAGTTCTTGGAAGACTTCTTGATAGATTAGAAAATCAAGAATATGATAGATCAAAATATGAAATTCTCGTAATGGAAGATGGATCTACTGACAAGACATTAGATGTTTGTAATTCCTATAAATTAATGTATGATAATATTTCTTGTATTCATTTAGATAAGGCAAGTGTAGTTAATGGTAAAAGTAGGGCATTAAACTATGCATTGAGGATAGCTAAAGGAGAAATAATAGGAATCTTTGACGCTGACACTGTGCCAAGGCTTGATACTTTAGCTTATGCCTCAGCAAAGTTTGAAGATCCCATAGTCGCAGGAGTTCAAGGTAGGCTAGTGCCCATAAATGTTAGAGAAAGCGCTATAGCAAGATTTGCTTCACTTGAAGAATTGTTTTATGAATACTCAATAAGCGGTAGGGCAAGGTTAGGCTTCTTTGTTCCTTTAGAAGGAACTTGTTCCTTTTTAAGGAAATCAGTTCTTGAAAGCTTAGGTGGTTGGAACGAAAATTCATTAACTGAAGATCTTGATCTTAGTCTAAAAATAATATCCACTGGTTATAAAATAATATATTCTCCGTCCATTTTAGCTTGGAGGGAAGTGCCGATAAGCCTAAGAATGCTAATAAAACAGAGGCTTAGGTGGTATAGAGGACATTTTGAAGTGACTCTAAAAGTTGACAAAGTAAAATTCGATTGGAGAATAGTCGATGCAGTCTTAATAGTTGCAACTCCAATATTCATGGTTTTAAACCTTGTTAACTATTCCTTAGTGCTATTATATCCTTCAGAGATTTATATAGTAGTTGTTAGTTTAGTTTCATTCGCCTCTTTGCTGTCTTTACTACTAGGAATTATGATATCTAGAAAGCATATGATAGAGGAATTTTACCCAATATTATCACTCATTTACATGAACTTAGTAGTTATTCTTAATTTAATAGCAATCTCTCTAGAGCTTTTAAGAATGCCCAAAAAATGGGTTAAGACTGAAAGGTCAGGAAATATAACGGTGAGGCTACACGATAGTTGAATTCCTAGCTAAAAAGAGAGTAGAAGATTACTTATCTCATCAGAGAGAGAAGGATACATTTTACGTTACCGACCTAGTGAGATGCCCGCTTAAGATAGTTTATGAAGAGAAATTTAAGGAATTAGCGGTAGCTGAAGTTTATAATCCTTCAACGCTAATGGGAGAATTAGTTCACATGGGTCTTGAGACTTTTACTGAAATTGAAGGCTATAAGGTAAGTTCTGAAGTTGAAGGTGAGAAGGAAATAAATTTAGGAGATAAAACCGTAAAGATAAAGGGAAGGGCTGACATAATTTTACAGAACGAAAATGAAAAAATTATAGTTGAAATTAAAAGTGCTAGAGGAGATAAAGGATTACCTCATAAGCATCATTTAATGCAGCTGCAAGCTTACTTGTGGTTATTTGACACAAAGAAGGGAATACTGTTTTATGTAACTCCAGAAAGATTTACGGAATTTACAGTAGATAAACCTCTAGATGAGGCGACAATAGTAAAGTTACTACAAGAGAACATTTCATTAAGTCCTTCACCTCGTTTCCCTTGGGAATGCGAATATTGTTCATTTGCAATAGTATGTCCTAATAAGAAGTAGAAAAGATTAAGAATTATAGCACTTTTTTTAATTCGTGATAAGACCCGTAGTAATGACAATTGCGGGAAGTGATTCTGGAGGAGGCGCAGGATTACAAGCCGATTTAAAAACTTTCACTTCTCTAGGAGTCTTCGGTACAGTTATAGTTACAGGGTTAACAGCACAGAATACTTTTGAAGTAACTAAAGTAATGGAAGTTCCTCCTGATTTCATTGAAGCACAGTTTGACGCAGTAATGAAAGATTTGAATCCAAGATATGCTAAAACAGGAATGCTTGCATCAACAAAGGTTATAGACGCAGTAAGGAAGAAAGTGAAAGAATACAAAATCAACTTAATTCTTGATCCAGTAATGGTTGCAAAATCTGGAGCCTCTTTAGTGACTGAGGACGTAGTCTCTTCAATAAAATCTTTAATGAAGGAGTCATTGATAATTACTCCTAACAAATTTGAGGCAGAAAAACTTTTAGGTAAAAAAATTGAAAATGAAGAAGATTTGAAGAAATCTACCAAGGAATTATACGAGAAATATTCTATTAACGCTGTAATAAAAGGCGGTTCTCAATTTGGTTTAGATTATGCAATAATAGATGGAGAAGAGTTTGAACTTAGAGGAGAAAAAATCGAGACTAACAACACTCACGGTAGTGGGGATGTATTTTCTGCATCTATAACTGCATATTTAGCTAAAGGACTATCTTTAAAAGAAGCAGTTAAGAAGGCAAAGGAATTTACTACTTTTGCAATAAAATACTCCTTAAATTTAGGTAAAGGTCACGGACCTGTGGACCCCTTTGCTTATTCTGAAGATATTATGGAGAAGGAGATCGCACGGGAAGAATTAGAAGATTTACTCTATTTCGTTGAAAAACAGAAAGGACTTAATGATTTACTAGCTGAAAACGATAAGTCAAACGTTGGCTATTTAACAACTTATGGAGACTTCGCAACTCTTGCAGGAGGAATAATAAGATACTTAGATTGGATAAAAATTGATGGACCTATTTTAGTTAACTGGAAGGAGAACGATGTATATGAAGCACTGAAGAGGAGTGAAAAGAAAGTCGGTATTATGATTTCTCCTAGTGATAGAATTCTTTCACTAGCAGAAGAAAATAAGATAAAATTATCTGAAAGCGGAATAGACTCCGATGCGGTAACAGTAAACGGTAAAATAATCCTAGTCGCAGATAACGTAGAAGAGTTAAAAAGAAAAATTGAGGGTCTCTTAAATGATTTACGTAGTAGGCAGTTACAATACTGATTACATAATAAGGGTTGAAGAATTTCCAGCAGTTGGAGAAACAATCTTTGCAAGGGAAATAATAGTATCTCACGGAGGTAAAGGTTCTAATCAAGCAGTTTCTGCAGCAAGGTTAGGTTCAAAAGTTAGGCTAATAGCTGCAGTAGGTAATGATGATAGAGGTAAGGAAGCATTAAAATTCTGGAAAGATGAGGGAGTTGATACTTCTAAAGTCAAGATAAAAAATACTTACACTGGCTCAGCTTACATTCTGGTTAACAAAAGGGGAGAGACAATGATAGTTGTTAACAAAGGAGCAAACTATGAGCTAAGCGAGAACGATATTGAATTAGATGATGGAATACTTTTAACTCAAATGGAAGTTAGGGAAAAAGTAGTTATGAAGGCTTTACAGAGTTTTGATGGAATAAGGATACTCAACCCCGCTCCCGTAAATATTTCCGATTACTCAATATTAAACTATGTTGATATTTTAACTCCTAATGAAATAGAATTTAAGGAGTTAACGAGCGCTGATGATATTGAGTACGGCCTAAACATTTTACTCAAGAAAGTGAGAATTGCAGTAATAGTTACTCTAGGAGAAAGAGGAGCATTAATTGCAACTAAAGATAAGAGAGTCCTAATTTCTGCACCAAAAGTTAAGCCTATAGATACTACTGGAGCAGGTGACGTATTTAATGCTGCTTTAGCTCACTATCTCGAAAAAGGAGAGGATTTGGAGTCCGCAGTTGAATTCGCAAATATTATTGCTTCCTATTCAGTAACTAAAATAGGTGCAATAGGTCCTAAATGGGAGGAGGTGAAGGAATTTGTCGAAAAAGAAAAGAGAAAGGAAAAAAGTAGTAGAGAAAAAAGAGGAAATTGAAGGTTATTGCTCACTACCTGAAGACATTAGCCAAAGGGACGATATGTGATACGCTTTTTAGCCGTTAATAACTACTTACAATGTGTATATAGTTTATTCTGATAAATATAAGGAGCATTATTCGTCAACTCATCACATTGAAAATCCAGATAGGTTAACCAGAGCTTTAAAGTCTTTAAAAGGAGAGAAGATTGTAGAGCCTATCAAGGTAGATGATCCGCAGATTGTTCATTCGGAAGAATATGTTAACAAGATAAGAAATATAAAAGGAGAAGAGTGGATCGATGCTGATACATATGCTAACGAAAAGACTTATGAAACTGCTTTATATGCTTTAGGCGGTGCGTTAAAAGCTTTTGAGCTTCAAGGTTTTGCTTTGGTAAGACCTCCTGGACATCATGCAGGTAAAAATGGTAGAGCGCTCAATGCTCCAACTTTAGGTTTTTGTATTTTTAATAATATTGCATATATAATTAAGAAAAAGATGCTAAGACATGTCGCAATAATTGATTTTGACGTTCATTACGGTAATGGAACTCAGGAAATATTTTATGATGATCCTGAAGTTCTACATATAGATATTCATCAAGATCCTAAAACAATATTCCCCGGAACTGGATTTCCTGAAATGATAGGTAAAGGAGAGGCTGAAGGTACTAAGGTTAATCTCATTATTCCTCCAAGAGGTTCGGATGACCTATACGATGAGCTATTACCGATAATTCAAGCTATAATTGAAGATTTTAAACCTGCATATATTATATTCTCAGCAGGATTTGACGGATTTAAGGGCGATGGATTGGCTTCACTCAATTTAACAGAATATACTTTTTACAATTTAGGCTCCTTAGGCAAGCGTTCTTCAGCAGTACTAGAAGGAGGTTATGGAATAGGACTAGAAAGAGGACTTCCTGCATTTATAAAAGGGTTAAAAGGAGAGGAAGCTGAGTATCCTAAGGAGAAGTCTTCAGATGCAGTAAAATCTAAGTTTTTTGACTTGCTAGAAAAAGAGAAGGGAATCTTGAGAGACTACTGGAAAATCTAACAAGTATAATAGCACTTTAGTGCTAGATTATAGGCGGCATTAAAATCCCTATCAGCTTTATATCCGCAAGATGGGCAGACGAATATTGAACCTAACACTTCGCCTTTTTTATATCCACATTTTGAGCATATCTTTGATGTTCCTTTAGGATCAAGTCTCCTAACTTTCATGCCACGTCTGAATAATTCTTCCTCTAAAATTTCTTGTATAGCTCTTAATCCCTTACCTACTTTAGCTTCATAAAGTCTGAGGTCTTCTATTGCTATTACTTTAGGTTTTAATTCCTCTAAAAATCTTACAGTCTCATTTACTGGTCGTCTAACTCTTTCCTTTATATCGTTTAAATAAACTAAACCTTGCGAGTCCCCCAAGTACTTGGAAAATATATCTAACATTTTTTTGTCTCCAACATATTTTACCTTATATAATTTGCCGTGATTTAGTATTGCTACAATAGTAAAGAGGTGCCTAATTCCTATATCTATGCCTACTATTGGGCTTTCTTCCTCATAAGCTAGAAGTACTTTTATTCCTTGTGAAAAGTCTACTATAGCGTAAATTGGCGTGCCTTCTTTAGTTGGTTTAACTATTGCTCCTATATCCTTAATTTTTACTACGTTCCCTACGTTTATTAAGTTAAGAGGCCCAACCCTTTTACCGCTGAATGGTAATGCTCGCAAAGACTGTGGTGGTGGAGGATCTATTCCTCCAGTCTTTTTTAATATTGATTTATAATTTTCATAATATAATATATCACTATATATTTCTTTTAATCTGCCAAAATCTATAATTTGAGCCTCAACTAACTCTTCCGGCATAAATAAAAATATATAAAAACTTACTTATGAAATAACTTATACTATGACATGTAAAAAATTGTCCTATTTTAATAATTGAAGAACTTCCTGAGTTACTCCTTGAGGATATCCTTCTAATGATTTTGCAATATCTAAGGGATTATCTAAACTCGAAAACTGAGATATTTGAACTTCCTTCTCGTTCTCTATTTTATAGACTATTATCTCCTTTACAGAGTTTATTGGTATATATCTAAATGCAATCTCGTAGCCGTTAATAGGTTTCTCATTTATTTTAAATCCATTCTCATCTAAATACCTTCTTTCCAAATTCTCTAATTCAAGTGCCATATGTAAATACTTATTTCCAAAGTTTTAAGTCTAAGTATCTAAAGTTGAAACAATCATTATAAATATATTATATCTCCATAAACAAGCTCATTATCAGCATTACCTAGATAATATTTTATTGTCGAGGAAAATACATAATTTCTCCAAATGTAAAGTTTAAAGTACTCTTCAGAGTAGTCGACTGCTTCCCTCTTATTATAATAATACCCAACTTGAATTAAAGGACCTTCTCCTTCAGAGAAGGAAAGTAATGCAGAATTAAGGCTAGCCGCATACTCTTTAAAGCTATTAAAAGTTATTCTAAAGGAGTTTCTAACGTCATTCGATTTACTTACTTCATCAACTATTTTTAGTAAAAACATGTAACTATCAGTATAAGGTAATGAAGGATTTTGAAAAGCGCTGCGAGATATAGAGCCGTTATGAGCAAAGTAAAGATCGTAAGCTCCTGCCCTTGCATGATAAGGATGAGCGTGAGTTAAACCTTGTAAAAATTTCTTGCCGGCTTTTCTTGCGTGGATTATTCCGAGGATCTCATCTCCTTTAATTGAAGTTAACAAAGACAAATCATCCTGAAATATAGGCTCTGGAGATCTGTAATATATGCTCCTCCAGCTCCCATTTTTCTTTACAAGAATTATGAAACCCCAGCCATCAGGGTGAGATTTATATGGGGAGAAAGGATCATATCTTGCAGAATTTACAAAAGCCTTAAGTACTTCTCCATTAATTCTTTCTTTTTCCTTAAACGCTAAAATCCTACACATTCCATATCAGCCCATCAAAAGCCATAATGTAGTCTCCAAGGTTAGAATACTTATCCTCAATTTGTGAAGGTATATGAGTTATTATTACTCTCTTTCCTTGAAAAACCTCCTTAAGCTTAGGTAAAGGAGTATGTCCGTAAATCTCGCAACCCTCTATACAAGTAGCTTCATGTATTATTAAGTCCGCATCTTTGCTTTCCTCAACAATTCCGTCACAAGGCTCTGAAGTATCTCCTGAGTATATTATCTTCTTTTTACCGTCAGTTATTACGTAAGATATTGCATATATTGCATGACATGCTTCAACCGAGTAAACTTCAAGATCACCTATTTTGACTTTAGGTAATTTATCCTCATGAATTTCTGCAGAAATGTTGTTTCCAAGAGTCTTGTAAACTTCAAGTAATCTGGAAAATCCTAGAGGAGAATATATTCTTACGTCCTGTATTCTCTTTATCTTTCTCTGTACTAAATAGTCAAAAACTCCGTTAATGTGATCGATATGAAGATGAGTCAAAAATATTGCATTAATTTCAGGAAATCCTAAATCCTCAAGTCTTGAATTTGCACCGTTTCCCATGTCTAAAATTATGTTATCGTTATCGTCTGAGATCATGATGGACGACTTTGCCCTCTTAGAGCCTAGTGTTGATCCCGATCCAGTGCCTAGAAATGTTATTTTCATCGTCTATAATGACTACTGCTTGCTTATATTCTTGAATACAAAAAAGGTAATATGAACAGGGTAAAGAAGCTTCAGAATATGATGAAAGAAAAAGGGATAGATTACGTTGTTATAGGCCCCACAAGTAATATGTTTTACTTGACCGGATTTACGGAAGAGCAAATGGAAAGACCTTTATTTTTCATAGTAGGTGAAGGGACTTGTTATTTTCTTGCTCCAAAACTATATGAAGAGCAACTATCAAAGTACGGTTTTGAGATAATTTCTTACGTTGATGGAGAAGACGCTTATTCAAAGATTGATATAAAAATGAACTCAACTATAGCAATTGACGATCAATTATGGTCGCTTTTTACTGTAAATTTAATTAAAAAATTCAGTCCATCTACTCTTCTCATTGCATCAACTCTCTTGAAGGAATTAAGGATGAGAAAAGATGAGAAAGAACTAGAAATAATGAAAGAAGGACTGAATATTGCAGAAAAGAGCTTTATGCAATTTCTTAACGAGATAAAAGAAGGTGATTCTGAATGCAAACTTGCTGATAAACTCGAGGAAATATTTAAGGATAACGGCGCCGAAGGAGTTTCTTTTAAGCCGATATTGACTTCTGGACCAAATACCTCAATGCCTCATTTAAGATGTACTGATAGGAAAGTGAAGAGAGGTGATATAATAATAGTAGATTTCGGCGTAAAATATAAGGGATATTCCACAGATACTACAAGAGTGGTTTCCTTAGGAAAGCCTTCTGGAGAAGTCGAAAATATTCATGACATTGTACTTGAGGCACAGGAGTCTGCTGAGAGAGCAAAGAACGGAATGAAGGGTAAAGAGATAGATTCTATAGCTAGAGAAATAATATCTAAAGCGGGATATTCTCAGTTCTTCATTCACAGAACAGGACACGGCATAGGAATTGACGTTCATGAAGACCCTTACATTTCGCAGGATAGTGAACAAGTAATAGAAGAAAATATGACCTTCACTGTAGAGCCAGGGATATATTTGCCAGAGAAATTCGGCATTAGAATAGAAGATATGGTAGTTATGGGAGAAAAGGAAGCCTATCCTTTAAATAAGTTAAGAAAAGATATTTACGTGATCTGAATAGCCCTTTTAAGGATATTAACTCCTTCTTTTATTTCCTCATCAGTAGACATTGTTATGCTAAGCCTGGCCATAGTATCTCCTCCTCTTAGGAAGAACGGCTTTGCAGGAACGAAGCTTAAACCTAGGGTAATCGCGTTATTAAATACCTTCCAGCTATCTTTTTCAATGTCTAAAAGTAAGAAGAACCCGCATTTCGGATCGTTGAATTTAGTTAGTCCTTTATCTAATAGGGAATCTTTTAGAATTTTCATTTTCTTGGAGTAATACTCATAAAGTTCTTTCATCCTTCTGGTAACTGTTCCCTTTCTTATTAACCTCGATACTACGTATTGGTTAACAGTTGAGGTTGAAAAGTCAAGTTGCTCCAGTAAAGATATTTTTTCTGCAATTTCCTTATTAGCCAAGATAAAGCCTATTCTTAAGCCTGGTGCAAGGATTTTACTAAATGAACTGATGTAAATTACTCTACCGCTTTTATCAAAGTACTTTATAGGTTTAGGAACGCAACCGGCTATAGGTCTGTAAGGATCGTCCTCTAAAATGTAAAAATCATATGTCTCCGCTAATTCTGCAAGGTATTTTCTCCTTTCCTCATCTAAATTTACTCCCGCTGGGTTATGGCAGTTTGGAATTACGTAAAGTAGTTTAATCTTAATAATCTTAAGGAATTCCTCAAGCTCTTCAACTTTAATTCCTTTATTATCTAGTCCTATTGGCAAAACTACTGAAGACCTAAGTTTTATTGTATTAAAAGTCTCTATAAATGTAGGGTTTTCAACAGCTGTTACATCATTCTCGAGGAAATATTTTCCTAATAACTCCATTGCATGTTGAGCTCCGCTGGTTACTACTATTTCGTCATTTCCCTTGTTTAAGCCTAAAAATTGCAGATAATGCTCTTCAATTTCCTTCTTTAATTCCTCTTGTCCTCCTGCCCCTGGGTAAAAAAGCGATTTCACGTCTTCCAATACTTCACTGTAGGCTTCCTTAATTTCGTTAATAGGAATAACTCTTGGATCTGGCGATCCGCTTGCTAGATTTATTCTTGCTTTTTTTGCTAATTGAGAAGCTAATTCTACGGGTGAAATTTCTATCTCCTTTCCTATTCTCGAGACCATGTTCCTTTCACTTCTATTTCTTTTCCTATACCTTTTTTCTTAGCTTTCTCATAAAGAATCTTCATAACAGCAACGTCTTCTAATCCTATTCCGGTAGATTTGAATATTGAGATATCATCTGCTTTCTTTTCAATTTTTCCAGATATTATTGAAGATAATTGAATGAGTTTGCTTTCGTCAAGCATCCCCATCTTATGAGCTAAAATTAGATCTCCAGCTTCTTCTAATGCCTGTTGTATATCTTCAACAACTATTATAGAAGAAGCCTTAATTAATTCTGGAAAAGCCTCAACTCTTTCTGGTATATTTGAGCCCATCAAGTTAATATGCATTCCTTTTCTTACATAGTCAAGTTTAATGAATGGATCTTTAGATGAAGTAACAGAAGTTACTACTTCAGAGTTAAGAAATACGTCCTTATAAGACCCTGCTACCTTAACTTTTATCCCTTCAGAATTCAGTACTCTAAGAGCTTTGTTTATCCTATCTTGAGACCTAGAAATTACTATTGGTTCTATTTTTTTAAGTTCATAAAAAGCCTCAACATGTGCTAGCCCTTGCTTTCCTAGCCCAATAATTCCTACTGTATTATACTTTAATTGAATATAATCAGAGGCAAGGACTGCAAGGGTACCAGTTCTTATTTGGCTTAATCTATCTGCCTCAACTATCATCAAAAGTTCTCCAGAAGTAGAAAAGAGGAGGGAGACGAAATTTCCCTTTATAAAAGTTTTAATTCCGAGATAACCTTGCAACCCACCTGCCTGACAAGTTAATGTGGAACCAGAAATCGAAGTTCTCATTCTTTTAGAATTTACTCCAAGTTTATTTTCCCACTCAATGAAGGCTTCCTTTAACGCATTGTAAGCATCTTCAAATTTTAATAAATTTACTACGTCTTTTTCTGTAAGTAATAGGGCCAATTTTCCCTAATAAAATCTGCCCAAGTGCTTAAAAGTACTACTATTCAAAAAACTTATCATGGAGCTTACGCCTAGATTACAAGATGTAATAAATATTGTTAAACAAAAAGGAGAAATAAACTTAAGGGATCTAGCTTTGGAGCTTAAGGTTTCTCCAAAAACTGCTAAAGGATACGTAAGAGAATTAACCAGGCTAGGTTTTGTCGAGATGGATGAAAAAGAAAACGTAAAACTGAAAATTGTTCAAGATGATTCTGTAGAAAATTTAAAGAAGATAATAGAAATTCATGAAAGTGAAATCAATGCTTTAAAAAAGGAAATTGAAGAATTAAAAACTGAAGTAATAAAGCTCAGGAAAAAGAATAAGGAATATTATTAGCTTTTAGTTAAGTGAATTACATATTTAAACCACTTGTAAATCTGTCTACTAGTTAGTTTGCTTTTACCAATTTCACGGTCTTTAAAAACTATTGGGACTTCAGCTACTGGGAAGTTTGCTCGTAATACTCTGTAAACCGCACATATTTGAAATTCATAACCATCAGCACTTTCACACTTTAAAGCCTCTTTTGCTGCCCTGGTCGAATATACTCTATAATTAGACGTGTTATCATGAAGAGGGGAACGTAAAAGTAATCTAACTAAAAAGTTTGCTCCCCAGCTAATAACTCTTCTCTTTAGAGGCCAATTTTCTATTCCTCCACCTTTAACATATCTGGAACCTATTATGAGGTCGTATCCTTCTCTTGCCTTCTCGTACATTGAAGGAAGGTAAACTGGATCGTGACTCAAATCGGCATCCATGGTAACTATGTAATCTGCACTGCTCTCTATGGCTTTTAGTATCCCAGTCCTAATTGCAGAGCCAAGACCCTTTTCATTTTTCCTTATGATTATTTGAATATTGGGCGAATTTAAGGATTTTACTGCTTCAGCAGTACCATCCTGACTATCATCGTCCACTATTATTATGCTAGCTCTTATTACCTTGCTTAGGAGAGGGAGCAATCTAACAATGTTATCTCTCTCATTAAAAGTTGGTATTACTATAGTAACTTTCTTATTTATTTGCATATTTTCCATATTTCATCTCCTAGGTAATGTAAATTCTTTGAAAATTTTCCTCTCTTTTCTTTTTCTGCATCTTCCTTGCTTATAAGAACTTTCATAATAGCTATAGCCTTTCCGTCCATAGTAGTAACGGCAATTATATCTCCTGGTTTGCAATTACAATTAAACTCCTTTATTCCAGGCACAAAAAGATCAGCACCTTTTAATACAGCTCTTACTGCTCCTTCATCTACCTTAACCGAAGGTAAAGAGATATTAAGTTTATAAACAGCACAGAGTGTAGGAATTATATCTTGTGAAAAGAAGGAAAGAACTCCATCTAAGAAATAGTAAACCTCCTTCTTCTCCTTACCTATCTCAATCTTTTGAGGTGATAAGATTATGTTGTATTTCTCCTTTATTTTGTCAAGAAAATCTTTGGAATCTTTCTCAGATAAAAAATGTCTCTGCATTATAGATCATCCGGTTTGATAGGTATTTTATATATTCTCTTTCCTAAACAGTTTTCAACAGCATTAGCTATTACTGGAGTAGAAACTACAGCTCCTGCTTCTCCTACTCCTTTACTTCCGGTAGGATGATTCGATAATCCCCTCTCTATGTAAGTCCATAAATATGTAGGGCTTTCCACTGCAGTAGGTACTGTATAATCATCTAGGTTGGAATTTACTACATTTCCTTGAGAATCTATAACCGCCTCCTCATAGAGTGCTTGGGCAATCCCTTGCATGACTCCACCGTGAATTTGCCCTTCTGCAGTTAATGGATTTATTACTCTGCCTATATCATCTATTGCTACGTATTTTTTTACTTTTATTTTTCCTAGTTCTTTGTCAACGTTTACTAAAGCCATGTGAACTCCGTAAGGACTAGTAGGCTTACTTGTAGGATACACATAAGTTACGTCTAGGCTTATTCCATTCTTGTAAGCAAAGGAAATAACTTCAGAGAAGCTAGCAGATCTTCCGGTCTTCTTATTAGTAAACTTTCCTTCCGAGTAATCAATTTCCTCTATATCCGCTTGCAACATTTTTGCTGCAGCTTCATTAAGTCTCTTCTTTAATTCCTCAGAAGCTTTTAGCATCGCAGAACCACCTACAGTTATAGTCCTACTACCCCAAGTTCCTATTCCATCCTCTATTATATCAGTATCTCCCCACCTCACTTCAACGTTCTCTATTGGCACTTGTAATGTTTCAGCAACTATTTGTGCAAACCCGGTAGCGTCTCCTTGCCCGTGAGGTCCAGAACCCGTTATTGCTATTATTTTTCCGTCAGATTTAGCAAATACTCTTGCAACTTCCCATGGGCCAAAACCAGTAATTTCTACGTACATTGCTAATCCTATACAATCATCTTTTTCTCCTTCAGATTTTAGTTTATCAAAGTATTCTCTTGCTCTATTTAAGATTTCAACATAATTACCTGAATCATAAGTTATTCCGAAAGCGCTTCCATAGGGCATTTCTTCGGGCTTTATAATGTTCTTTAGTCTAATGTCTATAGGATCCATTTTAAGTTCGTTAGCTACCATATTTACTATCCTTTCTATAAAGTAAGTGGCCTCTGGCCTACCTGCTCCTCTATAAGAAGTTGTAGGAACTTTATTTGTATGAACAGCATAAGACGTTATTAGAGCATCCCTTATTTTATAAGGCCCTAAAATCATTTTAGAAGTGCTAATAACGTTTCCTGATTCGTCGTCGTTTGCATCAGCATAAGGAGCTCCTAGATCTGCTATAATTGTCCCAAGTAATGCGGTAATCTTACCGTCTCTGGTAAATCCAACCTTAAATTTCAACTTCTTATCTCTACCATGACCTGCGCTTATCATCTCTTCAGTTCTTGTAGGGACCCACTTTAATGGTACTCCTAACTTCATTGCCAATTTAGCTACAGCGTACTGCTCTGGATGCGTAACTATTTTACTTCCGAAAGCTCCTCCAACGTCGGGCTGAATAACTCTTATGTTAGAATATCCCAAGAATTCAACAAGGTTTCTCCTCATAAAATGAGCTGACTGAGTTGAAGCCCAAATGTTAAGCCTTTGTCCGTCAAAGTGAGCTAAAATTCCCCTAGGTTCAATAGGCGAAGCTATGACTCTTTGGTTTATTAGTTCTCCTTCTATGACTAATGACTCCGAAAGAACTTTTTCGGGATTTCCAGATGAAAAACTCTTCTGGAAGTAAATGTTAGAATTTAAGCCTGAGTAGACTTTTACATCGTCTTTTATTGCATCTGCTGGATCTAGAACGTAAGGTAAATCTTCATATTCAACTTCTATGCTTTCAAGCAAATCGTAAGCTTCATATCTATCCTTTGCTATTATTGCGGCTATTGGTTGACCAACGTAGGTTGTTTCTTTATTTGCTATGGGAAAATCTTTCCCTGGGTTTATGTCTTCTCCAGTGAAAACGTTCTCAGACTTTTTTACATGAATTTTAGCGTGAGGTTTTGTTGATCTTAAAAAAGCTACAAACATTTCTCCAGGAAGTTTTATATCGTCAACGTAAGATCCTTTTCCAGAAATTAGCTTAGGATCTTCTATCCTCCTTATAGGCTTTCCTATATATTGCATAAATAGTAATAGAAGAGGTAGTTTATATCTTCTTTATTCTTACAGAGGAAGGAGGATGAGTTGAGAAGATATTCGATTTTATTTCTCCGTACTTTGATATTAAGTTCACTAAAGATCCTTTACCAACTAGTTTGGAAGCGTACTTATCGGCTTGTATTTCAAATTTCCTTGAGATGAATCTTTGAATTAAAACAATGGAAATTCCAGCAATAACGAACAGAATCAAGGAAATTTCAGCAGTATAGAAGAATAAAAGTACTAATGCGTTAACTAATATCAACATTTTTAAGTGGTGATGTAATTTTATGTGTCCCATCTCATGAGCAATCATAGCGTCTAATTCATCTTTTGGTAAGTTTAAGCTAGCCGAAGTTATCAAAATCTTACCACTTATTACTGAAAAAGCGTTAATCCTTGGATCTTCTTTAATCTTGAGTTCAATTTGTTTTCCAAGAAAATCATACTTTATTGGTTTAAATCTCTTGGCTAATACTACTGATACTGCAAAGTAAGCAATGTTTATGAATAATAGAGAGAGTAATCCGAAAATGATTATTTGCATAAAGGTATTTAAGACGTATTACTATAAATATATTTGCTCAAAACCGAAAGTAAACTTGTCTTATAAGCCAGTCGTTTAAGTATAAAATTATGAAAGCAATAATCCTTGAAAACGGAAGGCCCGTATTAAAAGAAGTTCCGGTACCTAAGCTTAATTCTGGGGATGTTTTAGTAAAAATGAAAGCCTGTGGACTTTGCGGGACAGATGTAGAAAAAATATGCGGACAATATACTGCCTCACAGCCAATTTTAGGTCACGAGCCTGCAGGAATAATAGCAGAATCTACAGTAAATTGGCTAAAAGAAGGAGACAGAGTTTTCGCTCATCATCACGTTCCTGATTACGAGTGCTACTATTGTAAAAAAGGAAGTCCTACAATGTGTCCTTATTACAGGAAGACTAATTTAGACCCTGGAGGATTTGCAGACTACTTCAGAGTACCTGCATGGAACGTTAGCAGGGGAGGAATATTAAAATTACCAGATAACGTATCTTTCGAAGAAGGTTCATTCATAGAACCCTTAGCAACGGTAATAAGGGCACAGAGAAGGGTATTCATTGATAAAGATGATTATGTCCTTATAGTTGGAGCAGGACCTATGGGATTATTGCATGTAATGATGGCTAAAGTAAATGGCGCAGGAAAAGTTTACGTTTCAGATATTTCCGAGTTTCGTAATGAATACGCTAGAAAGGTAGGAGCAGATGAGGTATTTAACCCAAAGGTTGTTAAAGTTGAGGATGAAGTAAAGAAGCTTACAGATGGTAGAGGAGTTGACGTAGCAATAATAGCTTCTGGGGCTCCTTCTGCAATATTAACCGCGTTATACTCTGTGAGAAAGGGAGGCAGAGTATTGCTCTTCGGAGTTCCTTACAAAGGTACAATATTAAATTATGATATAAGCGATCTTCTGAATAACGAAATTTCAATAATATCAAGTAACGCTGCAGTTGAGGAAGATACTAAAGAGGCATTGAAAGTAATTTCTGACAAAAAGATGGATGTAATGAAGTTAGTTACTCACAAGTTTAAGTTAGAGGAATTTAATGATGCCGTAAGGATAGCTAAAGAGGGCAAAACCATAAAGGCTATAATATACGGTTGAAAGTATTATAAGGAAGAGGATCAAAGTAAGTTTAAATAATTTAAGAGATTTTTCAATATCATCTTTTCCAGGCAAACTACCTTCTCCTACAGTATAGTACCCTTTTTTCTCTAACTTTACTCCAAGTAAAGCAGATGCTATACAAATTGGATACCTTGCGTTAATGCTTTCAATTTGTGTATCTTTCAGAAATTTAAAAGGATTTCCTTCTTCTTTCTTAATCCCTAAAAGCTTTCCGGCAATTATCATTAGTAATCCAGCTAGCCTAGCCGGAATATAATTCATGATAGTATCAACTTTTGCAGAAAAGTAGCCTTCCTTATATAATTCCTTTGTTTTATAACCTACCATACTGTCCATGGTATTTGCTAACCTTTGTAGCATTGCACCAGGCAAACCAAGAATTAAGAACCAAAATAAAGGAGATATTATTCCATCTACTAAACTTTCGAATAAAGACTCAATTGCTGCAGAAGCTATATATCCTGGACTAACATTAGATAAATCTCTTCTGACAATTTGTTGTACTAGATTCCTTGCATTATTGTCTAACTCCTTCGATCTGTCGACAATCTTGTATAACATCCTTATTGAAAAAGTAGTTTTAAGGAATAGTGCTAAGACAATGAGTTTGACCAAAAATATCGGTATGTAGAAAGGAAGTATTGAGAAAGCTATTTCTACTGGAATTATTGATATAAACCAAATTATGACTCCATATGTATAACCCTTGTAAGGTTTTATTAATTTTTCAGAGATTTTTCCCGTATAAACTACGGGGTGAATATAGATTGGTGGCTCTCCGAAAATTAAATCTATTGCTAATGCTAAAAACAATATGGGAAGCAACAAGAGTTAAAGAATAGGAAAAGAAAAAAGTCTTTCTATAAGTAAGAACAGAGGAAATGATAACGTTATTATAGCTCCTATTAAATCTCCTGAAGAACCTCTCAATACTGTATCCCCTATTTTATAAAAAAATACAAAAAGAATAAGAAAAAAGACAACAGATAGAGGACTAAAAACGAAAAACGGCAATGCTTCTATTAATATTATGAACTTTCTTTTATTTAATTTACTATGGAATAACTTTCCTAGATAGCTAGATTCCATTGGCTTAAGTAGCGAAAGAATCAAGATTCCGAGATCTCTGGAAAGCACTTCAGCTGAAATTAAAATTAAAAGAGTTTTAAGAGAAGGACTAGGAAAATTGCATAAGGAAATAAGGAAAAGAGAAAAATAGACTATTGCTAAGCCTATTCCTCCGCTTCCTACTGCAACATCTTTTAATGCCTTTAACCTTTTTTCATAATCTCCTTTTATCATTACTGCATCGCCAAAATCCAGTAAGCCGTCTAAGTGATTGAATCCTCTTATTACTTCGACTGTAATAATAATACCGAACCTCGAAGAATAACTCAAGAGGTGAAAGAGAGAAAAATAAGCTGCAAAATCAATTACGCCAGTTACAAGTCCTACGAAAATAGGTGAAATAAAGCTATACGTAGCAATATCTTCAAGACTTGCGTTTGTTGATGGTATTATTGTAAAAAACGATAACTGTGAAAGAACGCCTTTTAAAGCCTTCATCGATTTAAGATAATTATGGCAATTATAATTTCTTCAACAATGAGTGACTCTGGGAAATCTCTCGTAACTGCAGGACTTGTCAGGATATTGAAGGGAATACCTTTTAAATCTCAAAATATGTCTTTAAATTCATTTCCTTCACAGGAAGGAGGAGAAATTGCATTCATACAGGCTTTCCAAGCAATAGGAGCAAATTTAAAGCCAAGAAATTCCATGAACCCAGTACTTTTAAAGCCATCAACTTCTGGAAAAATTGAAGTCATATTCTTCGGTAAATCTTTAGGAAATTTGAACCCAGAAAATTATTATACTCTTATACCGAAATTTTGGGATAAAATTAAGGAAAACATAAAAGAAAACTACGTTATAGAAGCAGCAGGGGGTATAGAACCTAATTTTATGGAAAGAGATTTAACAGCCTTCCTGCCAATGAAAGAAGGAATTCCTGGAATCCTTGTTTTGGATATAGATAGAGGGGGTGCATTCTCCTCAGCTTACGGAGTTTACCAAATGTTGCCTCCTTCAGTTAGAGGCTCTCTAAAAGGCTTCATCATAAACAAATTTAGGGGTTCTCAATCCCTTCTAGACAGTGCAATAAAATGGCTTAATGAAAAAACAGGAATGAAGTTTCTAGGAGTTATCCCTTATCTGGAAGAGGAATTAACAATGCCTGAAGACTCAATGAACATTAAGGACTTCGGAGAAGGAGACGAAGCTAGCATAGCAATAATAAATTATCCTTACATGAGCAATTTTAATGAGTTTTTCGCATTGCTAAAGTCTAATGCCTCTATAAGGTTTATAAATAATCCTAAGAAACTAAGAAAGGACGACATTATTATACTTCCAGGCAGTAGGAATACTTACGAGTCCTTAATTTGGCTAAAAGAAAGAGGATTTGTAGACGAGATAAGGAAGAGGAAAATACTAGGAATCTGCGGAGGATTTCAGATAATGGGTAAAAAGCTTATAGACCCTTTAGGAATAGAGAGCGGAGAACCTAGGGAATATGAAGGCCTAGGGATGTTTGATTTTACTGTAAAATTCGATGAGGAGAAAGTAGTATCAATGAGTGAAGGAATAATACGGAACGGTAAAGGAATAAGAGGTTACGAGATAAGAAGGGGAAGAATTAATTATGAAAAAGATAAACCTCTCTTAACCATAATGAGGAGGAACGATAAAGAAGTAGAAATCGATGACGGATCTTTTAAAGAGGATAAGCTTGGATTAAGCATTCATGGCTCGTTGTACAGTAGGAACTTGCTAGAAGATTTTGGAGTTAAAATTTACTCTAAATCAATGGAGGAAGAGATAATTTCAATGTCAGAGAAAATTGAGAAAGTTCTTAAACAAAACGTCTACGTTGATGAGATTAAAGAAATATATACTCAAGGAAAATAGTTACATGTGTTTAATCCTGAAAGTTTCATTGAAGAAGTAAAGCCGCAAATATTAAACGAGATAGGAGACGAAAAAATTCTAGCGGCAATAAGTGGTGGAGTAGACAGCACTACTGCTGCAGTATTAATGTACAAAATTCTGGGAAAACAATTACTTCCTATTATGATAGATACGGGCTTTTTGAGAAAAAACGAGGCCAAGAAAGTTAAAGAAATGCTTACTGGTATTTTACCTCTTCAAATATTAGATAAAAGCGATGAATTTATTACAAGGTTAGAAGGGATTTCTGATGCCGAAGAAAAGAGGAAAAAGTTCAGGGAAATATTTTACTCAACTCTTTCTAATATAGCTAAAGAAAACGGTATAAAATACCTAGTACAAGGTACAATAGCCGCAGATTGGGTAGAAACTCAAGGAGGAATTAAAACACAACATAACGTTTTAGTTCAGTTGGGCATTAATACTGAGAAAGAATGGGGATTTAAGGTAATAGAACCTTTAGCAGACCTTTACAAGGATGAAGTAAGGGCATTGGCAAGGTATTTAGGACTACCTAAGGAGATATCTGAAAGACAACCTTTTCCAGGTCCAGGTTTATTAATAAGGGTAGTAGGAAAGCTCACGAAAGAAAAACTGGATATAGAGAGAGAAGTTAATGAAATTGTTGAAGACAGATTAAAGGGCATGGAATATTCGCAGTATTTTTCAGTAATTATAGACTCACAGAAAGTTTTAGATGAGAGAATATCAACAGAAGCTAAAGTCCCAGTTTACATTTATGATACTAGGGCTACAGGAGTTAAAGGTGACGTAAGAAGCTATGGTAAAATTGCGTCTATTCCTGAAATTGACGACTATGAAAAAGTTAGAGAAATAGTTCAAAGGATTACTAAATATGATGTAACTCATGTAGGAATGTTAATAAATGAAAAAGACGAAGGCAAATATTCAGTAGGAATTAGGGCAGTTATAACTCAAGACTTTATGACAGCAGATTTTGCTAAAATTTCACTGGATAAACTGAAGGAAATCGCTTGCGAAATTGTGAAGAATAATAAGGAAATTAAAGAAGTATTTTATGATGTAACTTCTAAACCCCCAGCTACCATAGAATACGAATAAAAAATTTTTACTGAGAATACTTAAGTTTTTCTAAAAGCTGTATCCTTTTTGCAGGGTGTGGATGATCGCTAAAGAAGTCTGCAAACCACGATACCTTTTCATGCTTCCAGTATTCTATAAGTTCATTAACGTTGTTATCTGGAATATCTTCCTGAACCTCTGGAGGTGCAAAGAATAACATATTAGCTACGTTATTATTATTCTTCCTCCTATATCTTTCAACTGTTTCAGGATCCATTGATAAAGTTATTTTAGCCAAGGCCCTCTGAAGGTTTTCTGCTCCTCCTGGAATAGTTTGAGCGGAATTCACATCAGCATAGGCTTCTCTCATCCTATTCAAGTACAATAGAAAGAATTGGAAGAGGTAACTCACAGCTAATAATGCAATTCCCACCAACCATAGCATTCCACCATTGTTATTTCTACCTTCTCCTCCGCCTCCTAGCATTCCGCTCCACATTAGCGAATATCCTATCCAGAAGATTAATGCAGGAATTAATCCTATTGCCATTAATAATTCGACATCCCTATGTCTCAAATGCCCTAACTCATGTCCTAAGACTGCCTTTATTTCATCCTTATTTAAGATCTTTAGTAAAGGTAAAGTTATTGCAACTCTTTTTCCTGCAATAGGGCTTCCATAAGCAAATGCGTTGGGGAACGGTACGTTGGCTATGTATACCTTTGGAGGTGGTGAAATTCTATTGTACTGTGCAACTTCGTCAACTATGTTAACTAACCAGCCGTACTTTGGATCATTAGGCGTAACTTCAACTGCTTTGTACATTGCGTTTATCATATATGGACCGAATAACCATTGTATTATATTTAAGGCAATCACGAAGCTAAGTATTCCAATTATCACTGCTGGAGCGAAACTTAATCCATAGAAGTAGCTAACTACTGCAAAAACTACTGCAAAACCTAGTAAGAAAATTCCTATACTAGTTAGCACCATTCCTAGTCTGAGTTTTAAGACTGTTAAGTTCATACTTATCAAATTTTCATATTCCTCATGGGGTTTAAAAAGGTTATTCGAGATTTTTATTATGAATAGAGCTATCGAAATTTCATTTAGTGTCTAACTACCGTTTAATGTGAACTTTACCTCTGATACAATTTAATCTTGTCAAGTGCTATAAGGACGTTATCTATGCTATAATTATGCTTGTTTAAATGAATATCATAATCTGAAAAAAATCATTATTTTTATTCTTATAGTACATTTTAAGTCTTAATAATTATTACCGGTATATTAAACATGTTAGCCAATTGATAAGGTAATTCTAGACTATCATATCTTTCTAAAATCTTTTATTTATGAGCCAGAATATATTACTATGGAGGAAGTAGTTAAAGAATACATGAAAAATAACGTAGTTTCTGTGGAGAAATCTCTTAGTTTAAAGGAAGTCACGGAAATCATGACTAAAAATAATGTAGGTTCAGTAATAGTTGTTGATAATGGAAAGCCCGTAGGTATAATAACCGAAAAGGATGTTGTAAGAGCTTTGGGAAGTGGAAAAGACCTAAATGCTAAAGCAGAGGAAATAATGACCGTGTCATTAATTACAATAAGAGAAGATGCACCAATAACTGGGGCCTTAAGTTTAATGAGGACAAACAATATTAGGCATCTTCCTGTAGTTGGCGAGGACGGAAAACTTACTGGTATATTATCAATAAGGGATGTGGCAAGGGCATTAGATGATATGTACGAGAATTACTTAGATTAGGATAAGTCTTATTATTTTTTCTTTTATTTTTTGATTGTGAAAATTAAGATCTGGGTAGAATGGTACGATATTCTTCTGAAGTTGTCTAAAGATAAGAGGACAACGCTTGAAGGTATAATAAAGGAGATAATGAATACAAAAGATTGTATTAATTTACCTGAAATAAATGTTACAAAAAAGAAGGAAATAAATGTTAACTTAAACTATACGGAAAAGGAAGTCCTTGAAAAGATAGAGAAATACCTCTTTTGTGATTAATATGCTAAGATCCAAGAAATCCCCTGGCTTTGTTAGGATAGGATTATTTAATCTCCTAATTAGGACTGTAGTAGCTCCAATTTCTTTTCTCTTTTCTTTTCTTGCAGTAAGATACTTATCTTCCATATCAATAGAAACTTTCGGAGTCTGGCAATACATTTACGTACTTATTACTGGATATTTCACTATTCCCGCAGATCTCTTTTCATCAATAACTTCTAGATATTCTGCTGAAGGTAAAGACGTTGGAGGCATAATAATTATTAATGCTATTGCTGGGTCTATTTCTTCTCTGGTGTATTTCATTTTAATTCCGATATTCATGCATTCTGCTGGTTATAATCAATCCTTATATTTCTACACTGCAATCTTACTCATTGTACTCATTTATCTAAATAGAATTTCTGGCTCAGTTGCAATAGGTAAATCTCCTAGATTGACGGCAATAAGTGCCTCTGGATTCCAAGTAGCTAGACTGATCTCTGCACTTGTTATGATGTTTTATTTGAATTTATCTATAAATGCTGTTATTTTTGCATATTCCTTAGGATACGTAGTTCAAATAGCTTTTAACCTAGGATTCGTTAATGCAAGGTTAGGAATAGACTTTAAGGTAGCTCTTTCTGCAGTTAAGAAATCGATAGTATTTATTATGAATTATGTGCAATTAATGATTGAAGCAACTCTAGTTTGGGTTGTAGTTTTCATAGTAAATTCGGCAGTTCCAGTATCTTACTTTGAATCTGCATTAATAATATCGAACTTAGTAGGTTGGTCTCAAGCAGCTACTGACGGCTTAATATTAAAGCTTCAAGAGAGTAAAGATCCTAAATTAATAGAAACTGCAATAAAATTCTACTTTTCTGTAGGTGGAATATTTCTCTTAATAATCTTCGTAGATGGGGAAAGGTTGCTTTATGTCCTTAGACCAGAATATATTGCATCAATATATGCGTTAATTGTGTTATCTTTTTCAACATTCGTGAGATCAGCCTATACTATTTTTTATAAGGCAATATATATGGCTGATGAATCTTTAGCAGTAGAGTCTAAAGGTGAATTTAAAGGACATACTGCTAGACTTACTACTAGAAATGTTATAATTTCTGCAATAGGAGTTTCTTCTTCTCTATTTTTGATTTATTTGTTAAGAGGTGGAAATATATACAAGATCTCACCGATACTTGCAGTTTTCATCTCACTAGCGCTACTAATTAACTCTTTGGGCATGTTCTTTTCCTCTTACAGTATGTCAAAGAAGATTTACAATTTCAATTTTCCTTTAAAGGAAGTTGTAATTTCCCTACTGATTTCAATAGTTTCTTCTTTACCTTTTATCGGATTAAGCAAAGTCAGGGCAATAGAGCAGTTGATTATAATGGCTGAACTAACGTCCTTAGCTTTAGGATTATATATTGTATTAAGTTACATTCTCAATCCTTACGCAAGATATCTAATACATTCTATAATTAGAGAAATAAAAAACTTTAAGCTATAAATCTTGTTTAGAATAATGTCTGGATTAACTATTAGAATGAAAAGGCTTTTTGAGAAAGGAAAAGCTTTCGTAGTAGCTTTAGATCATGGTCTTGTAATGGGCCCATTAAAAGGTATAGAAAATCCGATAGAGATAGTTGAAAAGCTTTCCAACATTCCTGACGCGTTGCAAATGACTCCAGCAATGCTCAAACTTGTTGAAGAGAGCTTTTATAGCAGGAATTCTCCAATGCTGATTGCTAGGCTGGATACTGCAAATGTGTGGAGGAAGGAGAAGAAGTACTCTCAAGGTTACTATTCAATGGTTTACCAGGTTAAGGAAGCAGTAGAGGCAGGAGCTGATGCTGTTGTTACTTACCTGGTAGTAGGTTATGGAGATGATAGAATTGAAGGATATAACGTGGAAGCGTTAGCAAAAGCAAGAGAAGAGGCACATGATTACGGAATTCCGTTTATTATAGAACCCTTATACGTATCTCCAGAAAATCCTGATTCAATAAAAGATGTAAACCTAGTAAAATATGTTACTAGGCTCGCTTCAGAAATTGGTGCTGATATTTTGAAAGTGGATTATACTGGAAATAAGGAAGAGTTCAAGGAGGTAGTAAACGTGGCATTTGCTCCAATACTGATCAGAGGAGGTCCAAAGACTAAAGATGATAAGGAGTTTTTAGCAATGCTTAAGGACGCAGTGGATGCAGGAGCTAGCGGAGTTACAGTTGGTAGGAACTTATGGCAAGCTAAAGATCCAACTGCTATGGCCAAAGCAATAGCAGACGTGGTAAGGGGTAAAAGTGTAGAAGAAGCTTTAGGTAGACTAGCATGATAAGGAAGGCAGTAATAACTGCTGCGGGAAAAGGCAGTAGAATGAAATATATTACTTCTGTCTTACCTAAGGCTCTTTTACCTCTTTTTAAGGAAGAAGATGGAAAAAGAGTAATGAGGCCTATAATAGACTTGATAATGTCGTCATTGTCTTCTGTCGGAGTAAATATTTTCTGTATCGTGATTGGAAAGAATACAAAATTATTGATGGACTATCTATATGAAAGGGAAGGTATTAGTTTCACTTTCCAGAAGGATCCTAAAGGTTTTGGAGACGCAGTACTTAAGTCGGAGAATTTTGTAGGTAATGAACCATTCTTCGTTCATGCAGATGACGGAGTTCTTACAGGTGGATATTCTGAAGCATCTGAACTGTACGAGGAAAACAAACCTGATGCAGTATTATTATTAAGAGAAGTTGATAATCCGTTCAGATATGGAATTGTAAAGGCTGAAGAAAAAGGAGAATTCAAGAATCATAAATTGTATAAGATAATAGATGCGCAAGAGAAACCAAAGAGTCCTTTTTCTAAGCTAGCAATATCCGCAGTTTATATTTTCAAGCCTGCCATTTTTGATGCCTTAAAGGAGGTTAATAATTATGAGGGAGAGCTCGAGTTAACTTACGGAATAAAGAAATTGCTTGACAACGGGGGAGAAATTTATGCGATACTTTTAGAGAAAGAGAAATGGCTTAATGTAGGCGATCCAGAGCACTATTACGAGGCCCTTACTTATTCCTTTAATCAATTCACCTCCACTTAGTCTTGGGCATAATCACATGCTTAAATCTCTCAAGCCTTTCCTTGTAAGGCATTAAATCCTCTATCATGTTCTTTACTTCTTCTTTCATGAACCTTTTAGGAGTAAAACCTAAAGATTCTAGAATTTTTCTTTCAGGATTATAATAATGTTCCTCAGCTTCAACTCTGGGATTTTCAACATGTTTTATTTCTACATGAAGACCTAATTCTTCCGCAGAGTCCTTAACTATTTGAGCTATCTCGTTCACGCTATGAACTTCCATGAATTGATTAACTACCCTATATTCACCGGGATTAGGAGGATGTTCTATTAACGTTCTTAATGCCTCAACGCTATCCTCAAGTGATATAAATCCTCTAGTTTGGCCTCCTTTACCGTAAGGTGTTAAAGGAAGTCCCAGTACAGCTTCTACGCAGAATCTATTCACTACAGTACCCCAGACTTCATCGAAGTCGAATCTAGTCCTTAAAGACTCGTTAACTATTTCAGAGATTCTGCTACCGTAAACTGGTCCTTGCATTATGTCAGTTATAGTTAATCCGAAGAGTCGGTTAAAGTAAGCCAAAAGGTAACTATCAAATATTTTAGAAAAATGATAAACAGATCCTCCCCATCTAGGCGTGAAAATTTTATCCTCCTTACCGTTGATTATAGCTTCTATGAAAGCTGATTCTGGAATATCAAAGTTTGGAGTACCGTATTCTCCCATTGTTCCCATTTTTAGAATATGTATTGAAGGATCAATCTCTTTAACGAGGTAGATCAAATTCAGTGTACCATCCAAGTTATTATTTATCGTGTAGACTGCATGCCTCAAATCTCTCATTGAATAAGGTGCAGATCTCTGTTCAGCAAAATCTACTATTACATCTGGCTTGGATTCTTTTATTATCTCTCTTAATTTTTCATTATTTGATATATCTCCTTTGTAGAATTTTATTTCAGAGTTTAAGTACTTCTTTACTGCATTAACTCTATCCTCAGGGGTAGGAAGAGGGAAGGCGGAATCAGAACCGATTTCTTCTACTGCCTTCCTAGTAGATAAGTTATCCATTCCGTAGACTTCGTGATTTTTTGATACCAATCTTAAAGCTAAAGCCCAACCTATGTACCCATCTATTCCTAGGATTAGAACTCTCATCAATACTTTCTAAATTAACATACTAAAAACGTTTATGGCATGACTAGGAAAACTTTTTTCTTATAAATTAAAATATATACTATGATCCTTGTTGGTGTAGATGCAGGAGGAACTTCCACTATTTCTATAGCATATACATGTGAAGGTAAGTTTATAGGTACAGGGGAATCCGGTCCAGGAAATTTCCATAATATAGGTCTAGAAGACACTGTAAATAATATAAGAGATGCAATTTATAAGTCAACGAAGGGATTAAAACCAGACGTAGCTTGTATAGGTCTAGCGGGATTGGATTCTAAATACGATTATGAGATACTTTCCTCAGCACTTAAGGATTTAGCAAAGGAGACTATTATTGAGCATGATTCTTTTATATCTCTCTATGCAGAAACTAGAGGTAAGCCGGGAATTATAATAATTTCTGGAACAGGAAGCGTAATAATGGGTTATGATGGGAAGAAAAGGATAAGAGTAGGAGGAGCCGGTTGGTTACTCTCAGATGAAGGTTCGGCATATTGGATAGGGAGAAAGGCACTAAGGTTACTTGTAAAAATGTTAGACGGAAGAGAGGAGAAGACAATATTAGCAGATTTAATAATGGAGAAGCTTTCGATAAATAGCTTGGACGATTTAATAAAGTGGACTTATCATGAAGGACATAAAATTGATGAAATAGCTTCTTTAGCTGAAGTAGTTGATATTGCAGCAAATAAGGGAGATAAGAAAGCTCAAGAACTGTTTTACTTAGCAGCAAAAGAGCTTAGTGAAGATGCCATTCACATCTCAAAGAAGCTAGGAATAAAAATCGCCTATATGAACGGAGGAATGTTCTCATCTAAGCTGTTTAAATCTTATGTTGTAGACTTATTGAAAAAAGAAGGCATAATAGCACTAGATAAAAAGAAGAGCCCAGAATTCGGTGCTCTACTAATAGCTTTTAACAAAGCCGGTTGTATTACTGAACCGGAAGAGCAACCCCTTCACTCCTAGGATCGGCAACCGCTATGAACTTATTTCCTTTCCTTTTCATGGCCTGGACTATTCCTACTTCGCTGGATAAATACTCAGTTTGAGTAGCAGGTATACCTAACCTCTTCTCTGCAATAACTTTACCATTAACATACATGAATCTCGGGGCATTAACTGCCTCATCTATCTCCATAGAATAGTCAGCATAATATTCAAAAACTTCAGAATGTATTTGAGGTCTCAAATCTCCACCAGCACAACCTATTATAACGTCCTCATTATCCTTACTAGCTAGCAAGACAGAAAGAGTGTGGAGAGGCCTTTTTCTACCCTCTGGCTTATTTACTCCATCCTTAAATCCATAGCCTCTATTATTAAATACAACATCATTAACAATTATCCCTGAGCCGAAAGGATAAAATAAGCTCTGAACAAATCCGACTTCGTTTTCTCCGTCAGAAACGGCAAAGAAAGTAGTATCTCCACCATATAAATTTACTGGAATTCCTTCGCTTGTCATTCTCTGAATTAAATATCCCTCATCAAGTAAATATGAAGGTGGTTGATAAAACCTCGGATCTGCTATATATCTATCTCTATCGTCATAAGCCAGAATTGAAATTTTAACATGATTATTAACTCTTTTAATATCATTATAGGGCAGTTTATTTATTCCAGACAACTCAACCATTTTCAATATTTGGAGAGTCGTAAGCCCTTGTGTATTAGGTGGAAACTCGTAAATCTCATAATCTTTGTAACTTGTTTTTACGAGAGTTACCTCTTCTCCGTGAAATTCTGAAAAGTCATCCTCTTCTACTGGAACTCCTTGAGTTTTTAAGCCATCTACAATTTCTTGGGAAACCTTCCCTTCATAGAATTCCCTTGGGTTCCTCGAAAGATCTTTAAGAATCTTACTTAGCTTAGGTAATCTTATAAAATCGCCGAATCTCTTGTTTCCAAATATCTTTTCAAACTGAGGATTAAATTTAGGCGAAGATATTATTGCATGATGCAGAGTTCTACCCACGTAAAATCCATTTGTAGTCAGTGAAATTGCTGGCTTGAGTAGTTCGTAAAGATCCATTGTAGTGTAATTTTCCTCCAAATAATTCCATAGATCAGCCAAACCTGGAACTACTATAGAATTAGGATCTCTCTCACTAATCCTTTCTACCTTCAAATTTTTAGGAGACCATCCTGAAGAATTATAAGCCTTTATCCCTTCAGGAGTTTTTATTACTATAAAACCGTCTCCTCCAAGACCGCTAGTATGAGGCAAAACTACAGACAGTACTGCACTTATTGCTATTGCGGCATCGAATGCATTTCCACCGTTTTCCAGAACTTTTGCTCCAACATAGCTTGCGATATAATTCTGCGTGGAAACTACTTTTTTGCCTACTGCAGATATCATGTATGTTTTTAATTTGCAAGAGGTAATTAAGTATAAGCCTTGAACATTCCAGAAGAGACAAAAAAGGAACTTAAGGAAGGTGTTTGCGTAACTTGTTGTGATGAGTATGTAATATGCATGACGAGCGATTTACCTAAAGATTTTAATGCTCCA